>NZ_JAEUPY010000501.1 GCF_016790065.1 Steroidobacter sp.
GAGAGATTGACCAGTGGAGCGCCGTGACGCTCGGCGAGTACGACGTTGAGCCCATTGGACAAGGTCATGCGCTGTAACGACGGCAGATGCAGCTCCGACGGCGCGCCTGGCTCAGGCATTCTGCTGCGATCTACGCCGGAAGCAGCCACGCGAAACCGTGGCGTCGGCTGAACTTCGAGGACGAATGAGCCATCCGATAGCCAATCCTGCATCACACTGCGCACATCGTTGGGCGTTGCTTGGCGCACCCAATCGAGCGACTGCTGGTAGAAATCCGGCGATCCGCCGAATAGCTCGCTCGCCCCGAGAATCCAGGATTTGCCGCCGTCAGAAATGGCATTGATACGTTCGAGACGACGCACAAACTGCGCATCGGCCACCGACCTGGCTCGTTTCATCTCGTCAGCCGTCGGTCCGTCGCGAAGGAAGCGACTCATCTCCTCGGAGAGTGCCTGTTCCGCCGCTCGCAGATCAGCGCCGGATTTCAGAGTCACGGTCACGTTGAACTGCGAGCCCAACTCCTTGGCGCGAACAGTCACCGCGACATCCGTTGCGACACCATCTGTCTGCAGTAGACGCTGATGTAGTCGACTCGTCTTTCCGCCAGCGAGAACGTCTGCAGCAAGTTCCAGCAACGCGTAATCACGGGTGGCACAGCCCGGCACGTTCCAGACTTTGTAGACCCGAGGCTGCGACACGGCATCGAAACTGACCAGCCGCTGCTCACCGCTCATCTTTGCTACCCAGCTCTTGCGACGAGCCGGCAGCGGACCGGCAGGCGCATCCGCAAAGTAGCGCTCGACCTTCTCCAATGCCTGAGCACTAGTGATGTCGCCAGCGATCACCACAATCGCATTGGCGGCGCCGTTGTAGGTGCGAAACCAATGCTCGACGTCTTCCAGTGTGGCCGCGCTCAAGTCCTCCTCGGAGCCGCCCACCGTTCGGGAGTAAGGATGCTCGGGTGGATAGGTATTGGCGGCGATCACATCGTCGTCGCGACCGTAAGGCAGATTCGCGTACTGACGATTCTCGTTCTTCACCACGCCCCGCTGCGCGTCCAAATCCTTCTGGCTGACGGCGGGCAGGAAATGCGTCATGCGATCCGACTCGAGCCAGAGCGCCAGATCGAGCGCGCCGCTCGGCACGTTCTGGTAGTAGTGAGTCAGGTCGTAGTGAGTCTGGCCACTCATGTCGGTGGCGCCCGCGGCTCGCATCGGCCGGAAGAACTCATCGTCATGATGCTCGGAGCCGACGAACATCAGATGCTCATAGAGATGAGCAAAGCCGCTGCGTCCCGGCGCCTCATCGCGGCTGCCGGCTCTATAGAACACACTCAACGCGACAATCGGCGCTTTGTGATCCTCATGCACGATCAGCGTGAGGCCGTTGGGCAGCACATGTCTTTCGTAAGGAATGGCAGGTGCTGCCAGTGACGGCAGCACCCACCCGATACAGGAAAGCAAGGCGCACGCGACCGTGCGCACTGCTACGCGGATAGCACTATCCATTACGACTGCGCTTAGAAGTCTGCGCGAACCGTCAGACCGAAGGTCCGCGGGGTCACTGGGTAGTAACGAGTGCCACCAGCAATCGGATAGACGTT
Organism: Steroidobacter sp.; assembly: GCF_016790065.1. Lineage (GTDB taxonomy): Bacteria > Pseudomonadota > Gammaproteobacteria > Steroidobacterales > Steroidobacteraceae > Steroidobacter. The sequence continues at coordinate 1,604 of NZ_JAEUPY010000501.1, forward strand.
GGTGATCGAGTCATCATCGAACACGTTGTTGATGAAGGCCGCGACTTCCCAATTGCCCAAGAACATCCCCGAGCGCAGACCGACCATGTTGTAGCCGCCCATCGACGTGCACGGCCCGAAGCATTCGGACTGGTCGAGGTCGGTGTAGGACTTGCCCACGTACTGATGGCTGGCCTGCACGTAGGACGCGTGACCGCCCAGCGTGAACGAGCTCCGCAAGATATTCGAGAACATCACCTTGGTGGTTCGAGGAATGCGATCGCCGGATCTCACACCCAAGCCCTCGTTATCCACGTCGATGCGCGCATCGGTGTAGGAAGCCGCAGCGGTATATTCGAACGAGCGGCCGAGCAACGCGTTGATCTCGAACTCGGCACCCTGACTGTGAGCCTTGCCTACATTGCCGATATAGCCGGTGCCGGCCTCGTTCTCGGTGCCGATCTGCATGTCCGACCAGTCGATGTAGTAGACCGCTGCGTTCAGCACCAGCCGGCCATCCAGCACGGTGCTCTTGGTGCCCAGCTCATAGTTCCACAAGCTGTCCGGTCCGTAGCTCGCCGGCACCGTGCCCGCCTCGCCGAGCGGCACCAGGTTCGCGTTGCCGACTCGATAACCTTCGGCGGCCGTCAGATACAGCATGGTCTTCTCGAACAGCGAGTACGCCAGCGAGAACTTGTAGGTGGTGCTCTCGTCCTTGGAATCCAGTTGCACCAGCGACGGGCCGTCCGGATAGAACAGTCCACCGGATTGCACCGAATGGGTCTTGATGGAGTTTTCGAATCTGCGCAAGCCGACGGTACCGACCAGCCGCTCGGTCAGCTGATAGTTGACCTCGCCGAACACCGCTTTCTCGATGGTTTTGAAGTCGCCATCCAGACTCCACGCGATATCGCCAGGAGCGCCATTGATGCCGGAACCCAGCAGCGCTTCGCTGCCAGGAATCCTGAAACGATTCAGGATCTGGCGCTCGTACTGATCGCGATAGTAGACGCCGGCCAGCCAGCTCAGCGGCCCGTCGCCATTGGAGCTCAAACGCATTTCCTGGAACACGCTCTTGGACGGCGCGCTCTGGATGAATTGCGACGCCCGCAAGTCCGGGAACAGGAAAATCGAGAAGCCGCTGAAATCTTCCACGCGACCGCCATCATGATCGTAGTACGTGCTGGAGGACATCAACGACACCGGACCGAAGTCGTAATTGATCACCAGATTGGCAATCGCCGCCTCTTCGAAGTAGTAATCGTTGATCGCACGCTGCTGCACGCGAGTGTCACCCTCTACCAAGGTGTAGTAAGCGCGACCTTCGGGCTCGCTCTTTTGATACGAGAGCCGAGCCAGCACGTCCATCTGCTCCACCGGTTTGAACCGGAGCATCACCCGACCGCCGTAAGCCGTTTCGGAGTTGGCGTTCTTTTCGGATCCTTGAATGCCGCCAGCAACACCGGGCTGGCCCGTGGTATCGAGCCAACCACCCTCATCACGGTAATAACCCACCGCACGTAAAGCCACGCGACCGTCGGCGAACGGCTCGTTGATCATTGCGTTATACGAAGTCGACAGTGCGCCGCCTTCGGTTTGTTCCATGCCCAACTCGATCTTCGCGGCTCGTGCCGAGAAATTCGGCTTGTTGGTAATGATGCGAATCGCGCCACCCATGGCACCGGAACCGAACAAGGTCCCTTGCGGGCCGCGCAGAACTTCCACTCGCTCGACGTCGAACAATCTCATGTCGGGCGTGGTGATGTTGGCGCTGGAATCGGTGGTCGGCAGATCGTCGATATACGGAACGACGGTATCCTGGGTATCGGCGCCGAGCGGCGCGATGCCACGAATCACGAACTGGGAGCCGTTGGGGCCGGTGTCGGTCATGTGCAATCCAGGCACTTGCAACGCAAAGTCACTGAAGCTGTCGGCTCCCATGCGCTCGAGATTCTCCTGACTGAACGCAGTGATGGAGGCAGGAACCTTCTGCACCGACTCCGCACGTTTGGTCGCGGTCACGATGACTTCTTGAATGGTGTTTCGCGCCTCGACCTCGGACGCTGCCGAACTTGTCTGGCCACCGCTCGCCTGCGCGAGCCGAATGCTATCGCCAGCGTCGGTGGTCGCCGCTGGCGACGTAAACGACACGCTCTTCTTCAGAGAGTTGGCCGGTGCTTTGGGCTGAACTTCGATGGTCTTTGCATTGATCTCGCGGAACGTCAGTTCCGAATGATTCAGCAACAGCTGCAGCGCGTCCGACGCGGTGTACTTGCCGCTGAGCGGCGGAGCATCGTAGCCATCAGTGACTGTCGAGAAGAAAATAATCTGCACACCGGACTGTTTCGCGAACTCCTGCAGCGCTGCGCTGAGCGGCTGCGGCGCGATCTTCAGATCGTATTGAACGGCTTCGGCGTAAGCGCAGGTAGAGACGATCGGACAGGCGACGATGAGTGCCGCCACCGCATTCAGAAGCTTCGAGCTCCGCATACATACCCTTCTAATTTGAGATGGAACTTGCCAGTGGCGTTCCGTGCCGGTGGTTCCTTATGTATGTATAGGCGTCGCTTTGCGAAACTCGGCCCCCTGCTGTCGACAAATAAATTCGTCACGCGCGTCGATGTATCTCAAGGCGCGTCCGATACTTTGATGGTGTCGGCGTCGCGCTCGATCTTCACTCCCGGCACCTTGGCCACGAATTCCAGGAATGAGTCTGGGTCGTTGGCTTGGAACACACCCGTCACTTCTTGTGCACGCAGCTGCGGACTGTCGATGCGAATGGCCTGGCGGTTGTAACGATTGAATTCCTCGGCGACTTCGCCGAGCGAACGTCGGTCGAACACCAGACGGCGTTGTGTCCAAGCAGTGGCACTGGCCACATTGGCCGGCGTGGGCACCGATACCTCAGGCTTGACCACCGCAGCGAGCGTCAGTTTCTGACCTGCGATGAGATAGGTCGTGCCGTTTGTATTCGTCACATCGTTCGTCGGCAACACTTCGATGGCGGCGCTCTCGGACAGCACGGCAACTTTGCCTTCCACAACGGTAACGGTCGTGCCCTCCGCTCTTTTGTCGACGTTGAATTGTGTGCCTACAGCGCGCACACGAGTGCCGCCTGCGATGACATCGAACGGTCGAGCAGGATTGTGCGCGACTTGAAACAGCGCTTCGCCAGCCGTGAGGTGAATGGTCCTGCGACTCTCCTCGAAATCGACGTCGATGCGGGAAGCGGTGTTCAATGTCACGACCGAGCCGTCTTCCAGGACCACCGAGCGCTGCTCGCCAAGCGCCGTTTCATAGTGCGGCGTGCGATTCATCGTGAACCAGGTGACGCAAATCACGCCTGCGATGCTGGCTGCAGTCGCTAAGAGCCACGCCGGTCTGCTACGACCCTTGTTCTTCGTGGGCGCGCCGGTCGGTTCCAAGGAGACAGCAGTACGAAGCTGCACCACATCGCCTGCAGCTCGAACTTCACGGGCAAGCTCTTCCACCGAGGTATCGGGCCAGCGCAGCTCCTTGGACTTGAGTGCTTTGGTGATGCTCGCAGTCTGCAAGAACGCCTCAACACGCTCGGGACTGCGTGCAACCCACTCGCCAAACGCGCGATGATCTTCGTCGGTGGCCGCTTCGGAATTCAGCAGCACCCACCAATCCGACGCTTGTTCGGTGACGGTTCGAGGCCCGTTCTCAGGAAGCTGACTCATTTCAACTCCGTGAACGACTCGCGCAAGTACTCGTAGCCTTTCACCAGATGCCGACGCACCTGCCGATCGGTCAGCGCCAACTGCTGCGATACTTCCTTGCGGCCCATGCCATCTCTGAATCTCAAGATCAGCACCGCCCGAGTCACCGTGGGAATTTTCGCCAGCACTTGCTCGAGACGTTCTTGAGTGAGCCTG
>NZ_JAEUPY010000552.1 GCF_016790065.1 Steroidobacter sp.
TTGTCAGTGCACTGCGCTCGGCGGCGATTTGAGGGGAGCGCGATGTATGGCAGTTGAGCCCGTCGAAAATGGATTGACATGTGAGTTATAGTTCTGTGGCCCCATCGAGGGGAGCGCGATTCATGCCATACAGCACCGAAACCGTAGTTAATTCGATTCTGCAGCGGGGCTTTCGCGAGAAGCGTGCCGATCTGACCCCTATGAAGATGCAGAAGCTGCTTTATTTCTTGAATGGCTGGCACTTGGCTGTCTCCGGCAAGCCAGTGGTTGATCAGCCGTTCGAGGCATGGAAGTATGGGCCGGTGGTGGAGTCGGCTTACAAACAAATGAGGCGATTTGGCGCCGATTGCGTCTCGGACTATCTTAAAGTTCTGGATCCTAAAAGCGGCGAATGGAAGGCGTACGTCGTTTCAGATGACGACAAAACGTTCGCTGATGTACTCGACTTGACGTGGGAAAAGTACATCGGCATTGACGCTCTTCACCTTTCTGCAATGACGCACGAGAAGGGCTCTCCCTGGCACGAGACGCATCGGAACGCCGGTCAAGGAAGCGTGATTCCAAACGAACTTATAAGGAAATACTTCGTTGGACTCGCAAAAGCCGCTTGATTCAGAGCTAGTTACCCCGCAGCAAGCACGGCTCGTTGAGGCCAAAGTTGTTCCGCCTGACTCACTGGCGCAAGGCGAGATAAACCACCTTAAGACTGAGCTGGGCTACCTTGGGAGGTTGGTTGGCTCCAGGCAGGAGAAGCCGGGCAACGTTGCTTTCTTGGTTATTATTCTGTGCTTCGTGTTTCTGTTCGTGGCCTTTTTAAGGGACACAGGAAGCAATGCCGCTCCCTTCACTATCACTCCGGTAACGGCGCCCCAGCAAACGATTGGAACGGCGCCGGCTCCCGGTGCCACCAATATTCCTTCCCCAATCACCGTGACTGTTACTGGTGGCCTCACGGAGCCCTTCTTTAAGTTGGTCTCGGTGCTAATCGGTGTGGTTGGTCTGGCGCTGGGATATTTGTTCGGTTCAAGCAATAAAAGCTAAAAAGCCGAACAGACCCAAAGGTCCTCATTTCCATAGGGCGCTGCTTGGTCCGCGTGAACCGCGCGGGCGGTGCCGCGGAGCGATGATCCCGGCGCGAAGAATATATTCTGTCGGCGACCTGTTGTTATATACAGTAACGAGGTAAGATCAGCCCGTACTGATAGGCATCGCCGACCACCGCCCGAAACCTCCCCTCATCGTTCGCGCGGCACATCAAACAAATCGATAGCGAGTGATCAATGCATGAAAGGCGGCGCCCGACGGTGCGTCAACACCGCCGAACGCCTGACCACATCAACCTAATCTGGAGGATGACATGGCTACTAAAGATGATACTTCGAAGCGCCGCGGTTCACGGTGCAATCAATCGCAGGCGGCTGACGGCGCGACGAACATCATGCCGACAATGCCGGAGGCGAAGACGTTAGAAGAGGCTATTGCGAACGTGCGCACGTTGATGATGCAGGTTCGAGGGATGCTTTATTGTTTGTCCGAGGTGTTGCAGTACGCGGATGATGAGGACTCGGTGTTGCACGCGGAGGTGGCGCGCGCGGGTGCGGGGTGGATGAGTCTCGCGGCGGCGGAGTTGGATCCGGTGAAGCTGAAGCCGTTGATCGATGCGCTCAAGCGGCGCGGTGGATCGGGGCAGGGTGGCGCAGCGCCCGCGCAACGGCTGCCGTATCAAGTGAGAGAGCCGAGGGCGGTGTATTTGGTTTGAAGTATTGAAGCGAAGGCCGGAAAGCGTTTCCGCGGAAACGTGTGAGGAGTGAGCCATGATCGCAGTGGATGTTCACCCAACCTATCCAAGCGACGAAGCCCGAGCTGCCGACCGCCAGTCGCTTGCGGAGCTGGGTCACCAGATCGTCGAACTCGCCGGCCATCTCAACGCAGGCAACTATCGCTTCTTGATGCTGATCGCCGAGTGGGATCGCCGCAAAGGTTGGGGCGGCGACGGCGGCACCCAATCCTGCGCGCATTGGCTCAACTGGAAGTGCGGTATCGACATGGGCGCGGCGCGCGAGAAGGTGCGCACGGCGAATGCGCTGGTGAATCTGCCGAGGATCGCCGCGGCGATGGGGCGCGGGCAGCTGAGCTATGCGAAGGTCCGCGCGTTGACGCGCGTGGCCTGCCCGAAGACGGAGAAGACGTTACTGGAGTACGCGTTAACTGGCACGGCGGCGCACGTAGAGAGAATCGTGCGCGACTTCCGCCGATGCAAGGAGGCCGAAGAGCTGGGGCGAGAGGCGCAGCAGCAGATCGATCGCAAGCTCAGTTGGTTTCATGACGGCGATGGCATGCTGGTGATCAAGGCGAGGTTGCCGGCCGAGGCCGGCCAGATGTTTATCAAGGCCATCGAAGCGGCCTGTGAAGAAGTGACGCCGCCGGACGTTTCCGCAGAAACGCAGGTCCCGAATACCGAATGGCGGATTGATCACTCGGCCCGTAAGGTCGATGCGCTCACCATCATCGCGGAAACGTTTCTGGCGCAGGGCCCAGCGGCGCTCAAGGGCGGAGACCGGCATCAGATCGTGGTGCACGTGGATGCCGAAACACTTCGAGACAGCACCGCTGGTCAGTGCGGTTACGAAGACGGTCCGAGCGTTTCCGCGGAAACGTGTCGGCGATTGTCCTGCGATTGCAGTGTGGTTCCTATCTTGGAGAACCCAGACGGCGAGCCGCTGAATGTCGGCCGCAAGACGCGGAGCATTCCGCCGGCGCTGCATCGAGCGCTCAAGTCCCGAGATCGGGGCTGCTGTCGGTTCCCGGGATGCCCAAACACGCGCTATCTGGACGGGCATCACATCAAGCACTGGGCGCACGGCGGTGAGACCAAGCTATCTAACCTGGTTAGCCTGTGCCGCTTTCATCACCGGCAGGTGCATGAAGGAAACGTCGAGGTGCACGTGCTAGACGATGGCGCAATCCGCTTCACGGCGCCGAACGGACGATC
>NZ_JAEUPY010000570.1 GCF_016790065.1 Steroidobacter sp.
AGGATGCGCCGGTCCGAATCGCGGCCGAGCGATTCCACGGCAGCAATGATGACGTCCGGCGTCAGGCGCTCGTAGGGATGGGGATCGGGCCGGGAAGGATGTCTGGGCATGGAACCTGGAACAGTGACACGTGAGCTGGCAGCCAATGGTGACCGGGTGGAGCGATCCGCGTCCATTGCAGAATGTCGGACGCCTGTCTCGGAGCGGCGACGCCTACTTCTGTAAAACGTGCTGCTAGAATCGCCCACCTAAGCTCATTCACCAGGACCTAAGCTCAAACCATGACCACCCTCGTCACCGGCGGCGCCGGCTACATCGGCAGTCACGTAGTTCGGCAGCTCGGCGAGCGCCACGAACAAGTCACGGTGCTGGACAACCTGTCCACCGGCTTTCGCTCGGCGGTGTTACATGGCGACTTGGTGGTCGGCGATACCGGCGATCGCGAATTGGTGAGCCGCCTGCTGCGCGAACGCAAGATCGATACGGTGCTGCATTTCGCTGCCAACACCATCGTGCCCGAGTCGGTAACCAACCCGCTCAAGTACTACAGCAACAACACCTGCTCCACTCGCAACCTGTTGCAATGCTGCCAGGAAGCCGGAGTGAAACATTTCGTGTTCTCCTCCACCGCCGCGGTGTATGGCATTCCGGCCGGCGGCGTCGCTGCCGAGGACAGCCCGACCCAACCGATCAACCCGTACGGCACCTCCAAGCTGATGAGCGAATGGATGCTTCGCGATCTGGCCGCAGCTTCGGCCTTGCGCTACGTGGTGCTGCGTTACTTCAATGTCGCCGGCTGCGATCCGGGCGAGCGCATCGGTCAGTCCACCATCAAAGCCACGCTACTGACCAAGGTGGCGGCCGAGACGGCCGTGGGCAAACGCCAGCACATTTCAATTTTCGGCACCGACTATCCGACACCCGACGGCACCGGCGTGCGCGACTACATTCATGTGGAAGATCTGGCCAGTGCGCATCTGAAGGCTCTCGACTACCTGCGAGCCAATGGCGCTTCAGTCACGCTGAATTGCGGTTACGGCCACGGTTACAGCGTGCGCGAGCTGATCTCGACCATGGACCGCATCACCGGCCAGCCGTTGAAGACCATCGAGGAACCGCGCCGTGCCGGCGACCCGCCGTCGCTGGTGGCCAAGGCGCAACGCGTCCGCGAATTGCTGGGCTGGGTTCCGCAGCACGACGACCTCGAAGCCATCGTCCGTTCGCAATTGGCCTGGGAACGCCGGCTGCAACAGGAACCGGGGTTACAGAAAAACTGAGCCGAGCAGATCCCGCGCATTGCGGTCATCACGAGCGCTAGAATCCGCCCCCATGCGTCTGCCTCGCCCTAGTTCATTGAACAGCTTGATGCTGACCGGTTTCGCACTGGTTTCCATCCCGCTGCTATTGGGCGTGGTCATTGCGGCCACCAAGGTCCGCAACCTGTCGGAGGAGAGCGCGACTCTGGTCCGCAGCGGCGTGCAGACCACCCACTACACCCAACAGCTGTTTCAGCAGATCGCGCCGATCGAGCGCAGCGCCAAGCTCTATCAGGTGTTGAACGACCCGGGGCTGCTCGAGGTCTACCGCGATAGTCGCGAACGGCTGCTGGCCACCCTGGCCAGCATCGAAACGGTCGCAGT
>NZ_JAEUPY010000592.1 GCF_016790065.1 Steroidobacter sp.
CAGGGCTTTCAGATCCAGGTTGTAGACGTTCAATGAACTGAGCGAGCCGCTCGGCACAGCCCCCGCCCAATTGCCGTTCCAATAGGTCTTACCAGGAGTCTTAAACATACAGTTGTACCCGCGCGGCGCGCATCACCGCTGCGACCGAAGTACGAAGTTGTAACTAGGCGTCCAATCCTTGTTGCGATACTCGGCCAGCACTTCGAATTGGCGCGCCAGCCGTTCACGCACCGCGCGCTTGCTGAAGCCGCGATAGCCGATTTCCCAATAGTGCTGACCGCTGCAGAACTTTGGGCGGGCTGGATCCGGCTTGCGCGCCGGATTGAATAGGTCCGCCACGGCAGTGAGTTCGATGGACTTGAATCCCATATCCAACGTCACGCTCGGATGGCGCCCGGCCACCGGTAGATACGCCAACACGAAACGCCCGACCCTGGCAATTTCCGCCAATGCTGGATCGAGATACGCGATCGGCAGATGCTCGAGCACGTGGGACACGATCACCACATCGAAGTGTCGATCCCGAAACATCGGCATTTCGTGACAGCTGCCGATGACATCCGGATTGAAGGTCGAATCGATGTCGAAGGTGGTCACTTCATATTTTTTCCAGCGAAACACCGCCGCATCCAACCCCTGACCGGGACCGATGATCAAGATCGTCTTGCTCGCACCCGCCCACTGACGCACATCGCGCAGCTGGTAATAGGTGTTCACGAACATGGACAGATTCACGGCATCGAACCAAGCCTCACGATCGACCGGCATCACCGCCGGTGCCACTCCGCCCTCGCGGTCAATGGAATCGTTCAAAACGCCTCCTGAATAGGCTGGCGCGCAACCAGCCACGTCGCGCCTACAGAAATGAGTTGAGCCACTAAGTACGCGATCGCGACCCCTTGCAGCGGCACCAGCGAGCTGCCGGCGTAAGACAGCAGCACGAAGCTCACGTCACGCGGAATGGCAATCCAGAACAACGACTGCCACATCCGCCCCGCCGCTTGCACCAGCTGATACATGGCGCTGCTGAGCACTTCCGGCAGCACGGATAGCAACAATACATATGCGAACCAGTCCCGAGAAACAAATGCCTCACCATAGGTCGCGAGCACATAGGGCAGAACCGCGGCCAATGGCACGACGACCATGACCGCGGTGACCAGGGTCGCCAAGACGTTGGTGGTGTACAGGTTGCGAAATTCGCCGTGCTGAGCTTTGCCCTTGAGGTTGTTCAGTACCGACACCGTGACCGAATTCAACAAGGTGGGCATTTGCAAAGCAATCAGCCGGATCTGATTCGCGGCCGCGTAGATGCCCACGAGTTCGATACCGCCCGGCAATCTCGCCAGGATTGCCATGACGATCGATTGGGCGGGTACCGTGATGAATCCCGATAATCCCGCCGGCAGCGCGAAGCGCCATACTAACTGCCAATCGTGCGAGGTCAGAGGCTCGTCACGGGAGATCCCATGGGTGCGGATGACGCGGGACAGAGCGTAATAAAAGATGGCGTATCTGCATGCGCTCGATAGCGCCAGGCCGATGGTTGCTCCAAGCAGCCCGCCCCATATCGCGCCGGCGCAAGTCAGAACGATGTGGCTGATGCCTGCCACCAGCCCCACCTGACTCAAATTACGAAACGCGCCGAAGCCTTGCAGCGAGCCTTGCAGATACGCGACACCGGTTTGGAAATACACCGCGATCGCGGCGATTTTCAACGGCGTGCTCAGCTCGGCATTGCCGTAGATCGACACCGCGAGGAAAGTGGCCGTGCCGAACATCAGCGCCGCGCCACACACTCCGGTGCCCAAGGTGAGGAACTTGCAAAGTCGCAGAATGCCGCCGACTCGCTTACCTCCAGCACCGCGAAATTCGGAGATGAACTTTGCGGCGACCAGCCCGGCGCCGCCTTGCGCGATGGTCGCAGCGGTCATCACCACCGTGAGCACGATGGCGTACAGACCGAATTGTTCCAGCCCGACGATTCGTGCCAGCAACAGACTGGACACGACCGTGGCGCCCTGATTGAGCAGGGCGGCCAACACGCTCCAGAGAAATCCTTTTAGCAAATATTCGCGAACGATGGCCCGATACCGAGCTAGCGTCCGAAACCGCGTGCCGCCCTCGCCCGCCTGCAGCTCCGAGGTCATGACCGAGGATGGGGAGGAGGAATGACTGGCACGCGACTAGCGCGCCGAACGCAGCGCCGAGATGGCGGATGTAACGATCGCCAGGAATATGCCGACGGCCAACCCGACGAACAGCCCGATTGCCAGCATCACGCCCTTGCGCGGCCGGATGTATTTGTCGGCATCGGCCACCAGCGCCTTATCCACTACCTGGAAGATATATTCCTGGGTCACATTGGCCAGCATGACTTGTTTGACCTGCAGCTCCACCAGCCGGTAGATCGCCGCACGCGTTCCCAAATCCTCGGTTCTGGTCAGTTCCTTCTTCAAATATTCCAACGACGCGTTGGCCTTATCGCTGGCACGACGGCGCATTTCCAGATTGAGCCGCTTGACCAACTCGTTGGCCCACGCTGCCGCTTCGGTCCGGTCGCGCCACTCGATCTTCAACGTGACCAGGCCGGTCTTGGCGTCTTTGGCCAGGGTCCGAACTTTCTTGTCGAAGTAATCGTAGGCCTGCGCCGCGGTTGGCTCTTTCTCACCTGGCAGCCAACGCTGGTTGGCCTGGTCCCAGCGGTTGGCGAAAAACTTCTGCCGCAGCCCGAATTCCTCGACGAAGCTATCGGTGAACTGGCGCGACTTCATGACCGCCAGCGCCTCCTCCAGTTCAGTGTCGTTGGCACCGACCTTCACGCCGGCCAGCGCCGCCAAGCCGCCGAGCTGTCCCAACGCCGAACCGAGGCCACCGGCACCGCTGCGCTCGCTGGTCACAGGCAGCAGCAGCACCGAGGATCGATACACCGGAGTTAGGATGAACGCCGCAGCTAGAAAGGCAGCGGCAATCAAGACGGTGGTTACGACCACCCACCAACGCTTTAGCCACAGGATTCGCAACAGCCCGAGGAACCCGAGCTGTCCGCTCTCCCACTGCGTCGTCCCGCCACTCGCTGCCAGCTCGCTCATTGGGTCTGATTCGCTCAGAACGAGTTCACAGCGGCTGCTGCGATGGACAGGTTGTAGATGATGGTCGTCACTGCGATCCAGAACGGCAACGGACGCATGCGTTCGGTATCCAGCGGCGCCACGATGGTGTCGCCCGACTTGATATTCCCGCCACCGCCGCTGAACCAGCTGTTACCCGAGCGCGCCACCACGCTGCCATCGGCACGGACTACGTAGATGTGATTCTCATCGGCGCGTGGTGTCAGGCCGCCGCTCATCGCAATGTACTCATCCCTGTCGAGATCGTTGCGGAACAGATGAGACGTGGCGCTCTGCACCTCACCGATGACCGTGACTTCCTGCACGACACGCGGAACCAGCAAGCGATCGCCATCCTTCAGCACGATGTCGGTTTCCGAACCAGCGCGCGCCGCCATGGCTCGATCCAGATTGATCACTAGCCGGCCCACCGGTTTGGCATCACGCAGTGTCGCAAGCAACGACTGCCCGACGGTCAGCGCTTGGCTCGCGTCCTTGCCCGTTTCCTGCGCCGACATCAATGATGCTTGGGCAAGATCGGACTCCATACGGGTGGCGAGCGTGGCTAGCTGTTTGCGCTCGCGTTCTTTGAGTTCTTCACGCGTGAAGATCGCGCCGTCGACGAACGCGAGATCGGTCAACCCGCCGGCACGGGCCATCACCGACCGCAGCGTTTCGCCGCGATGAATCGGATAACGTCCGGGGAACCTGACCTCGCCGCGGATTTCCACTTCCTCTTGTGCGGCCCACAGCGGCACTTCCTTGATCATCAAATAGTCGAACGGCCGCAACGCCAGATTGGCCGTCGGCTCGCCATTCAGGACCTTGCGTAAATCGATCGCGATCAATTCGGCCTGGCGCGTGCCATCGCTGCCGATCTCATAACGCGTCAGCTCCGCTTGGCCGCCATAAGCCGCTTCATCCAGACTGCCGCCCGCGCGCAGCAGATCGCTGACCCGCATGCCGGGCTCCAACGGATATTTGCCGGGCACTTTGATCTTGCCGGCCACGCTGACCTCGGGCGTGGGCTGATCGATCCGTGACTGCAGCTGCAGTTCGCGCATCAATGGCTCGATGATCCGATCCCGTCCGGACTCGCGATCGAATACGAAAATGCGATCACGCGGCGCCAACTCGAAATTGGCCGCGCCCTCGGGCCGGGCCAGTGCCTCCTCCAGATTCACGGAGAACACCTGAACGCTACGATCAGCGGGAATCTCACGTCGCACCAGGATGTAACGCTGGTCCGCGTTCGGCTCCAACTCATCCAGGCTGGGCAACACATCTTTCAGTCGCATGCCGGTGCTGAACTGATATTCACCGGGGCGATGCACGTGACCGCTGACCACCACCGCTTCGTCCAGCACCGGGCGGATCGTCGGCACGCGGAGCATGTCGCCCGCCTGCAGCGAACGATTGCGGCCAGCGGCCGCCGCCAGATTCACATCGACGATGATCCGCTGACGTTGCTCGTTGACTCGCTCGAGGGTCACGATGGTCGGATCGGCCTCCGGCAGCAGCCCACCGGCCAGCTGCAGCAAGTCCGCCGCAG
>NZ_JAEUPY010000726.1 GCF_016790065.1 Steroidobacter sp.
AACTGATAGCCGACCTTGACGCCAATCTCACGCGGGCGCGTGCGGTTGGCATTGGTCCACTCGTGGTACGGATCGATCCACTTGTTCTGGTTGGTCAAGTTGGTGCCGAACAATTCGACACTGGCCTGGCCGATCTTCATGCCCAAGCGCGCCGCCAGCAACGAAATGTCATCCGAGTACTGCGGTGTGTTTTCCAGCGGGAAGCTGCTCAGATCGACGTAGCTGACCTTGTCGCGGTAGCTGTAGTCGATACGGAAGAAGCCCGGCATGGTCGCGCTCCAGTCGAAGTCGTAGTTCGCGCCCAGCGTGTAGCTCAACTCAGGCACGTAGTCGACCGGATCGCCCGGCAAGTTGGTGGCACCAAGCGCCTTCACTTCGGTGACTTCGCTGTCCAGATACGTCGCTGTAGTGTTCAACGTGAGCCGCTCGGTCGGACGATACGTCAAGCCGACTTCGAGACCTTTGACTTCAGTCTTACCGATGTTGCTGGTGAGCTGTGCGGTCTGGCCGCTGGACGAATCGAACACCAAGCCTCGACGCAACATGTCCTTATAGTCGCTGTAGAACGCTGCGATCTCGTAAGCGAACTTGCCGTCGGCGACGATGCCCTTGCTGCCCAGCTCGTAGCTGATCAAAGTCTCGGGCTCGTAGTTCGGCGACGGGCCGCGGTTGAAGCCGCCGCTGCGGAAGCCGCTGCCGGCGCTGGCGTAGATGCTGATGTTGTCCGAGGCCTTGAACGACAGATACACACGCGGGTCGGTCGAGTCGAACGAATCCGTCTCCTCGGTCAAACCATCCCACGACTTCTGATCGTCCTTGAAGTAGCGCACGCCGCCGCCGACCTCCCAACGCTCTGCGAACCGATACGAGACATCGGTGAACAGCGCATACGATTCATACGTGTCACGGTCGTAGTACTCCAGACCGGGATAGTAGAAGCCGAAGTACAGCGTGTCGTAGTACGCGCTCAGCGAACTGCTCATCGAGCGATAGAAACCGCCGACGGTGTAGTTGAACGCATTGTCGCCGGTGGAGCTCAGGCGCACTTCTTGAGTGAACTGATGCGCGCGAGTGGTGCGATCGTCGGTGCCTTCCAGCCCGCCTTCGTACACTGTCTCGGGGCCGCCGATGTACGAGAACGGATAGTGATGGTTGTGATCGATGTAGGTGCTGGAGCTGAGCAGTTCGGCCGGGCCGAAGTCGTACTTGACGTCCAGGTTGTACAGATCGTACTCAAACTTTTTCGGCACCAGACGGCGCGCCGGATCGACAGCCACGGTCACAGTGCGATCCGGATTTTCGTAGCCGAGGCCGAGCTGGCTCTCGTTACGATGGATCATGATCATGCCCTGAATCGACAACGCGTCGGTGGGCTTCCACAGTGCCTTGGTGCGCACGATGCGCAGGTCCTGATTGTTGCCGTCCTTGATGCCGGCTTCGGGCTGATCCTGCCAGCCACCACCTTCTTCGGCGTGAGCCACGATGCGGATGGCGAACTTGTCAGTGACGATAGGCGCGTTCAACACGCCGGTGACCACTTCACGGGAATCGCCGCCGCTGATGAAAGATTCCTGCGCTTCGATGGAGCCACCGAACTCGCTCAGGTTGGGCGACTTGGTGATGTAACGCAGCGCGCCGGCCACCGAGCCCTGGCCGTACAACGTGCCTTGCGGACCCTTCAGCACTTCGACGCGCTCCAGGTCGACCGGGCGTGCATCGAGCTGATCGTAGCCGGTGAGCGTCAGCGGCGCTTCGTCCAGATACACACCCACCAGCGCGTCGCTACCGTATTGGTTGCTCAAGCCGCGCATGAAGATCTGATAACTGCCGGGGCCGTCCTCACGCAACGCCATACCGGGCACCGCGAACGCGATGTCCTGAATGTTGGTGAGGCCCTTCTGCGCAATCTCTTCGCCGCCGAGTGCGGTGATGGCCACCGGCACGTCGATCAAGCGTTGCTCGCGCTTCTGCGCGGTCACGATCACCTCTTCAACCACCAGTTCCTGAGCCATGGTGCTGACTGAGGTGGTGGCGCCGATTACTGCCAGTGCTGTGATGTATTTCATTCGCGTTGCCATAGTGCCTCCCAAACTTTGATCCCCGGGGGTAAAGCCGTTCTGCTTGTTGTCTCGCTACTTCAACGCGGTGACCGCGCTGTTGAAAAAATCGTTGTCCGGAATCGCCTCA
>NZ_JAEUPY010000737.1 GCF_016790065.1 Steroidobacter sp.
AGCGAGCCGGTCACCGCGATCACGTCGTAAGCCGACTGTTCGGTGAGCTGCAGGGCGTCGCCGACCTCGACCGACACATTGTTGACCGCCGCGGCGAACAGGTTGCGCCGGGTGAGTTCGGCCAGCTCTGGAAATATTTCCACGGCGCGCACGCGCGCCGACAGCCGTCCCAGACACGCGCTCAGGTAGCCGCTGCCGGCGCCGACTTCCAGCGCGGTATCGGTCGCCGCGGGCGTCAGTGCTTGCAGGATGCGGCCTTGGATCTTGGCCGGCAGCATCGACTGGCCGTGCGGCAGCGGGATGGGCGCGTCGGCAAAGGCGATGGGGGTGAAGGGCGTGGGTGCGAATTCTTCGCGCCGGATTTCACGCATCACCTGCAAAACCCGTTCGTCGAACACGTCCCAGGCATGCACCTGTTGTTCGACCATCTGGGTGCGAGCCAACTCGATATTCATAGGCAATATTCGTAGACAAATCAGGCCTGATCCGGGGCGGCGGCAAGGGTACGGGCTTTGCCGGCGGCACACAAGGCGGCGCCCGGTAGCGCGGCGGGGGCTTGCTGGGAACCCTGAAACCGTCTTCAGGGGCACATTAAGGCCAATATTCCCGGGCCTGCCGCATACAATATGGTCAATCCCCCCGGCAGACGTTTAACCGTTCGCTATGCTCTCTTCAGAATCGACCCGGTTACCCACTGATTATCGGGACTGCTGAGGGCGATTCGTATAACTCAAGGGATCGAAGGACAAGAGCGTTTCAATGTGAGTGCCCTGTTGGGGACTGTGACCATCTCTCTCGCCGTTGCGGTATTGCTGCTGCTGGGTTTCATCCTATGGCGGGAGCGCCGGAGCGCGGCCCTGACGCGTGCCGCCGGACAACTGGAGGGCATCGTGCGCTCGGGTCAGTTCGCCGAGCGGATCCGCGTCACCGGCCCGGCCTCGGAGTTCGCCGATAGCGCCAACCGCCTGCTCGAGCAGATGGCCATGAAGGACCTGATGATCGGCGAGCGCGAGCGCTCGTTGGTCGGCTTGCTCGGCGGTCTGCACGAGGCGGTCGCCGTGCATCGCGAGCACATCGTGTTCGCCAACGAGCGTTTTGCCGCACTGACCGGTAGGTCGCACGATCGAAGGAGTGCGGCCGGGGGAATCCCTCGGGAGACCGGCAATGACGCCTCCGAGTACCTCACCGGCAAGCAGATCTCGGATCTACTGCATCCCGACTACACCGAGCTGGTGACCGAGCACCTGCGCCGTTCGCTGGCCGGCGAGCCGGGCCTCGAGCGCCTCGAAATCGAGATGCACCCCGATACTGAAGGCGGCACCGCGCGGGTCGAGCTGTCGGCCGTGCGTATCGACTATCAGGGCGGTCCGGCGCTGTTGCTGACGCTGGTCGAGATGGGGCCGCGTTCCGCGCCCGCGTCCGCGCCGGTGCGCAGCGGTCGGCCCACCGCGTGGGAAACCCTCGACTCGCTGGGCGAAGGCATCATCACTACCGATGTCAGCGGTCGCATTGACTACGTCAACCAAGCGGGCGAGCAGCTGATCGGCGTCACCGCGGTGGACGCGCTCGGCAAGAGCATCACTGACATCATTCAGTTGCTGGACGAGGGCGACCGTCGCTCGCTGGGCGATCCGGTGCGCCATTGCCTGGCGACCCAGTCGAAAGTCACGGCGGGCCGCCGCGGCTTGATGATTTCCCGGAACGGCAGCGAAGAACGCTCGGTGGAGCTCACTGTCACGCCGTTGAAAGGACAAAAGGGCGACCTGGTTGGCACCGTGATCGTGGTGCGCGACGTGAGCGAGCTGCGCGGTATCACCAAGCAGATGTCGTATCAGGCCAGCCATGACGCGCTCACCGGTCTGGTGAATCGTCGTGAGTTCGAGCGCCGCCTGGAAGAAGCTCTGGCGACTGCGCACACCAACGAGGGCAAGCACGTGCTGTGCTACCTCGATCTGGACCGCTTCAAAGCCGTGAACGACACCTGCGGGCACATGGCCGGCGACGGCATGCTGCGCGAGGTTGCGGCGCTGATCAAAGAAACGGTGCGCGACTCCGACACCGTCGGCCGTCTCGGCGGCGACGAGTTCGGCTTGTTGCTGGTGGGCTGTCCGCTCGACAAGGCGCGCCAGATCGCCGACGACGTGGTGCGCAAGATCAGCGACTACCGCTTCGTGTGGAAAGACAAGATTTTCAACATCGGTATCAGCGTCGGCTTGATCGAGATTTCTCGCGAGAGCGGCGCGCCCGATGAAGTGATGAGCGCGGCCGATTCGGCCTGCTACGTCGCCAAGAAACAAGGCAATCACGTGCATGTGTACTCGGCGCGTGACGAGGCTGTGGCGCGTCACCGTGGCGAGATCCAGTGGCTGCAGCGTTTGCAGTCGGCGCTCAAGGACAATCGTTTCGAGTTGATGGCTCAACCCATCATCGCGTCGGCGGCCACCGAAACCGGGCCGGCGTTGGAAGTGCTGTTACGTTTGCAGGACGACAACGTCCCCGGCGGCATCTCGCCCGCGGAGTTTTTGCGTGCGGCCGAGCGTTATCGGCTGATGTCGGATGTCGATCGCTGGGTGGTGCAGACGGCGCTGACGGCGCTGGGCCGCGGCGGGATTCGACTGCCGGCGAGCCGCAGCCTGGCCATCAATCTTTCCGGCCAGACACTGGGCGATCCGCAGTTCCTGGAGTTCGTGGTCGACGTGCTGGATCGCACCGGCGTGTCGCCGCAGCAGTTGTGTTTCGAAGTCACCGAAAACTCGGTCATCACCAACATCGAACATGCGCAACGTTTCATCGGCGTGTTGCACGGGATGGGCTGCCAATTCGCGCTGGACGATTTCGGGCGCGGCCTGTCCTCGTTCGGTAATCTGAAAAATCTGTCGCTGGATTATCTGAAGATCGACGGCACCTTCATTCGTAACCTGGCGGTGGATTCGGTGAATCAAGCCATGGTCGCGGCCATGATCAAGCTGGCGCGCACGCTGAACTTCCAGGTGATCGCCGAGCAGGTCGAAGATGCCGGCGCGCTGGACGCCGCGAAAAAGATGGGCGTCGATTTCCTGCAGGGTTTCTATCTCGGCCGGCCGCAGCCGTTGGCGCGTGTCGTGCCTCAGCGAAGCATCGGCTAGCGCGTCTTTGGCGGCGGCTCTGGCCGCAGCCACAACCACATCAGCACGAGCGCCATCACGCCAGTGATGAGTTCCGCGACCCACATCCGCGAGGTCGTGACAAACAAGATCACCGCGCACGCGGTCATCATCACGGTCGCTGTAATTTTCGCTCGGCGGCTGACCGCGCCATGTTTTCTCCAGTCGCGGAGCATGGGGCCGAACAGGCGATGGCTTTCCAGCCAATGATGAAAGCGCGGTGAGCTACGAGCCGCGGCCCAACCCGCCATCAGAATGAATACCGTGGTCGGCAAGCCCGGTATGAAGATGCCGATGACGCCGAGCGCTACACACAGCCCGGCGAACGCCAGCAGCAGGTAACGCGCTACCGCGGGTAACTGACGGACCGGCTTGCGGGTGTCGTCCATCAGCAGAGTTTGCCGGCTCGCCGCGCGCCTGTCGCGGCCTGCGCTACGCGCGGCCGCTTACAGTCGCAAAGAAAAAGGGGCGCAGCCGAAGCTGCGCCCCCTTTGTATTGCCGCCGTGGCTGCGTTTAAAGCAGCGGTACGAGAAGCAGAGCCACGATGTTGATGATCTTGATCAGCGGGTTGATGGCCGGGCCGGCCGTATCTTTGTACGGATCGCCCACCGTGTCGCCCGTGACCGCGGCCTTGTGCGTGTCCGAACCCTTACCGCCGTAGTTACCTTCTTCGATGTACTTCTTGGCGTTGTCCCAAGCACCACCGCCCGTGCACATGGAGATGGCGACGAACAGGCCGGTGACGATGGTGCCGATCAGCAGGCCGCCCAGCGCGCGAATGCCCGCGCCCGGACCCATCAGGAAGTTCATACCGAACGCGACCACCACCGGCACCAGGATGGGCAGGATCGACGGCACGATCATTTCTTTGATCGCGGCACGCGTCAGCATGTCCACGGCGCGGGAATAGTCCGGCTTGGCCGTGCCTTCCATGATGCCTTTGATTTCCTGGAACTGGCGGCGCACTTCCACCACCACCGAACCGGCCGCGCGACCCACGGCTTCCATCGCCATGGCGCCGAACAGGTAGGGCACCAAGCCGCCGATGAACAAGCCGATGATCACCGCCGGATCCGACAGCGAGAACACCTGCAGCTTGCCCGCGGCTTCGAGGTTGTGGGTGTAGTCGGCGAACAGCACCAGCGCCGCGAGACCGGCGGAGCCGATCGCGTAACCCTTGGTCACGGCCTTGGTCGTGTTACCAACCGCATCCAGCGCGTCGGTGATCTTGCGCACTTCCTTCGGCAAGCCGGCCATCTCGGCGATGCCGCCACCGTTGTCGGTGATCGGGCCGTACGCGTCGAGCGCGACGATCATGCCGGTCATCGACAGCATCGCGGTGGCCGCGATGGCGATGCCGTACAGGCCAGCGATGTGAAATGCGCCCCAGATGGCCGCAACCACTGCGAGCACCGGCAGCGCAGTCGACTTCATCGACACCGCGAGACCCGCGATGACGTTGGTGCCGTGACCCGTCTGCGAAGCAGCGGCGACGTAGCGCACCGGGCCGTACTCGGTCGCGGTGTAGTACTCGGTGATCACGATCAGCGCAGCCGTCAGCACCAAGCCGATGACCGAGCAGGCGAACAGGTTGGAGGACAGTTCCTTATCGACCATCACCAGATCGGTCACGAAGTAGAACGCGATCAGCGCCAGCACGCCGGACACTGCCGTGCCTCGATACAGCGCATTCATGATCTTGCCGCCTTCGCGAGCCTTCACGAAGTACGAGCCGATGATGGAGGCGACGATGGACACCGCGCCGAGCACCAGCGGATACAGGATGTAGCGCATGTCCAGACCGCCGTCGGCGGCGGTGAACATCAAGCCGCCGAGCACCATGGTGGCCACCACGGTCACCGCGTAGGTCTCGAACAAGTCGGCCGCCATGCCGGCGCAGTCGCCGACGTTGTCACCGACGTTGTCGGCGATCACGGCCGGGTTGCGCGGATCGTCTTCAGGAATGCCAGCTTCGACTTTACCCACCAGGTCCGCGCCCACGTCGGCGCCCTTGGTGAAGATGCCGCCGCCGAGACGCGCGAAGATGGAGATCAGCGAACCGCCGAAGGCCAGGCCGATCAGCGAGTGGAGCGCATGCTCATCGCCGATGATTCCGCGCATCAGGGTGAAGTAACCGGCGACGCCGATCATGCCCAGGCCCACCACCAACATGCCGGTGATGGCGCCGCCCCGGAAGGCGACTTGTAGCGCGGGGTTGAGTCCGACGCTGGCAGCCTGCGCGGTACGCACGTTGGCGCGCACCGAGACGTTCATGCCGATATAGCCGGCCAGACCGGAGAGGATGGCGCCGACCGCGAAACCGCCGGCGGTGGCCCAGTCCAGAGCCAGGCCCAGCACGATCAACAACACCACGCCGACGATGGCGATCGTGGTGTACTGACGATTCAAATAAGCCCTGGCGCCCGCTTGGATCGCCGCGGCGATCTCCTGCATTCGCTCATTGCCCGCAGGCTGCTTGTTGATCCATCCGACCGAAATTACGCCATACAGCACGGCCAAAACACCGGCGCCGATCGCGAGCCAAAGCGCGACATCTGTGGACATCAACTTCCTCCCCCTTACGGGTGCATCGTTGTGAGCGAATTTTTAAAGCGGGCAGATCGTCAGTAAGGCAGGTTCCAAAAAATCGTTGAGCTAAATCGGCGCGCCGTTACGGCTAAGTACGGCGCGCGTGACACAAGTTAAGTCTCGGAAAAAACGCGCGAAACTATAGCACAAAGGGTGTGTCGAGCTTTTTCTTCAGCGGCGTGTTCTTGAGCGTCACGTACTGCGGCAGGCCGTCCTTGTAGGGCGGGTAATCCTCGCCGCGGATCAGCGGGCTCAGATAACGGCGGCCCTTGGCGGTGATGTGGAAGCCGTCCTCGGTGATGTAATCACGCGGCAGCATCTTCTCCTGGTTGGCCACCTTGTCGAGCGGTGCTACGCCGATTTTCCATTTGTACGGGCTTTGCGAGGTGCGCACGATGGTCGGCATCACCGAGTTGTGGCCCTTGAGTGCCAGATCCACCGCGGCCTTGCCGAGCGCGTACGCCTGTTCGACGTCCACCTTGGACGCGATGTGGCGCGCGGCGCGTTGCAGGTAGTCCGCCACGGCCCAGTGATATTTGTAGTTCAGCTTGGCTTTGATCAGTTGCGCGATCACCGGCGCGACGCCGCCGAGCTGCGCATGACCGAATGCATCGCGCAGGCCGGCATCGGACAGGAACTTGCCGTCCGCGTTCTTGACGCCTTCGGACACCACGATGGCGCAGTAACCGAACTTCTCCACGCAGTGTTTGACGCGCGCCAGGAATTTGTCTTCGTCGAAGGTGATTTCCGGGAACAGGATGATGTGCGGGGCATCGCCTTCCTTCTCCGAGGCCAGGCCGCCGGCCGCGGCGATCCAGCCTGCATGGCGGCCCATCACTTCCATGATGAATACCTTGGTGGACGTCTTGGCCATCGAGGCCACGTCGAAGCCGGCCTCGCGAATCGATACCGCGACATATTTCGCCACCGAGCCGAAGCCCGGGCAGCAGTCGGTGATGGGCAGGTCATTGTCCACGGTCTTGGGCACGTGGATGGCCTGGATGGGATAGCCGAGCTTGTCGGCCAGCTGCGAAACCTTCAGGCAGGTGTCGGCCGAGTCGCCGCCGCCGTTATAGAAGAAATAGCCAATGTCGTGCGCTTTGAAGACATCGATCAGGCGCTGGTATTGGGCCGGGTTGTCCTCGAACTTTTTGAGCTTGAAACGCGCCGAGCCGAACGCGCCCGAGGGCGTGTGGCGCAGGGCACGGATCGCTGCCGCGGACTCTTTGCTGGTATCGATCAGATCTTCTGTCAAAGCACCCACGATGCCGTGCCGGCCGGCGTAGACCTTGCCGATGCGGCCCTTGGCGCGGCGGCAGGCTTCGATGACGCCGGCGGCCGACGCGTTGATGACCGCGGTGACCCCGCCGGACTGCGCGTAGAAGGCGTTACGGGCGCGGGCCGAGCGGCGGGCAGAGGGTTTCGGCGCGTTCTTCTTGGGCATGGTTGGACCTTTGCACTTCGGCCCCGAATGGGCGCGCGAAGGATAGCGCTCGAACGGCGCTTTCTGTACCCTCCCCGGCTCTCATCGGGAGGTCGGATTCAAAAATGATGCGGATCGTACTGCTTGGGGCGCCTGGTTCTGGCAAAGGCACACAGGCGCAGCGCCTGCAGAGCAAATACGGCGTGCCTCAGGTTTCCTCCGGCGACCTGTTGCGAGATGCAGTGGCCCGTGGCACCGAACTGGGCAAGCAAGCCAAGTCGGTGATGGATGCCGGCCAATTGGTGTCCGACGACATCGTGCTCGGCCTGATCCGCGAACGCTTGAGCCGCCCCGACGCCGCCAACGGTTTCATCCTCGACGGCTTCCCCCGCAATAGCGAACAAGCCAACTCGCTGAACACGCTGCTGCAAGAGATCGGTCAGCCGTTGGATGCCGTGCTGTTGCTGGACGTGCGCAACGAAACGTTGATGCAGCGCCTGGCCGGCCGTCGTATCTGCCAGACCTGCGGCTCCGTGTACAACGTGCACTCGCTGCCCGCCGGTCAGACCACTTGTTCCAAGGACGGCGCCGAGTTGTATCAGCGCCCGGACGATAAGGAAGAAGTCATCGGCAAGCGCCTGGCAGTGTATGACCAGCAGACCAAGCCGCTGATCGAGCATTACTCCAAGCTCGGCCTGCTGCGTAAAGTCGCCGGCGAAGGCGAGCTCGAAGATGTCTCCGAGCGTATGGAAGCCGCGGCCCTGGCCAAGCCCGTGCCGGCCTCCAAGGTGAAAGTCACCAAGACCGCGGCGAAAAAGTCCGGCAAGAACTCCGCTGGCAAACAAGCTGCGAGCAAGAAAGCGGCTGGCAAGCCCTCGGCGCAGGCCAAACCCGCTGCCAAGAGCAAAGCTGCCGCTAGCAAGCCTGCCAAGAGCAAGGCGCCGGCCAAGAAGGTTGCTAAGGGCAAGGCTGCCGTGAAAGGCAAAGCTGCTGCCAAGAGCAAAGCTCCGGCTGCGAAAGCCAAGGCTGCGAGCAAGAGCAAGGCTGTGAGCAAGGCCAAGGGCGCGAAGAAGTCTGCCAAGCCCGCCGCCAAGAAAGCTGCCAAGCCGGCTGCGAAGAAATCTTCCAAGCCAGTCGCGCGTAAGAAGAAGTAACGCCGTTTCGGGTCAGGGCTGCGTCAGCAGCCCCTGGCCAATCTCAGTTCTCTTGCAGCTTCGCGATCAGCCGATCGCCAATCACATCCTTGCGCCAGCCTGCACCCAGGCGCTCGGTGCGCCGAGAAAACACCAGCTGCTCCACATCCCGTCGAGTGGCCAAAATCTCCGGGCTGATCTGCAGTGCTTCTGCCGTCGAGCGCGCGATGTTCATTAGTTTTGTAACCATCGCGAGTTGCTGAGGATCGGGCCGCGGCGGCACGTTCCAGGCGGGTTCCGACGCGCCTTGTTCGCGACCTCGCGTAATCAACGCCAGCAACTCCTCGCCCCGACGCTTCACGATGCCCGGCGGCACCGACCGCACGCTCTCCAGCTCCTGAGTGTTCGCAGGCAACCGCTCGGCGATCTCGCGTAAAGCATCGTCGGCCAGAATCCAACCGCGAGGCTTGTCATGCTTGACCGCGGTCTCCTCGCGCCAGTGCGCGAGTAACTTGGCTGTGGCGCGCTGTTCGGGGCGCAGCCGATCCAATCCCTTCAAGCGTTTCCAGGCCGCTTCCGGCTCAGTGCGATGCAGCCCGGGCTGCTCCAGCTCGTGTGTCTCCTCATAGAGCCACTGGGTCCGGCCGGCTGTCTCCAAAGCGTCACGCAGGTTCAGATACAACGGCACCAGATAGCGCACGTCGTCCTCGGCGTACTGTAATTGCTCGGGACTCAACGGCCGTCGCGACCAATCGGTGCGGGTGTGACCTTTTTCCAGCTGCTGGCCGAGGCGCGAGGCCACCAGCGCTCCGTAACCGATCTGTGCCGGCTCGCCGAGCAGGGCCGCGGCGATCTGAGTATCGAAAATCGGCCCATTCAGCGCGCCGCGCATCGCGACTGACAGCACTTCGAGATCCTGGCGCGCGGCATGGAGCACTTTGATCCGGACGCGGTCGTTCAGAAAATCCCACAGCGGCTGCAAGTCTGGCACCGCCAGCGGATCGATCAGCGCGCAAATAACGTCGGTGCCGTCGGCCGTCGGCGCCGCTATCTGCACCAGACAAAGCTTGGGAAAATAAGTGCTCTCACGCATGAACTCCGTGTCCAGCGCGACGAAGTCGGCCGGAGCGAGGCGATCGAGTGCGTGTAGAAGTTCAGCGGACGTGGTGATGAGTGGCGCGGGCTGCATGGGCGTGCGTGTACAATTGGTTGCATTATAGGGGAGTCGCCGGCGTTGTTAGCCGGTGCAACACGCGTTTCGCTCATGGTCATTTTGCGATTTCTGCAAAGCTTCCTCGATATCGCGCTCTGGCGGAAGGGACCGCAAGACTTGCCGGCATCGACGGCCCTGGCGACGCTGGCGCTGATCGCATACATGGCCGCCGGCTTCGTGCGCATGCGCTTGTTCGCCCTGGACCGGACCACCGCGCTGTTGTTCATTTGTGTCGACGCCCTGATGCTGGGCGCCTGGCTATGGGCGGTGCTGGCGTTTTTCAGCCGGCGGCAGCGCTTCGTGCAGACCATGACGGCCACGCTGGGCGTCGGCTTGCTGGTGCTGCTGATGGATGTGACGTTCCGTTCGGCGCAGCTCACCTTCGGGTTCAGCGATGAGTTGTCGATGAACTGGCTGATGCTGCGCTTCCTGATCACCGCGCTGGTGCTCGGGCGCATCTTCATGCTGGCGCTGGATCGCGGCTTGATCACCGGGATCGCGCTCACCGTGGCCATCATTTATTCCACTCAGGCGGTCGTGCAGTTGATGCTCGATCTGCGAAGCTAGGCTATGCACGTTCACATTCTTGGCGTTTGCGGCACCTTCATGGGCGGCATCGCGGCGCTGGCGCGCGCCTCGGGCCATCGCGTCACCGGCTCGGACCAAAGCGTTTATCCGCCCATGTCCGACCAGCTGCGCGAGCTGGGCATCGAGATCATCGAAGGCTACGGGCCGGAACAGCTCAAGCTGAACCCGGACGTGGTGGTGGTCGGCAACGTGATGAGTCGCGGTAACCCGCTGATCGAAGCACTGCTGGAAAGCGATATTCCCTACACCAGCGGGCCGGAATGGCTGGCGCGACACGTGTTGAACAAACGCTGGACGCTGGCGGTGGCCGGCACTCACGGCAAGACCACCACCTCGAGCATTCTCACCTGGCTGCTCGAATACGGCGGGCTCGATCCGGGCTTTTTGATCGGCGGCGTGCCAGGCAATTTCAATGTCACGGCGCGGCTCGGCGGCGGGCAGCACTTCGTGGTCGAGGCGGACGAATACGACACCGCGTTCTTCGACAAGCGCGCCAAGTTCGTTCACTACCGGCCGCGCACCGCTGTCATCAATAATCTGGAACATGACCACGCCGATATCTATCCCGACGTGGCGTCCATTCAATGGCAGTTTCATCAACTGATGCGCATGGTGCCGAGGCACGGCCTGGTGGTCGCCAACTCCGGCGATGCCAATGTGATGCACGTGATCGACATGGGTTGCTGGACGCCGGTGGAACGGTTCTCGACCGGATTGCACGGCGACACGGCCTGGTATGCGCTGGCACCGGCCGGCGGTGACTACAGCAACTTCTCCATCATGCAGGGTAACGCCGCGGTGGGCGAAGTGAAGTGGTCGATGCTGGGACGACACAACGCTGAGAATGCCTTGGCGGCAATTCTCGCGGCGCGCGGTGCGGGTGTGCCCATCGAAACGTCCATTGCGGCGTTGAAGGAATTCCAAGGCGTGCGCCGGCGCATGGAAGTGCGCGGCGTGGTCAATGGCATCACAGTTTATGACGACTTCGCACATCACCCGACCGCAGTGGCGACGACCATCGACGGCTTACGACGCAAGATTGGCTCGAAGCGTTTGATTGCGGTGCTGGAGCCGCGCTCCAACACCATGAAGTTGGGCACGCATTCATCGGCGCTGGCTACATCGTTGTCGCAGGCCGACCATGTCTGGATGTATCAGGGGCCGAATGTCACTTGGGACGTGGCCGGATCGGTGGCGGCGCTGGGCAAGCGGGCACAAACCATTCGCGATCTGGATGAACTAATTACCGAGCTGGATCGTTCGGTGGTGAGCGGCGATCACGTGCTCATCATGTCCAACGGCGGCTTCGGCGGCATTCACGGCAAACTGCTGGACCGTTTGCGCAAGCGCTAATCGCTTAAGGAGGACTCATGTCGTTGGTCCTGCCTTTGTTCCCGCTGAACACCGTGCTGTTCCCGGGCGGTCCTTTGCGCCTGCGCATTTTCGAGCCGCGTTATCTGGACATGGTGAGTCGTTGCATGCGGGAGAGCAGCGACTTTGGCGTCGCGCTCATTACCGAAGGCCGCGAAGCCGGCGGTACGGCGCGTACTACGAGTGTCGGGACGACGGCACGCATCGTTGATTTCGAGCGGCTCGATGACGGGTTGCTCGGTATCACGGCTCGTGGCGAAAAGAAATTCAGCATCGTCGAAGTGAAGACGCAGAGCGATGGGTTGAATCTGGCCGATGTGACGTTTCTTCCTGAAGAGCCGGTGATCGAGATTCCCGAGGACCTGGGCATTCTGGCTGAGCTGCTCAAACAAGCGCTCGCTCAGCTTGGCACTGCGTACGGCGATGAACCGCCGCACTATGAGAATGCCAGCTGGGTTGGGATGAGACTCGCCGAGATTCTGCCGTTGCCCATGCCGGAGCGGCAGCAATGCCTTGAGATGGACAATGCCGTCGAGCGGCTGCGCTTGCTTCGCGAGCGGTTGGATATTCGGCAGGCTTGAAGAGATAGGATCGCTGCACTCGCCGCGGCACGCAGACGGCAACGCCGAAACGTCTACTGATACTTCACGTTCGATGCTGCTCTCGGTTGTCGCGGGAGTGCTCGACGGCTTTTGCGCGGCGCTTACTCAGCAACACAAACGCCGCGGCGATTACCGAGAACCAGACGAGAGCGGCCCAGCCGATGACGCCGTCGTAGTTGCCGACGAGCACGGCGTATTGAGTATCTGGATTCGTGGTCGTCGCTTCGCGAAGAACGGCGATGAAGCCCACGCCAGCGGCGTGTAATCCAATGCAGCCTGCGATCGCGCCGGTGCGCAAGCGAACAAGAGCGAACAGCACGCCGAGCATGGCGAGTGCGACGAAGGAATCAGCGAAGGTCAGCGGCTCCACGTACCGCTCGAACAGCTTGCTCAATACCTCGAAGCCGTGAAACCAGGACACATCTTCAGGCGCCACTCGCAGCTTCCCGCCCAAAAAATGTAATGACGCGTAAAGCACGCTCGGCGCGATGACGGCCGCAGCCGCGCCGGAGGTGCGAGAGATGGCGGTGAACAGCACGCCTCGGAAGAATGTTTCTTCGATGAAGGCGACGGTGACGCCAGTAAGCAGGCCGCCGGCGATCAACCCGAGCCAGTGCCCAGCGAATTCAGGTTTCACTTCACGGATATCGAGTCCGAGCAGCAGTGCCGTGAGCGGCACCATCAAGCCGATGCCGCAGATAAACCCGATGCCCATCTGCCTCAAGAACTGCCCGCGAGGTAAGCCGTAGCCGAGTGACTCCTTGTCCGTCAGTCCGAGCCGGCGAGTGAGTACAACCAAGCCGATCAGTGCGAGCAGCATGGCAATGCGGTGCATGACCCGGTGCACGGGTTCGATGGATACGAGGCTGACCAGCCACCACGCGGGATAAGTGAACACCGCGGCCACGATTAACGAACCCGCCAGCAGCGCGACGAACAGAGCGAAGGCACGCATGGTTAACGGTGGCTCCCGCGCAGACGTGGGCCCACTGCATTCGGACGTCCTGTCCAGCATAGATCGTGCGCGCGGGAATGCGCCATTTCTCGATTGTTCGCCAGATATGCCGCGGTTTCGCGCCGGGTGGGCGCGCCTACACTGCTGTCAGCTTCGAGGCCTGCCGGCCCGAGGCGGAAGGGATTCGCATTCATCGAGAGTAATAATTTATTTCTGGAGAACGACATCATGGATGACAGCAAGGCTTTGAGCATCGTGTCCGCGCTGGCGAACGGCGTCAACCCACAGACCGGCGAGGTGTTCGACATCGACTCGCCGTATCAGTCGGCTGACGTAATCCGCGCATTGTATGTGGCAGTTCGCGCGCTCGAGATGGTCACGCGCACCAAGGCTCGAAATGCCCGTACGCGCATGCCCGGTAACGCCGGCAAGCCGTGGACCGAAGAGGAAGATCGCGAACTGCTGGAAAAGTTCGACGGGGGCG
This sequence comes from Steroidobacter sp., assembly GCF_016790065.1. Taxonomy (GTDB): domain Bacteria; phylum Pseudomonadota; class Gammaproteobacteria; order Steroidobacterales; family Steroidobacteraceae; genus Steroidobacter. Next base: position 13,503 of record NZ_JAEUPY010000737.1, read on the forward strand.
AAACGGTCGCGCAACTGGCGCGAGCGCATGATCGGACCATGGCGGGCATTCAGGCCAGGTTGGAGCGGCATGGCCGGATGCAGGGGCAGGGCTTGCAGTGGCGCGGGCGGAGTGCTGCGGCGCTGGCAACCATTCATGGCGACCGTGCCTGAACATGAAGCAGCGAACCGCGCGAATCGGCTCCGGCGGCGTTGTCAGTCCGCGCGGTTCCTGCTCCAATGCGTCGCAGCCGGAATTCCCTGCGCCATCTTCCTTGCCGATGCGAGATCACAAGCCGATCGACGCCGCCGCGCTCGTTATCGTGGGTTGCGTACGTAACGGAGCGAAAACCGTGCGGCGCGCCGTGGAAACATTGGCGCGTGCCACGGCCGGCTTTGGGGAGGTGCAGTTCCTGATCATCGAAAGCGATTCCACCGACGGCACGGTGGCCGAGCTGCAACGCCTGCGAAACGAGATTGCAGGCTTTCAGTTCACGTCGCTCGGCTCATTGGCCGAGAAGATTCCGGCGCGCACCGAGCGCATCGCTGCCTGCCGCAATCGATATCTTGATGAGCTGCGTAACGATCCGCAGTTCGCGGCGGTCGACTACGTGATGATCGCCGATCTGGACGGCGTCAATAACGATCTGCGGCGTGAAGCCCTATCGACTTGCTGGGCATCGAGCGTGCCGTGGGATGTGGTGGCTGCCAACCAGAGCGATGCCTATTACGACATCTGGGCGCTTCGTCATCCGGACTGGTGTCCCGTGGATTGTCACGAGCAGTACCAGCGCTTACGAGCGCTGTTCGATCATCCGCGTGCGTTGGCGATTGCCATTCATTCGCGCATGGCGCGCGTGAGTCCGCGGGCGAATTGGATCGAAGTGGATTCAGCGTTTGGCGGTCTGGCGATCTATCGGCGCGAGGCATTACTCGCAGGTCGCTACAGTGGCGCAGAGCAGGGACGAGCAGTTTGTGAGCACGTGCCGCTGCATGCGGGGTTGCGGGCCAAGGGTTATCGGATCTTTATCAACCCGGCACTGATCAACGCGCATCGCACCGATCACTCGGCGCGCATTCGACTACGAGTTCGATTACGCCGAGAGATCGAAGCGTTTGGGAAGCGATTCCGCGAGCGGTTGCGCGGCTGATTCGGCGCCGAGTAACTGCGCGACGATTTGATCCGCGTTGAAGTATTCCGTGCAGCGCCCGGCGAAGGCGGCGGAACGCTTCCGGTAATGCTCGATATGTAGCAACACGTCGCCGAGTAACTCGCCGCTCTGATCCATGTTAGCCGCGGTCAGGCCCACCGAACCGGCAGGGTAGTGCTCGGCATAGAGGCGGCATTCGACCGAATCGACGCTGATGGTGCCGTCGTCCCAGGCATTGCGCCATTTGAGTCGTACCCGCTGCGCGTTCTCGTGCAGATGGAACAGCGAATACACCGCGGACGGATCGCTGCCCGGTCCGACGATGGCGGCGAAGTTCGTCAGCTGTGCGCCCTGCGCGTCCAACTGTTCCAGATCGAGCTGCGCGTAGGTGCCGCGTGTCGAGGGCTCCAGCCATCGGAAGCCCAGCAGCAGCGAGCGCGCGCCCGGGGCGAGATCGAATTCACAGCTCGCCGCTCTGTCCGTGAAAGAGATGGCCGAGCCGTTGGTGGTCCTTTGGCCTTGCCACGTGAGCGAGTTATCGCCGATTTGTTTCAGTGCCGTGCCGCGTTCGGCGATGTCGCGTAGATGCCGTTGGTTCTCATCGTGGATTTGCTCGGACAGCCAACAGCCGCCCGGCACGATGACCGGCACGCCTGCGCTGAGCATTTCCAACAGCACGCCGCTGCAGCGTGAATAGTACCGAGTGCTGTCATAGAGCAGCAGGCCGATATCCGAGCTGCGGACTAACTCGGCGTAACGTTCCAAATCGAGCGGAAAGGGCGCGTACACCACTGGCGGTGTGGCGCTGTGCGCGCCGAGGTCGGCGACGGTCGAATCGAGCGCGCGGCGCAAGTCTCGTCGTCGCGTTTGCATCACCAGCTGCGCGCGCCCTTTGCTCAGATAGTCGTTCCACAAGCGGCGGACCACGATCGGCAACTCGCGAAAGCCTTTCTCGCGACGGCTGTGGCCGAGACACGCGATACGCACGCTGTCGCTCGACGACTTGGGCGCGGAAGGCAAAAGAAACAACGGATGAACGGGGTAGGGCAGCGTATAGAACGGTGCCACATCGAGGTACTCGTACTGCGCGGTGAGCTCTCGCGTCGTGCAATACAAATGGATGCGATGGCTGGGCACGCGCTTCAGCGCATGCAGAAAGATCTCGCGCATGAATTCGCGCCGGCCGCGCTGCTGGGCGTAGTCCGGATCGCGACCTTCGAAGATGCCGAGATGCAATTGCAGATGCCAATGGATCTCACGGTACCGTTCGGGCGCGCTCTGCAGGAATATCGCCAGCCCTTCCAGGTCGATCTCGGAAGTAGAGGCGAAGAACACGTGGTCGCCGGCTGCCAGCGTCACCTGGCTGAACAGCGTGGCGCAGTCCTCGGCAAAGCTTGCGGCCAGGCGCGATCGCTCGCGCGCACGCCATTTGCTGCGAGTTCGTGCCCACCAGCTACTGAATCCGCTAGTGGCACTGCCGGTCTCGATGTATCGCTGGGAATAACTCTTGTTGCGAAACACGGCGTGCGACTGCCAGCTCGGTGGCAAGGCCGGCAGGTCCCGGAAATCCCGATGCATGGCCAGCACCGGCTGCATACCGGCGCGCTCGGCCGCAGGCAACACGCAACTGGCGTACGTGTAGTAGTGCCCGCCGAGATCCCTCATGGAGTGATCGATAAGAACGAACTTTCTTGTCATGCCCCTGGTCTGTCCACGGCTCCGCCCGCCGCTGCGGATCGTACGCGCCGCGGCGGTTTCCTGCAGCTGCTTGTCAAGCGGATTTGCGTCGCTCACTGGCGTCAGTGTGGGCGTCGATGGCGATTTCGTCCACACCGGTCAGATTCATCTAGTGGCCGAAACTTGTTGAGTTCGGTGGGCCCATGCAAACTCCGTGGCCTGTACACGGCATCGGTCCCGATGCGCTAGGGGTCAATTTGAGAAGTCGGAGCTTAGCCCTCACCCAGGGAATGGCATTGTTGGCGCTGTTGGGAATGACGGTCGGGATGCCGGCCGCTGCGCGGGGCGTCAGTCCTTATTTGCCGATGGGCATGTCCCCGGACATGGACAGAAAGATTCAGCGCGTACTCGCTCTCGGCGGCAAGACGGTCATGCGTAAGCCGATCCCGGCGGCCGTGGTGCTGGAAGCGCTGCCGCGCGCTTGTAAAAGTGACGAGGCGCTGTGCGCGGAAGTACGTGCTTACCTGCAGCGTTACATGAAAAAGTCCGGCGTCACGCACGCGCGGGTCACTGCTGCCGTCGTCGACGGCGATTCGAGCAGCGCGCAGCCGAATGCTCATGGCGTGGACGTGAACGACGCTTGGGAAGCGCGCGTCGGCGGCTATTACCAATGGAACGACTACGTGCTGATCTCGGCCGGCGCCATCGCGAGCGACGACGAGGTGATCCCCACGGGTTCGCTGCTGAGCTTGGGTACCGACTACGCGCAGCTGGATATCGGCTACCGCGACCATTGGTTGTCGCCGCTGAATGACAGCAGCTCGCTGATCAGCACCGAGGCACCCACCATGCCCTCGGTTACGTTGTCCAACTACAAGCCGATCAGTCGGCTCGGCATCGGCTATGAGGTGTTTGCCGCGGAAATGTCGAAGCAGGAAAACCTTCCTACCCTCGACGGTTTGGGGGTCACATCCGGCAAGCCGAGACTGGCAGGCATGCAGGGCAGCGTTTCGCCTGCTGAAGGGTTGGGTTTCGCGCTCAGCCGCGTTACTCAATACGGCGGCGGTTCACCCGACGGCGGAACGTTGTCGGATTTTCGCAAGGCCCTGATCGGCAGCAATTCGCCCACTCAATTGTCGGAGTTCGGCAATCGCGTGGCATCGCTGACCAGCAGCATCATCTTCCCCGGCAAGACGCCGTTCGCCGTGCACATGGAATACGCCGGCGAGGACAATGCATACGCCGGCAACTATCGGCTCGGTGCCACCAACATGTCAGTGGGCATCGATTTCCCGCAGCTGTGGCAAAACTTCGATGTGACTTATGAAGTCTCGGAGTGGCAGAACGCTTGGTACGTTCATCACGTGTACAGGGACGGCCTGGTAAATCGCGAGCACGTCATTGGCCACTGGTTTGGGGACCAGCGAGTGTTCGGAGATGCGATCGGCGGACAGAGTCATAGCTTGCGCGCGGGCTGGCGTAGCCCTTCGGGCCGCTATTGGCAGGCCACTTATCGCACCATGTCGCTCGATGAGGCGTGGCGTGTCGCTGGGCCGGAAGTCGGCTATGACACCTTCCAGTCGTTGCGACTGGACGTGTCGATGGATGTGCGTGGCTTTGCGGTGGACGCCGGCGTGCAGGTAGGCCAGGACGTGTTCGGCGATTCGTTCGCACGCCTGCAAGCTTCTGTCGATTTCGCGCAGCCGGGCCCAAGAGGCGGCGGGCGCAGCAGTTACAGCGAGAGCAGCGAATCTGACTGGAGCAAGACGCAGGTGTTCGTCGATGTCGGTGCCAACTACGGCAGCGTCAAAAAGATCTTCGGCGTGGACATTCCAGTGGTGCGGACCGACTCGGAAGTGACGCCGCACATTGCGTTCGGCGCACGCCGCAACGTTTCTCGTCGCAGCGACTTCGGCGTGCGACTGGAATTGGATCGTCTCGACGACAACAACTTGATCTCGCTGCGTGCTCTGGACTATCGGTTCCGATTCAACCCCAAGCTGGCGGTGAACGTCTTCGGCGGTGCCGCGCGCTATGACTTCGGATTGCCGGCGTATGGTTACTACTATGGCGCGGGCGTGCAGTACATGGACATCTTGCCGGGCTGGGACCTGTCGCTGGATGCCAGACATCATGAGAAACTTGGCCGGGACAAGACGCTGCCGAGCGATCCGCCGATCACGCCGGATCGTACCCGGCTGTTCTTCGATGCCGACGGGATTGCCGTTTATCTGAGTCGCCGCTTATAGCCCATGAGCGCTGCCGCCGAGCCGTTGATCTCCGTCGCGTTGTGCACCTACAACGGCGAACGATATCTGCGCCAACAGCTCGACTCGCTGCTGGCGCAGACCTATTCGAATCTGGAGATCGTGGCCGTCGATGACGGCTCGACCGATCGCACCGTCGAATTGTTACGAGAGTATGAACAGCGTGACCCACGGCTGCGTGTCGCTGTGAATCCGCGTAACCTCGGCTTCATCCGCAACTTCGAGCGCACGCTGGTTCTGGCCAAGGGAGCGTTCATTGCGCCCTGCGATCAGGACGACATCTGGCTTCCGGACAAGCTGCGCATCCTGGCCAGCCGCATCGGCAATCACGCCATGGCTTATTGCGACTCCGAGCTGATCGATGCCGATGGACGCAGTCTCGGGATGAGCATGTCGCGGTTCTGGGCCATGCAAGACTTGAACGACCCCGCGGCACTGATCGTCACCAATTGTGTTTCCGGCCATGCCATGTTGTTCCGGCGCGAGTTGCTCGGTGAGGCTCCGCAGCTGCCGGCGGAAATATTCCACGACTGGTGGCTGGCGATGTGGGCCGCGGCGAATGGCGGCGTCGTCTACTGCCCGGAAAAATTGGTGCGCTATCGACAGCACGGCAAGAACGTGACTGACGTGCTGCGTGCCCATCGTAAACGCGCTCGGCGCATTCCCGGATCAAGGATGAAATCTTTCGACGACACGGCTTGGCGGCTGCGCTATCTATCCACCTTGCGTCAGCCGCAGGGTGAGTTCTTCGGCGAGCTACACAAGCTCTGGTTACGCAGCGAGACGGCTTGGTTCGCGCCCAGCCTCGCGACGTTCATCCTGCATCACCGAGGACGGTTGTATCGATTGTTGCGCAAGGGGCCGGTCAGCCTGGTGCGCAAGTCGATGTCACATATTTTCGGTCTGCGGCTGCGGCGGCTGTTCAAGCCAGCCAAATATGCACGCATCGTAGCGTCGACCTAGGGCCCGAGCATGTCGCGCGGACCTTTCAGAGCAAGCATCCTACTGCTGGCGTATCGCATGGAGAAAACGCTGCGTCAGGCGTTGGACGGTGCGCTCGCGCAAACCGTGCCTTGCGAAATCATCGTGTCCGACGACGGCTCGGGCGACGGTAGTCTGGCCATCGCACAGCAGATCGCAGCTTCGTATTCCGGTCCGCACCGATTGATCGTGCGCGCCAACGAACAGAACCAGGGTTTGTGTCGGCACATCAACACCGTGTCGAAACTCGCCACCGGTGAGATCTTCGTGTTCATGGCGGCCGACGATGTTTCTTATCCGCAGCGCGTGGCCAAGCTGCTCGCGGCATTCGATGCTCACCCGGATGCTTACGCGGTGGGTTCGGCGGTCGACGAGATCGACGCTGAGGATCGCTCGCTACGTCGAGGCGCGTGGTATCTCGAGTCGCCCATGGATCAGCGCAAGCTGCTGCATCTGGGAAAGTTCGTCACTTTGCTGGGCGCTTCGATGGCGGTGCGCCGCGAGCTGCTGGACGAGTTGCCGCCGCTGAGCGGTCTGGTTGAAGACAACATGCTGACCTTGCGGGCCAGCTTGTTCGGCCGGATCTATTGTCTGGAGCAATCGTTGCTGGGCTATCGCCGGCACGACGCCAATCTGGGCGGCACGGTGTTCGTTCGCACTGGGCCGAGCAGATCGGCGCGTCGTCAGCGTTACGAGCGCACCATCCGCATGTATCGCGAGATCGCCGACGACCACGAGCGCTGCTTGCAAGCGTTGCCGCAGCTGGCAGCGGAACGGCGTCACTTGGGTGAGCAGATCGTCTCGATGTATCGCATCGAGGCCGACGGCCGCGAGGCTGTGCTCGCGTTACCGAAACGCCGCTGGCTGCACCCGATCTGGCAGGGCCTCAAACATCCGGGTCTGAGGCGCAAGTCGTTCGAACGGGCGCTGAAGCTGGCGATACCGCGGCGTTGGCTCTTGTCCTGAGCCGGAATTACAGCGTCGCGAATACTTTCTTGGCTGCCGCGATGGTGGCGTCGATGTCAGCTGCCGTGTGCGCTGCTGAAACGAAACCTGCTTCGAACGCCGACGGGGCGAGATAGATGCCCTCGTTCAGCATGCCGTGGAAGAAACGTTTGAAGCGCTCCACGTCGCAAGCCATCACTTCGCGGAAATAACGCACCGGCGTCTTGCTGGTGAAGAACAAACCGAACATGCCGCACACATGATTGGTGGACAGCCCAATGCCGGCGAGCTTGGCCGCTTGCTGGAGGCCTTCCATCAGTTGGGTGGTGCGAGCGGCGATCTGTTCGTAGAGCTGCGGTTGATCCAGTAGCTCCAATGTCGTCAGGCCGGCGGCCATTGCCACCGGATTGCCCGACAGCGTGCCGGCTTGGTACACCGGGCCGAGCGGCGCGATCTTTTCCATGATGTCGCGGCGTCCGCCGAACGCGCCGACCGGCATGCCGCCGCCGACGATCTTGCCCAGCGTCGTGAGATCCGGACGAATGTTGTACAGCGCTTGCGCGCCGCCACGGGCCACGCGAAAGCCCGTCATCACTTCGTCGAAAATCAGCACTGAGCCGTGCTGGTCGCACACCGCGCGCAATGCCTCCAGGAAGCCCGGCACCGGCGGGACACAGTTCATGTTGCCGGCGATGGGCTCGACGATGATGCAGGCGATTTCATTGCCGCTATCGCTGAATAGTTGCTGGACCTGCGCGATGTCGTTGTAAGCCAGCGTGATGGTCTGTGCTGCGAACTCTTTCGGCACGCCGGGGGAGGTCGGCACGCCGAAAGTCAGTGCGCCGGAGCCGGCTTTGACCAGCAGCGAGTCGGAGTGGCCATGATAGCAGCCTTCGAATTTGACGATCTTGTCGCGACCGGTGAAGCCGCGCGCCAGCCGAATCGCGCTCATGGTGGCTTCGGTGCCCGAGCTGACCATGCGCACCAGTTCGATGGACGGCATCATTTCGCAAACTCGCTGCGCGACCTTGGTCTCGATGCGCGTCGGAGCGCCGAACGACAGGCCCAGCGCAGCGCGTTCCTGCACGGCCCGGATCACGTCCGGATGCGCGTGACCAAGAATCATCGGGCCCCACGAGCCGCCGTAGTCGATGTAAGCCCGATCGTCTTGATCGTAAACGCGCGCGCCGTCGGCACGCTCGATGAAGATAGGGTCGCCGCCCACGCCGCGAAAAGCACGGACGGGAGAATTCACGCCACCGGGGATGTAACGGCTGGCATCGGAAAATAACGACACGGGCAAAACTCCGCAGGTCTTAAGCCGTGCAGTGTAAGCCATCGAGCTCCACGCCATCGAGCAAGCAGCTCCCATCCCTGCCGTCACTTCCCTATAATCCGGCCCCTTCTTACCTTCTGGTTCGAGTCGGCGTCAGCGAAATGAAAGCCTACATGTGCGTGATCTGCGGTTACGTCTACGAAGAAGAAAAAGGCGATCCCGCATCCGGCATTGCTGCCGGCACGCGCTGGGACGACGTGCCGCTGTCGTGGCGCTGCCCGGACTGTGGCGCCGGCAAAGAAGACTTCGAGATGGTTGAGGTGTGAGCCTAGTGTTGGGTCACTTTGTGGCCCTTGCCTTCCAATAGCGCGATCAGGCTGTCCTTGCCCACCAGGTGCAGCGTTCCGACCACCACCAGATAGTCTTCGCGATCGTCGAGCAACGCCTCGACCTGGCTCAGCCAGCGGCGATTGCGTTCGGTGGTCAGGGGGCGGTACAGGTCCGGGTATTGATCGAAGCCTTCCGCCAGCAGCGCCGCCAGTGCCTTGCTGTCGCCGCGCCGCCAGGCCGATAACAGCTCATCGATTTCCTGCGCGATCCGGTCCGCATCCTCGATGCTATAGAGCAGGAATTCGCGCTGCTGCTGGTCCGGCAAGCCGGCCAGCATGGTCAGCTGTTCACGCAACGTTTCCAGGCCGTGAATCGGCTTCTTGTCCGCCACCGCGCGTGCGGTGAACCGCTGTTCGACGCCGGAAGTCGGTGCCAGGCCCATCTTCATGAGCTGCAGCTGGACCAGCGTCATGGCCGCGAACCAGGGTTTGAAGCGATTCAACAATTCGGGATCGATACCGAGATCCTGAGCGCGCGTCGCCAGTCGGGAGTAGGTGGCTTTGCCGAGCTGTTGTTCGAGCGATTGACCGGCCGGCAGCATGCCCAGCTCCAGCGTGACCTGCTGGGTTTCCAGCGGATCGAGATCGTCCATGTCGATCTCCATCAACAACACTTCCGACTCTTTATAGGCCTGATCGAGCGCGGCGGGCAGTTGCTCGGACTCGTTGAGAAAGTGCACTGAGCCGAGCAGGTAGACGGTGTTGGTCTTGCCCTTCAGCGACCACAGACTATGGTGCTGCTGATCGGCGGCCGGTGTGCACGCGCTGAACCAGAGCGCGCACAGCGCGACGAGTACTTGCTTCACTGAGTTATCCCGACGTTGACGCCGGCTCGCAGAGTACCTCAGCTAGAACAGCCCCGGGTACATGGACGTACCCCGACGCCGCAGGCGGCGAGCGAGAGGCAAAAGTCACGCCTTTTGCCGGTTCGCAACTCGGGCCGTGGCAGGATGCCCGGTCCCGAGTTCATTAGAAATGTAAGTTTCCAGCCAGCACACTTCGGTGGCGATGGCGCCGTCCGGCATCAATTCCAGCACGCGATAGCCGGGCGGCCGATTGTCGATGGCGAAGTCGACGCTGCCGGGCAGGAATTGGGCACAGGTGGCTGGCGTCGCCATGAAGCGCACGCCATGAATGAAACTGTCGAGCGACTGGTGCACGTGGCCCCACAGGACGCCGCGCACGTTCGAATGTTCGCGCACGATGGTCATGAACTCGTCGGCGTCATACAGCCCGACCTGGTCCAGCCACTTGCTACGGATGGCGATGGGGTGATGGTGCAAGCACACCAGCACGTGATGGTTGCGATGTGTGCGCAACACTTCACGCAAATACTCCAGCTGCTCGGCGCCGACGCGGCCGGCGGCGTCGTTGGCCACCCACGAGTCCAGCATGACCACCAGCCAACGGCCGAATTCGGTATGCCCGCCGACCTTGAACGGGCCGCCGCGCAGGGCTGCTCGCATGTGGTCGGGTAGGTCGTGATTGCCCGACAGGCACAGCACCGGCGCGCGCGAGGTGCCGAAAACCTGGCGAACCCAGCGGTAGCCGTCCGGGTCGTCTTGCACCAAGTCGCCCGTCAGCAACACTCCGTCGGCACGGTGACTGCGCCGTTGGGCATCGGCGACCGCGGCCTGCAGTGCCGGCAAGCTGGCCACGCCGCGCAGGCGGCCGCTGGCTTCGCCGAACAGGTGCAGATCGCTGAACTGAATGAGACGGACCGATTGCATTTGGGCTAGCGTCTACTCGCTACATAATGGGGCAAAATAGCCACAATGATCGTAGCAACGGGGTTGGGGCGAAACGGTGACCAGTGTCTAATCGCATGGCTCGGGCACTCCCCAGCCTCCAGTTTTGCGCTTCGTTTCACAAAGGCTCAGGCGTCGGAAACGTTCCCAATTCTGACTGGCGAGCTGGGCTTTCGTTCGCCGGTCCTGCGCGTCCATGCGCTCCCGGCATTCGGGCATCCTGCCCAGCACATGCAATTTGGCGATCTGCATTGCCCCACCCCGCCCCATAGTCCAAAATGCGCGGCCTTCTCGGCCGCTCATGCCACGCCTTTGGGCCAGCCTTCATACGCACTTTTCGAGATATTTTCCGATGCAGACATCGCACCGCCGGCAGCTCGCCAACGCCATTCGCGCCCTGGCGATGGACGCCGTGCAAAAGGCCAACTCCGGGCATCCGGGGATGCCCATGGGCATGGCCGACCTGGCCGAAGTCTTGTGGAACGATCACCTCAAGCACAATCCCGGGAATCCACTGTGGTCGGACCGCGACCGGTTCGTGGTTTCCAACGGCCACGGCTCGATGCTGCTGTACTCGCTGCTGCATCTGACGGGCTACCCGCTGTCCATCGAGGATTTGCAGAAGTTCCGGCAGCTCGGCTCGCATACCGCCGGCCATCCCGAACACGACGCGCACCTGGGCATCGAGACCACGACTGGCCCGCTCGGCCAGGGTCTGGCGAACGCCGTCGGCATGGCGCTGGCTGAAAAGCACCTGGCCGCGCAGTTCAACAAGCCCGGCCACGAGATCGTCGACCATCGCACCTGGGTGTTCCTGGGCGACGGTTGCTTGATGGAAGGCGTGTCGCACGAGGCCTGTTCGCTGGCCGGCACCTTGAAGCTGGGCAAGCTGATCGCGTTCTACGACGACAACGGCATTTCCATCGACGGCGAAGTGCACGGCTGGTTCACGGACGACACGCCGAAGCGCTTCGAAGCGTACGGCTGGCACGTGGTGCCGAATGTCGACGGCCATGATCCGGCGGCCATCGAAAAGGCCATCGCCGCGGCCGTGGCTCAGACCGACAAGCCCAGCCTGATCTGCGCCAAGACCATCATCGGCTGGGGCTCGCCCAACAAGCAGGGCACCGAAGCCACGCACGGCGCGGCGCTTGGCCCGGACGAAGTGGCTGCGACTCGCAAACACCTCGACTGGAATTACGAGCCGTTCGTGATCCCCGAGGAGATTCGCAAGGGTTGGGACGCGAAAGCCAAGGGCACCCAGCGTGAAGCCGACTGGCAGGAACGCTTCAACTCCTACCAGTCCAAGTTCCCCGAGCTGGCCGCCGAGTATCAGCGTCGCCAGGCCGGCGAGCTGCCCAAGGCCTGGAAAGAAGTCGTCGCCAAATATGTGGCCGACGTTGCGAAGGAGAGTAAGCCGTTGGCCACTCGCCAGTCCTCGCAGGCGTCACTCAACGCCTACGGCCCTGGACTGCCTGAGTTGTTGGGCGGCTCGGCCGATCTCACCGGATCGAACAACACCAATCGCAAGGACTCGGTCTCCATCACTGGCGAGGCTGCTGGCGGCAACTACATTCACTACGGCGTGCGCGAGTTCGGCATGTCCGCGATCATGAATGGCCTGGCTTTGCACGGCGGCGTGATTCCTTACGGCGGCACGTTCCTGGTGTTCTCCGACTACGCTCGCAACGCCATGCGCATGTCGGCGTTGATGAAACAGCGCGTGATCTACGTGATGACTCACGACTCTATCGGCTTGGGCGAAGACGGCCCGACCCATCAACCGGTGGAACATGTGCCGAGCCTGCGCCTGATTCCGAACATGACGGTCTGGCGTCCCTGCGACAGCACTGAAACGGCAGTCGCCTGGGCGGATTCCATCGAACGTCGCGACGGTCCGTCGACGCTGGCGCTCACTCGCCAGGCATTGCCGCCGCAGCCGCGCACCGAACAGCAGATCGCCAACATTCGTCGCGGCGGTTACGTGCTGAAGGATTCCGAAGGCACGCCCGACGTGATCCTGATCGCGACCGGCTCGGAAGTGGCTCTCGCAGTGGAAGCTGCCGGCCTGTTGCAACAGAACGGCAAGCGAGTCCGCGTAGTGTCCATGCCGAGCACCGACGTGTTCGACGCGCAGGACGAGGCTTATCGCGAGCAGGTATTGCCGCGCGCTGTCGAAGCACGCGTCGCCATCGAGGCGGCGGCCCCCGACACGTGGTACCGCTATGTCGGTACGCGTGGCGCCATCGTCGGCATGACGACGTTCGGCGCCTCCGGTGTCGCCAAGGATTTGTTCAAGCACTTTGGTTTCAGCGCGGACAATGTCGTTCGCACCGCGACCAAGCTGCTGCAGTGATTCTAACGAGGTAACGAGAATGCCCATCAAGGTTGGTATCAACGGCTACGGTCGCATCGGTCGCAACATCCTGCGTGCGGTGTACGAGGCGAATCGCCAGAAAGAGATTCAAATCGTCGCGATCAACGATCTCGGCGACGCGCAGACCAACGCGCACCTCACTCGCTACGACACCGTGCACGGCAAGTTCAACGGCGAGGTCTCGGTCGATGGCGACTCGCTGGTCATCAATGGCGACCGCATCAAGGTGCTGGCCGAGCGCGATCCGGCCAAGTTGCCTTGGGGTCAGCTGGGCGTCGACTACGTGTTCGAGTGCACCGGTCTGTTCACCAGCAAGGCGAAGGCGGGTCTGCACATCCAGGGCGGCGCGAAGAAAGTCGTGATCTCCGCTCCTGGTGAGAAGGACGTCGATGCGACGGTCGTCTACGGCGTGAACCACAACACGCTCAAGGCCAGCCACACCGTCATCTCCAACGCTTCGTGCACCACCAACTGCTTGGCGCCGCTCGCCAAGGTGTTGCACGAGAAGATCGGCATCGTGTCGGGCGTGATGAACACCATCCACTCGTACACCAACGATCAAGTGCTGACCGACGTGTTCCACAAGGATCTGCGTCGCGCCCGCTCAGCCACTCAGTCCATGATCCCGACCAAGACCGGCGCTGCTGCGGCTGTCGGCCTGGTGCTACCGGAATTGAACGGCAAGCTGGATGGTTTTTCGGTGCGTGTGCCGACCATCAACGTGTCGCTGGTCGACCTGAGCTTCGTCGCCAAGCGTGCAACGTCGATCGAAGAGATCAACGCCGTGATGAAGGAAGCCGCCAACGGTGCGTTCAAGGGCATCCTGGCATACACCGACGGCCCGTTGGTGTCGGTGGACTTCAACCATGACCCGCATTCCTCGTCCTACGACGCCACCATGACCAAGGTCATCGACGGCACGCTGGTGAAGGTGTGCTCGTGGTACGACAACGAGTGGGGCTTCTCCAACCGCATGTTGGACACCACGGTGGCCTGGTCGAAGGCGGTCTGATCATGCCTACCGGAGCAGGCACCGTCCTGCGGATGGTCGATCTCGACCTGCGCGACAAGCGCGTGCTGATCCGTGAGGATCTGAACGTGCCGGTGCAGGGTGGTGTGGTTACCAGCGACGCGCGCATTCGCGCGTCGCTGCCGACGATCCAGGCAGCGAAGGAAAAGGGCGCCCGCGTCCTGATCATGTCGCACCTCGGCCGGCCCGAAGAGGGCGTGTACGACGAAGAGTTTTCGCTTGCACCGGTGGCGCAGCGGTTGTCCGAGCTGCTGGGCTACAAAGTACGTTTCGAAAAGCAGTGGCTGGATGGCGTGGAATGCGCGCCTGGCGAAGTGGTGCTGCTCGAGAACGTGCGCTTCAACAAGGGCGAGAAAAAGGACAAGGAAGATCTGGCCAAGAAAATGGCAGAGCTGTGCGACGTGTTCGTGATGGACGCGTTCGGCACGGCGCATCGCGCCGAAGCCAGCACGCACGGCGTGGCCAAGTTCGCCAAGGTTGCCTGTGCCGGCCCGTTGCTGATGAACGAGCTGGTGGCGTTGGAGACCGCGCTGGAAAAACCCAAGCGGCCGCTGATCGCCATCGTGGCCGGTTCCAAGGTCTCGACCAAGCTCACGGTGCTGGAGAGCCTGTTGTCCAAGGTGGACACGCTGATCGTCGGTGGCGGCATCGCCAACACCTTCATCGCGGCGCAGGGGCTGCCGGTGGGCAAGTCGTTGCACGAGCCGGACATGATCGACATTGCCAAAAGCTTGCTGAAGCGCTCGGCCGAGCTGAACGTGAAAATCCCGCTGCCCACCGACGTGGTGGTGGCCAAGGAATTTTCCGCGAACGCCGAAGCCGACGTGAAGCCGGCCAACAAGGTGCAGGCCGACGAAATGATCCTGGACATCGGTCCGGACACGGCTGAAAAGTTTGCACAGACGTTTGCAGCGGCCGGCACCATCGTCTGGAACGGCCCGGTCGGGGTGTTCGAGTTCGATCAGTTCGGCGAAGGCACGCGCACTTTGGCGCTGGCCATCGCCAAGGCCACGGCGTTCTCCATCGCCGGTGGTGGCGATACGCTAGCGGCCATCGAGAAATATCGTGTAGAAGACGACATCTCCTATATCTCTACCGGCGGCGGCGCCTTCCTGGAATTCCTGGAAGGCAAGAAGTTGCCCGCGGTGGCGGTCCTGGAAGAGCGTAGTCGTAGCTAACACGAGGTCCTCAATGCTCCGTCGCACCAAGATCCTGACCACCCTCGGGCCGGCCACCGATAACCCAAAGGTGCTTGGTGAGATGCTGCGGGCCGGCGCCGACGTCGTGCGAGTGAACTTCTCGCACGGCGAGGCAGCGGCCCACGCCAAACGCGTACAGATGGTGCGCGAAGTGGCGGAGCAGGTGGGCAAGTGGGTCGCTGTCCTCGGCGACCTGCAGGGCCCGAAGATCCGCATCGATCGCTTCGTCGAAGGCAAAGTGTTCTTGAACGAGGGCGATCCGTTCGTCCTCGACGTGTCGCTGGACTCCAAGGCCGGTACCGTCAAATCGGTGGGCGTGGCGTACAAGAATCTGCCCAAGGATGTTCGCGGCGGCGACACGCTGTTGCTGAACGATGGCCTGATCGTCCTGGAAGTCGTCGATGTCGATGGCCCGCGCATCATGACCAAGGTCGTGGTGGGCGGCGAGCTTTCGGACAACAAGGGCATCAACAAGCAGGGCGGCGGACTGACTGCCGGTGCGTTGACCGATAAGGATCGCGAGCACATCAAGCTCGCTGCCGAGCTGCGAGTCGATTATCTCGCGGTCTCGTTTGCCCGCGACGGTGGCGACATGGACGAAGCCCGCCAACTGCTGCGCGCGGCCGGTGGCCATGGTTATCTGGTCGCCAAGATCGAGCGCAGTGAAGCGCTGGTCAATCTGGATCGCATCATTCAAGCCAGCGACGCCGTCATGGTGGCGCGTGGCGATCTCGGCGTCGAAGTCGGTTATGCCGAGCTGACGGGCCTGCAGAAACACATCATCTCCGCGTGTCGCAAGCGCAATCGCGTGGTCATTACCGCGACTCAGATGATGGAGTCCATGATTCACAATCCGGTGCCGACGCGCGCCGAAGTGTCCGACATCGCCAACGCGGTGATGGACGGTACCGACGCGGTGATGCTCTCTGGCGAGAGCGCCGTCGGTAAGTATCCGGTCAAGGCTGTAGCGACCATGGCGCAGGTCATTCTCGGTGCCGAGAAATATGAGTCTTCGCATACGCCGGTGCGTCACCGTAGCGAACACAGCATCTTCGAAAAGACCGACGAAGCCATTGCCATGGCGGTGATGTACACCGCCAATCATTTGAAGGTGAAGGCCATCGTCGCGTTGACCGAGTCGGGGTCGACGCCGTTATGGATGTCGCGTATTCGTGCCGACATTCCCATCTACGCGTTCACCCGTCACGAAGAGACGCGCCGTCGCGTGATGCTTTATCGCGGCGTGTATCCGGTGACCTTCGATATCACGCACAGCGACGCCCAATTGCTGTATGCCGATATCTTTAGACTCATGCTGCAACAGGGCATGGTGGAAGCGGGCGATCGCATCATCCTGACCAAGGGCGAACTGTCCGGCGTTTCCGGCAAGACCAATGCCATGAAAATTCTCGAGGTGCGGGTCTAGGAGCTGTAATGCGTTTGCTCCGGCCGCTGCGAGTTGTTGCTCTTGCTGTCCTGATCGTTCTCGTCGGCGGCCTGTTGGCAGGTTACTTGGCACTGCATGCCAGCCTGCCGCAAATTGAGGGCAATGTTTCTACCGCGGCGGTGTCGGCGCCCGCATCTATCGAGCGCGATGCCGAGGGTACGCCCGTCCTGCGCGCTACCACTCGTGCCGATCTCGCGTTTGCTACCGGTTTCGCTCACGCGCAGGATCGTTTTTTCCAGATGGATTTGATGCGTCGTGCGGCGGCCGGCGAGATGTCGGAGCTGCTGGGCGCGGCGGTGCTGGATACGGATCGCAAGCTGCGCATCCATGGATTTCGCCGCGTCGCTCGCGAAGTCGTTGCGGCATCGACTGCGAATGATCGCGTCTTGTTGGACGCGTACGCTGCGGGCGCCAATTCCGCGCTGGCTCAGGCGGGCGCCAAGCCTTGGGAATATTTGTTACTGCGTGCGCAGCCCGCGCCGTGGACGCCAGAAGATTCGATCCTGGTGGCGTTCTCGATGTATCTCAATCTGAACGACTCCAGCGGTTTGGAAGAACTCGCGCGCTCCCAGCTGCGTGATGCTTTGCCGGCGCCGATGTTCACCTTCCTCTCGCCGCTGGGCACCGAATGGGATGCACCCATCGCCGGTGGCACCATCCGTTCCGCCGCGATTCCCGGGCCGGATATCTTTGATCTCCGCAACGGCGCGGCGCGAAGTGCCGCTTTATCGGCGCCCCGTTCTGCCGGCACGATGGAAGAGAAAGTTTACTTCGGTAGCAACAGCTGGGCGGTCGCCGGTACTCACACCGCCAACAAAGGTGCGCTGCTCGCCAATGACATGCATCTCGGCCTGCGGTTGCCACATGTTTGGTATCGCGCGCGGATGATTGTCGAAGCGAATGGGTCCGATCGTCGCGATCTGGTCGGTGTGACGTTGCCGGGCTTGCCGGTGTTGATCGTGGGCAGCAATGGTCAGGTCGCCTGGGGCTTCACCAACAGCTTCGGCGATTGGACCGACCTGGTGATCGTCGAGCGCGATCCGCAGGACAAGACTCGCTATCTCACCCCGGAAGGCTCGGAGCCTTTCGAAGTGCGTCAGGAAATTTTCAACGTCAAAGATGCCGATCCGGTGAAGCTCACCGTGCTGGTCACGCGGTGGGGCCCCATCGTGCGGCAGGAGGCTTCGGATCGCCCGCTGGCATTGGCGTGGACTGCGCATCGTGCTGAAGCTACGAACATGCGTATGCTGGATCTCGAAACGGCCGGCAATGTCGAAGCGGCTTTGCTCGCTGCAAATCGCGCCGGCGTGCCCGTGCAGAATTTCTTGGCGGTGGATGCGAGCGGACGCATCGGTTGGTCGCTGATGGGCCAAGTGCCGGTGCGTGGCAACTACGATTCCACGATGCCTTATCTATGGAATTCACCAGGCACTGGCTGGCACGGCTGGCGCAAGCCGGAGGAATATCCTCGCATCGTCGACCCGACTGCCGCTCGTTTGTGGACCGCCAATGCGCGCACCATCGACCTCGAATCCTGGATGGCGTTCATGGGTGATGGCATGTACGACAACGGTGCGCGTGCTGCTCAGATCCGCGACGATCTGCTCGCGCTCGATAGTGCGAACGCCACGGACATGATGAATATCCAGCTCGACGATCGCGCTTTGTTTCTAGTTCGCTGGCGTGACTTCCTGCTCGAGTTGCTGGACAAAGATGCCGTGCAAGGTCAGCCGCTGCGGGCCGAGGCCAGAAAGTTCTTGGAAGATTGGTCGGCGCGTGCCGCAGCTGACGACGTTGGCTATCGGCTGGTGCGCGCGATGCGGCTACAGATTCGTCAGGATGTGTTCGAGTCGCTCACCGCGCCGGCGCGCATCAAGTATCCAGAGACCAAATTCTCACCGTCATCGCAGTTCGAAGGGCCGCTGTGGCAGCTGATCACTCGGCAGCCTGCGCATATGCTCGATCCTCGGCATGCGAATTGGGACCAGGCGCTGTTGGCATCCATCGACGCTGCGCTTCATGAATTGGTGGCCGAATGCACCACACTGAGTCAGTGCACCTGGGGCGAGCAGAACACTTTGGCGATGAGACATCCGCTGTCGCAGGCGATGCCGTTCGTCGGGCGTTGGCTCGACATGCCATCTGAACCGTTGTCGGGCGATTCGTTCATGCCACGCGTTCAGGGGCCGGCGTTCGGTGCTTCTCAACGTATGGTGGTGTCGCCGGGACGCGAGGCTGAAGGATATTTCCAGATGCCCGGCGGGCCGGTCGACCACCCGATGTCGCCGTTCTACGGCGCAGGCCACAATGCCTGGACTCGCGGCGAACCTCGGCCACTGTTGCCCGGCCAGGCCCGATACGTCCTCAAGCTGTCGCCTGGCGCAGCTGTTTCTAAACAGTAAGTCATTTAGCTGCGCCGGCCGCCGATGGTATGGTGTGGCTATTCCTTAGCCATCGCTACGCTCATTCGGGGTTTGCATGTCCTCACGTTTCGCCGGCACCGAGAACTACGTCGCCACTGAAGATTTGAACATGGCCGTGAATGCGGCGGTGGTGTTGGGCCGGCCGTTGCTGGTCAAAGGCGAACCCGGCACCGGCAAGACGCAGCTGGCCGAAGAAGTCGCGCGCTCGCTGCAGCGGCCGCTGTATCGCTGGCACATCAAGTCGACCACCAAAGCTCAGCAGGGTTTGTATGAATACGACGCGGTGTCCCGGCTGCGCGATTCGCAGCTCGGCGATGCGAAGGTTCATGACATCGGCAACTACATCGTCAAGGGACGCTTGTGGGAAGCGTTCGAGAGCGACGTGCAGCCGGTATTGCTGGTCGATGAAATCGACAAGGCCGACATCGAGTTTCCCAACGATCTGTTGCACGAGCTGGATCGGATGGAGTTCTACGTGTACGAGACGCGCCAGTGGATCAAGGCGACGCATCGTCCCGTCATCATCATCACCAGCAACAACGAAAAGGAACTGCCCGATGCGTTCCTGCGGCGTTGTTTCTTTCATTACATTCGGTTCCCCGATGCAGCGGTGATGGAGCGCATCGTCGATGTGCACTATCCGACGCTGAAGAAAGAATTGTTGTCGGAAGCGCTCAGCGCGTTCTTCAAGGTGCGGGAGATGCCGGGGTTGAAGAAGAAGCCTTCGACGTCCGAGCTGCTCGATTGGATCAAGTTGCTGGTCGCCGAGGACATTCCGCCCGAAGCGTTACGTAGCGACGACCCGAAGAAGTCCATCCCACCGCTGTACGGCGCGCTGCTGAAGAACGAACAGGATGTGCATCTGTTCGAACAGCTGGTGTTCTTGAATCGTCGCGGCGGTCGCTGAGCTTCCATTATGCTGGTGCCGTTCTTCTTCAAACTGCGCGAGGGCGGGGTGCCGGTGTCCATCACCGAGTTCCTGACGCTGCTGCAGGCTTTGCAGGCGCGCGTTGCTGGCGCCAGCGCTGAGGACTTTTATTATCTGTCCCGCGCCTGTCTGGTGAAGGACGAGCGCCATTTCGATCGCTTCGACCGCGCCTTCGCTGCCCACTTCAAGGGCGCCGAAGACTTGTTCGACGCCATGATGAAAAGCATTCCCGAGGAATGGCTGCGTCGCATGGGCGAGCGCACTTTGAGTGATGAAGAGAAGGCGCAGATCCAGGCACTCGGCGGTTGGGACAAGCTCATCGAGACTTTGAAGCAGCGCCTCGCCGAGCAGAAAGAGCGTCACCAGGGCGGCAACAAATGGATCGGCACCGGCGGCACGTCGCCATTCGGTGCTCATGGCTACAACCCTGAAGGCATTCGCATCGGCCAGGATGAGTCGCGCAACAAGAGTGCCGTCAAAGTCTGGGACCAACGCGATTTCAAGAATCTCGACGACCAGGTCGAGATCGGCACGCGCAACATCAAGATCGCGCTACGCAAGCTTCGCAAGTTCGCCCGCGAAGGCGCCGCTGAACTGCTCGATCTCGATGACACCATCAGTTCCACGGCCCGCAACGCTGGATTCCTGGACTTGAAGTTCGTGCCTGAGCGGCACAATGCCATCAAGGTGCTGCTGTTCCTCGATGTCGGCGGCTCCATGGACTACCACGTCCGCGTCTGCGAAGAACTGTTCTCCGCCGCGCGCTCGGAGTTCAAGCATCTCGAATATTTCTACTTCCACAACTTCGTGTACGAGCACGTGTGGAAGGACAATCGTCGCCGTCGCACAGAGAAGATCCCGACGATGGAAGTGATGCGCACCTACGGCCATGACTACAAACTCATCGTGGTCGGCGACGCCACCATGAGTCCCTACGAAATCGTCCAACCCGGCGGCAGCATCGAACACTGGAACGAAGAGGCCGGCGCTGTGTGGATGCAGCGGTTGGCGAAGACGTGGCCTCATCATGTTTGGCTGAACCCCGAGCCGCAACAACGGTGGGAACACACTCAGTCGGTGCAAGTGACTCGCGAGCTGATCGAGAACCGGATGTTTCCTCTAACGCTCGGTGGGTTGGAGCAGGCGATCAAGGCGTTGCACTGAGCATCACGCTTCCTCGTCCAAATTAGCTGTGAATCCGATCGGCCGCTTCTTCGGTATCGGAACGTGCATGAGCTCACGAATGGCCTTGAGGATGCCGACGATGGCTTGGTCGTGCGAAGAAACCCTCCGCTCGAGTTCAGCGAGCTTCTGCGCCAGCTCTTGGTTGGACGCGAGCATCGCGCGTAGTTCCACGAAGACGCGAACGACGTAGATGCTCATCTCGATGGCTCGCGGGCTGTTGAGGACGGTGGCAGCCATGATGGCGCCGTGCTCGGTGAGGGCATAGGGAGGGAAGCGTGGGTCACGGTGCTTCTGGGAACCGGTCGCAAATTGCGACCGGTTCAATGTCTCGAGTTCCTTAGGCGTCAGACGAAACAAGAAGTCTTCTGGAAAGCGCGCAAGGTTGCGTTTGACTTGCTCGTTGAGTCGTTTGGTGGTGACGCCGTAGAGCACGGCGAGTCCTTGCGGAGCTGAGTATGAACGACCGGTGCGGACGGTATTGTTGAGTTAACGGGTGTTGAAATACATTTGCCTGGGCGGATGGTGCGGGCCTGGGCCCGTCTTTAAGGTCGCAATTTGCGATCTCAAAGCAGCTCGAGCTACTCGTCGGTTAGACGGATCGCACTGAGTCATTCGAATCGAGCGCTTCGGAAATAGCGCCGTTCCCGGGAGGCGGCCATCTAACGATGAAGACAGCCGCTGCCGTGTCAGGTTGAAGTGCTCAGCTCTTCTTCGCCTGCAGTTCCTTAATATCCTTCAACACGATCTGCGAATGACCCTTCGGGTCGACATCGGCGTAGTGCCGCACGATCTTGCCTTCCGGATCGATCAGGAAAGTATCGCGCTTGGCCAGCTCGATGGTGCCAAGGAAGCGCTTCAACACGCCGTACTCTTTAGCGACGACTTTCTTATCGTCGGCCAGGATAGGAAACGGCAGGCCGTGTTTTTCGGAAAACTCTTTGTGAGATTCGACGTCATCGACGCTCACGCCGAGGATGACGGCGCCGGCGTCGCGGAAGGCGAAGACGTTGTCACGGAACTCGCAGGCCTGGGTGGTGCAGCCTGGGGTTTTGTCCTTGGGGTAGAAGTACAGGGCCACCCATTTGCCGCGATAGTCCTTCAGCTCATGCCATTTGCCGTTCTGGTCCGGTAGTTTGAAGTCGGGCGCGGCGCTGCCCAGGGCCGGGCCTTCGGCGGCTTGGGCCAGGCCGGCGACGGCGAACCAGGTGAGGATGGCGGCGAGCGCCACCGAGCCGAGCTTATTAGGGGAAAAGCGTGTGCGGTTCATGGCGAAATCCTGAAAAAAGCGGCGCACTGAGGCGTGCGTAACAGGGGGCACCGGGGCACTGTGCCATACTAAACGCTCAGCGGCGAGCGCCCGGATCGAAACCATACGGCCGGGAATTTCGCTAATGACATCGGCATGGATTCATCACCTATGAGCGAGCGCACTCCGATATCTGCGCCTCCGGTCGGGCCGCCCAAAGTCGGGCTGGTGTTGCCGGGAGGTGGCGCGCGGGCCGCCTATCAAGTGGGCGTCCTGAGGGCGCTGGCAGATCTATTGCCGGCGCGCGCCATCAATCCGTTTCCAGTGGTCTCCGGGACCTCGGCAGGCGCGGTGAATGCCACTGCCATCGCGGTCCACGCCGATCGCTTCCGCGTCGCAGTCGGTAACCTGGAGCGCGTCTGGCGCAACTTCCAGGTCAACCAAGTGTTTCGCGCCGACACGGCTAGCATGATGCGCGGCAGTTTGCATTGGTTGTTGGCCATGCTGTCGGGGGGCTGGCTGCTGCCACCGCCGCGGTCGTTGTTCGACAATTCACCGTTGCGGGAGCTGCTGAAGGAACAATTCGATTTCAGCCGCATCAGCCGTTCCATCGCCGATGGGCATTTGGACGCCATCGCCATGTCGACGGCCGGGTACGCGAGCACGCGGTCGGTGTCTTTCTACGAATCCAAGGCGGGTCATGCACCGTGGCTGCGAACGCGCCGCGCGGGCGAGCAGACGTCGCTTACGGTCGAGCATCTAATGGCCAGCGTCGCGGTGCCGTTCTTGTTTCCTCCGGTGCTACTGGGAGACGAGTATTACGGCGACGGCGCGATGCGTGAGTCCAACCCGTTCAGCGCCGCCATTCATCTAGGCGCGCAACGGCTGCTGGTTGTCGGCACGCGGAATGAAGCCTCGCCGGCCATGGCGGTGCCGCCGCTGTGTCCCACCTTCGGCCAGATCTTCGGTTACATGCTCGATTCATTGTTCTCGGACGGCATGTATTCGGACCTGGAGCGCCTGACCCAACTGAACCAGATCGTGGACAAGGTGGGCCCGATCACGGTCAACACTCCCGATGGTTCGACGCATTTGAAGCGGGTCGACATGTTGGTGATCTTGCCGAGCCGCGATCTGTCCGAGATTGCGCGTCATCACGTGGCATCGCTGCCGCGGACCTTGCGCGTGCTGCTCAGAACGATGGGCGCGATGAATACCGGCGGCGGACAGCTAATGAGTTATTTGCTGTTCCAAGACACGTACACGCGTGAGTTGATTGCGCTCGGGTATCAGGATGCGATGAAGCGCGCGGACGATCTGATGTCGTTCTTAGCGGGCTACTCGGTGGCGTCGAGCGGGGCTACCGCGATCCTGCGCCGGCTCGACTCACGTAAGGAACAGCGTGCCGAGGCCCAGAAGTGAGGCGAAGCCGACCGTATCGGTAACGGTGGTCAGAACCACGCCGCCGGCCAGTGCCGGATCGACGCCCATACGTTTCAACATCAGCGGCACGCCGACGCCTGCCAGTGCCGCCGCGAATAGGTTGATCATCAGCGCCGCGAAAATGATCAGGCCGAGGGTCCATTCCTCGAACCAGATGCCCGCGGCCAGTCCCACGGCGCTGGCCAAGGCCACGCCATTTAACAAGCCGACCAAGACTTCGCGTATCAGCAGCCAGCGCGCATTGGTCTGTTCCACCTGGCCGAGCGCGATACCGCGGATGATGAGCACGAGCGTCTGACTGCCGGCAATGCCGCCCATGCTGGCGACGATGGGCATCAGCACGGCGAGTGCCACGACCTTCTCGATGGTGGCCTCGAACAGGCCCACGACGTTGGCTGCGAGAAAGGCCGTCGCCAGATTCACACTCAGCCAGACCGCGCGCCGGCGCGCGCTGGTGAGAACGCCGGCGAACATATCTTCGTCTTCGCCGAGGCCGGCCATGCTCATGACCGAGTGGTCGGCTTCCTCACGGATAACGTCGACGACGTCATCGATGGTGATACGGCCGAGCAGCTTGCCGTCGCTGGTTACCACGGCGGCGGACACGAGGTCGCGGTCTTCGAACAGTTTGGCAACGTCGCGAGCGTGGGTTTCGGGCGCGATCCCTTCGACGCTCGAGTCCATCACTTCGCCGACGGTTTTCTCGGGGTCCTCGGTCAGCAGCCGGGTTATGTCCACAGCGCCGCGGTACCTGTCGTGACGATTCACCACGAACAGCTGGTCGGTGCGGGCGGGCAATTCGCCACGCATGCGCAGATAGCGGAGCACCACTTCCAAAGTCACGTCGGCGCGCACCGTGACGGCGTCGAGATTCATCAGACCGCCGGCGCTGTCTTCCTCGAACTGCAGGACGGCGGTGAGTCGCTCGCGGTCCTGCGCGTCCATGGAATGGAGCACGCGCTCATTGAGCGTCTCGGGCAGGTCGCCGATCAAGTCGGCGAGGTCGTCGACCTCCATGCCCTCGGTGGCCGCGATCAGCTCGTCGGCATCCATGCCGCCGATCAGCTCGGCGCGCACTTCCTCGTTGAGCTCGATCAGCACGTCGCCCTCGATCTCGGGGTCGACGAATTCCCAGACGATTTCGCGCCGTGCCGGGGGGAGCGACTCGATCAGCGAGGCGATTTCCGCGGGGTGCAGGCTGTTGATGAGCCGATGACCATGACGCAGCGAGCCCAACTCGAGCGCGCTGCGTAGCGCGGCGAGTCGGCTCTTCTGTTGTTCCTGGGCTTCGGTCATAGCGCGCGCAGTGTAGCGGCGCGCGGCGCGCAGGCGAAGTTAAGAACGAAAGGATTTTCCGCGCGTCGGACTATTTAACGCGCGGGGTCACCGAGGATGCGCGCCGACGACTTGGTGGCGTGCGTGGACCTGCGGGAATTTCGCCGAGAAATGTCGGGCCAGCCGTTCCACCAGATATACGGAACGGTGCTGACCGCCGGTACAGCCGATGGCGATGGTCAGATAGCTACGATTGGTCCGGACCAATTCTGGAATCCAATGTTCCAGAAAAGCGACGATGTCGTCGAACATCTTGGTCACCTGCGGGTGGCGCTCGAGATATTCCACGACGGACGGATCGCGCCCGGTGAAGCGCGCGAGCCCGGGTTCCCAATGCGGATTGGGCAGGCTGCGCACATCGAACACGAAGTCCGCATCGCCCGGTACGCCGTGACGGAAGGCGAACGATTCGAACAGGATGGACATGCGCCCTTCGACGCGCGCGCCGACGCGATCGCGAATCAGCTCACGCAGTTCGTGGACGCTGGTGCGCGTGGTATCGATGATCAGATCGGCTGCGTCCGCGATGGGTTCGAGTAGCGAGTGTTCCTGGCTGATGGCCTCGGCCAAGCCCAGGCCGTCGCGGCTCAGCGGGTGGCGGCGGCGCGTCTCGCTGTAGCGCTTCAGCAGTGAGTCCGAATCCGCGCGGAGGAACAGTACTTCGCAGGCCACGCCGCTGCGCTTGAGGTCCGCAACCAGCTTCGGGACCGACGCGATCTCGGCGGGCCGGTTACGCGCGTCGACGCCCACGGCCGTGTAGCCGTAGGTCGATTCGGGCGAGCGCACCGTGTGGGAAATGAACATCGGCAGCAGGCCCGCCGGAATGTTGTCCACGCAGTAATAGTCGAGATCTTCGAGCATGTGCAGGGCCACGCTCTTGCCGGACCCAGACAGACCACTGACGATGACGAGACGCATGGCGGGCACGGCGGCGATGGCGAGGAGTGCTCAAAAAGAGTGTTACGGCAAAGACTACAGCGTGCCGCTCGAAGCGGGCAACGAGGCAAATGTAACAAATGATGATCGACTGCGGCGGCCCACGCCAACTGCGTGAACCGCCGGCCGATTTAGTACGGAATATGTGAACCGTCCGGTGGTTGGATCCGTGGTGACCGATCAGGAAGGACGCACTTTCAGTGCATCCAGCGCGTGATGGTCGGACAGTTTTTCCTTGTGCTTCTTGACGCGGCGGTCGAGTTTGTCGGCCAGCGCGTCGATGGCAGCGTACATGTCCATATCCACGGCGTCGGCGTAGACCATGGCGCCATTCAACAAAACCTTGGCCTCGGCTTTGTGGCGTTGTTTCTCGACGGTGAGTATGCAGTGAACGTCAATGATGTGGTCGGAGTGTCGGACGATGCGGTCCAGCTTCTTCTCGACGTAGCCCTTCATGGAAGTGGTGACATCGACGTGGTGACCAGTGACGTTCAGTTGCATGGAAGCCTCCTGTCATGGAGCGGGGGGAAGTCGGAAAACTTGCGTCTATCTCACCGAAACTCGCTTGCGTTCGCTGGACGGAGGTATACCTAGAGCCTCGCGGTATTTAGCGACGGTCCGCCGCGCGACCAGCACGCCCTCGCGTGACAGGATGTCGGCAATCCGGCTATCAGACAGGGGCTTGTCAGGCTCCTCCGCGGCTACCAGCTTGCGGATCTTGGCGCGGATGGCGGTCGAGGACATCTCCGTGCCGTCGCTGGCAGCCACATGGCTGGAAAAGAAATAACGAAATTCGAACACGCCCCGGTGCGTGTGCATGTACTTGTTGGTGGTGACGCGCGAGATGGTCGACTCGTGCATCTGCACGGCCTCGGCCACGTCTTTCAAGATCATGGGCTGCATGTACTCGTCGCCGTTCTCCAGGAACGCCGACTGGCGCTGCACGATGCAGCGAGCCACCTTCAACAGGGTTTCGTTGCGGATCTCCAGGCTGCGGATCAGCCAGCGCGCTTCCTGCAGCTGGGTCCGGAGCATGGCGTGATCGCCGGAGCGGCCGATCAGGCCGGCATAACTTTGATTGACTCGGATGCGCGGCAAACTGGCGGGATTGATCTCGACCACCCAGCCGCGCTCGGTCCTGCGCACGAACACATCGGGCACGACGTATTCGGCGGGTACCGAATGCACGCTCGAGCCCGGGCGCGGCTGACAAGCGCGGACCAACACCAACGCGAATTCGAGCTCTTCCTCGGTGACGCGCAGCTGGCGTCTCAGCAATGCGTACTGTTGTTCGGCGACCTGATCGAGATAACCGGCTGCGATGGCGAGCGCGGTGTCGCGACCCGGCGTGTCCGGATCCAGCTGACGGAGCTGCAGCTCGATGCACTCACCGACCGAGCGGGCACCCACACCGGCGGGATCCATTGCCTGCACATGCGTCAGCACGCGCTCGACTTCCGCGGTCGTGACGACTAGCTCAGGTTGTAAATTGCGCGCGATCTCGTCGAGCGGCTCGATCACGTAGCCGTCGTCGTTGATGGCGTCGATGAGGGCCGCACCGATGCGCATGTCACGCTCGTTGAGACGCGACATTTCCAGCTGCCAGGTCAAATGCTCCGACAGCGTCTCGCCGCGCGCGTCGGAAAAGTCCTGCGAGTGATCGTCATCGCCCGACCACGGCGTGTCGGCCGGGCCAGTGACTTGCGAATCGCTCCAGTCCTGATCCTCGACGATATCGAGCGGCTGCTCGGCCTCGGCGGTCTCGCGTGTGTCGGTGTGTTCGTTGCTGTCGCCGCTGTCGCTGGAGCTGCTGCTGGATTGGGAGTTCGGCGTGGACGACTCGAACGGCGACTCGTATTGAGGTTCGAGCGTTGTTTCGCCGGTTTCGGGATTATTGGCCTCGTCCTCGGCTTCCAACATCACGTTGGATTCCAACGCCTCGCGGATCTGCGCCTGCAGCTCCAACACGGGCAACTGCAACAGGCGGATGGCCTGCTGCAGCTGAGGTGTCATGGTCAGCTGCTGACCGAGCTTGAGCTGCAGGGACTGTTTCATCGACGGTGGAATCCGGGGATCTCGGGGCGTACGAGCGGCAGTCTAGCAGGCT
>NZ_JAEUPY010000772.1 GCF_016790065.1 Steroidobacter sp.
TGTAGGACGCCTGCACAAAGGTGCGATCCCAGTTACCGTCCCAGAACAACTCGAGCGCCTTGTAGGTGCGACGAGCTTTCGGCGACAACAGATCGCCGTCGATAGTGGTCTGCGTCAGCGTGCCATTGCCGTAGAAGTCCGTGAGGAACACGGCATCTTCGCCAGGATTGAACATGCGGCAGTAAGGGAAGCCGTCGTTCGGCAGTACGAACAGATTCGGATCGAGGCCGGCCGCCTCGCCCGCTGCCAGGATGGGCGTGTAGTCGCAGTTGTCGTCGATGGCGGCTTTGAGTTCACGATAGATGGCACGCGCACCGATGTTTTGATGTTTGGTGATGCTCATCTGCGCGCCGAGAATGAACTCGTCCTGATACATCGGATCCAGATTCTTCGAAGCGATGGTCTTGGCGTTCTTGGCTTCGCCAAATTCGCCGTTGATGTATCTGAACGTGCCTCGCGATACCAACCCCGTAGGTGCACCGGTAACAGCGTCGATGCCTGTGAAGTTGTAGTCCTCCCGAGTGAACAACGAAGCACTCGCGCCACGAACCGCGACACTCGCCGTCAAGGGCAATGCATAGCGACCCGCGTTGCCGTAGACCTTCAGCGATGAGTCACCCTTCACGTCCCATGAGAAGCCGAGCCGCGGACCGAACTGGTTGTTGATCTCTACATACGTTTCGCCCTGCCCATTCAGGTTTTTGAAACTGTCCCAGCGCAGGCCCGCAGAGAACAGGAATCTTTCGGTGATGTTCCAGTTGTCCTCCACATAGAACGCCCGCTGCTTGACCTCGACAGTGGCGCCTTGATTTACGATCTGCTCGCGAACCACGTCGACGCCAGCAGCTGTCGTCGAGTAACGCCACTGACGACCGCCTTCGATCGATTCGCCCGCCACCGATTCGAAGTCATCCAGGTCATAACCGAAGCGGACCAAGTGAGCACCAAGCTGCCACTCCGCATCGACGCGGAACTGATCGCGTTGATCCTCGGCATCCTCGCGCTCGATGCTGCCCGCGTTTGGGAAGGTCGCTGTGATGTTGCACGTACTTGCGTAAGTGCCCGTGATCGCGCGGCGCGCCGCCGGGCGAGCATCGACGATGACGGGACAGCCAGTCGCCGGTGTGCTCAGGTCGCCGCTGTATGCGACGCGCCGACCGTCCGCTGTCGTCAAGTGCAACCCTCGCGAGTACTTGCCGCGACCGTACAAGGCGGACACCGTGAGATCGTCGGTGATGTAGCTGGTGTACTTGCCCACCACGTTCAAGCCGCCACTCTCTTCAAATTGAGTGCCGATCAAGCGCAAGCGGTTGGCCGACCCGAGGGTGTTCAAGTACACCTTGCTGGTGGTTTCGTCCTGGTCCGAGAAACCGGTCAGCTCGAATGAATTGGCGTCGTTGATGTGCCAGTCCAACTTCAGCAACCAACTCGGGGTCTCGGTCTTGTCGCTGGTGTTGTTGGCTTGGGTGACATTGCCCCAGCGATCTTCGTCGTGCTCGCTGTAGCCGACCAACGCATAGGCGAACAGCTTGTCTTTCACCAGCGCGCCACTCGCCCAGACATTGGCGGTCCACTCGCCGGTCTCTTCTTCGGCATTGATGGAACGCACCGTACCGAAGCTGCTCGGTTCGAGCGGATTCGAGTACATCGCATTTCGAGTCTTGCTACGTAACGACGCCGGCGACCAATACACACTGGACCCGGACTGGAAGTCGTTGGTGCCGCGCTTGGTGGTCTGACTGACGACGCCACCCAGCGAACGACCGAACTCCGCGCCATAGCCGCCGGTTTTCACCTGCTGTTCGCCAATCGCTTCGAACGGAATCTTGGAGAAGTTCAGACCGCGGAACGAGTTGGTCACATTGAAGCCGTTCACGTAGTACTGATTTTCGGCAACCGACGAGCCGCCGAATGACGGCAACTTGCCGTCCGAGAACGCGAAGTCGCCGCGCACCGCACCTGGCGCCAACAGCGCCGCCGAAGTGAGATCGCGTAACACCGGAATCTTGGCCAATTGATCGGCGGACAGCACGGTCACCGACTCCACCGATGACACGTCGATCGGGTTGACGCGCACTCCAGTGACGAGAATATTTTCCATCTGCAGCACGCCAGCTGCCGTGAAGCTCACTGGTGTGCCCGTGCCGGCACTGACCAGCACGCCGTCGCGCACTGCTGTCGTCCCGTCGGGATGACGCACGGTTACTTTGTATCTGCCGGGTGAGAGTGCAGGCACGCGATACGAACCATCATTACTCACGGAAATCTCTCGACGAAATCCTGTTCCTTCACCTTCGACGATTACCGTGTCACCCGAGGTTGCCTGCCCGAACACACTACCGCCCGTGCTCTGGGCGACAGCGGCCGGCGCGGCAGCGATCAAGGTGGTGGCCACAGCCAATGCAAGTTTGTTTCTTATCAACATCGCAAGCTCCTCCGTAAGAGATGTTGTTTTTCGCTTGGCGCTCGAATCCCCTCTGCTTATTGATCTGTTCTGTCCGGTGCCGGGCTGGAACGCCGTTGCACGGACGCATCACCGCGTGTTTCGAGCATACAACTGCATTTTGGCGATTGATAGACAGATTGCTCGATTGATGTGCGCTGTTTTCGATACGAAAAAACGGGAGAATACAACGCTGATGCGTGATGCTCCGTGGTGCTTCAGGAAAGGAACGGCTTGAATCGTTGTATGTATACAGCGACTCATTCCGATGATTGGAGCAGTTATATCTCGCAACCCTCGCGCCGTTTTCTGGAGTGGATTTTGCCGTTTGATGGGCGTTCAGAAAACGGCAGAATCCAATCGGCACGGCCACCGAATATTCCTAAATGAACGCGACACCCAGACGCAGCAATAACACCGAGTTCTGGACTCGCCGGCAGGGCCAGATCGTCAATGGCGTGTTTCCTTTGCGCCGGTTGCTTGGCTGCTCTTCCTATAGCGCTGTGTTTCTGACTGAGCACAAGTCGAAGGGCTTGGCGGATGCTGCGATCAAATTCGTACGTGCCGATGCGGCGCTAGCCAAGGCACTGCTGCCGCAGTGGGAAGCGGCGGCGACGCTTTCTCATCCTCATTTGGTTAGTTTGTTCGATGTGGGGCGGTACGCGATTGAGGGCAAGGAGTTTGTTTTTGTTTTGATGGAGTATGCGGAGCAGACGCTCGCGGAGATTCTGCGAGCTCGGCCGTTGAGTGTTGAGGAGCTGTGGGAGTTGTTGATTCCCGCACTCGATGCGCTGACGTTTTTGCACCGGCGACATTTGGTGCATGGGCATTTGAAGCCTGCGAATATTTTGGCGGTCAACGATCGGTTGAAATTGACTAGCGATACGGTGCGGCCGCTTGGCCATGGGGTGGGCGGTGTTTTTGTTTCCTCGGCTCATGATGCACCGGAAATGAAGGCGCAGGGGGCTAGTACTGCGGGTGATGTTTGGAGTCTGGGCGCGACTTTGGTTGAGGCGCTGACGCAGCGGGTGCCTTCGTCGTCGTTCGATTTGGTGTTGCCGGCAGGCGTGCCGGCGCCGCTGGTGGAGACGATGCAGCGATGTTTGAGTTTGGGAGCGGCGGATCGGCCTTTGGTTATTGAGCTTAGAAGTGAATATAAGACTGTTCCCGCGGTAGAACCCGCCTCGGCGCCCTCGCCGACTCCGGCTGCAACCCGCCCCCCAGCCCCCGCTCCTACAGCCCGACCTCCCGTCTCGGCTCCGGCCCCGACTCTTGCAACCCAGCCTTCCGCCACGGCCTCAGCTCCGATCCCGACTACAGTTCCGACCCCGACTCCGGTTGTTTCGCAAACATCCGCACCGTCGCAGACTCTTCAGCCTTCACAGCTCTCGCGCCCCTCGCCGGCCTCGCAGCCTCAGCAGCCCTCTCAAATCTCGCAGGCCGTGCCGGACTCACAGGCAGCTCAAGTCTCGCGACCTTCGCAAGCCTCTGGGACTTCACCGACTCAACCTTCGCAGCCCTCTCAAACCTCGCAAGTCTCGCCGAGCTCGCAGCCACCTCTAGCCTCGCGACCTCCGCAGGTCTCGCAGACTTCACAGACCCAACCTTCGCAGCCCTCTCAACCTCCACAGGTCTTGCAGACTTCACCGACCCAACCTTCGCAATCTTCTCAAACCTCGCAGATCTTGCCGACCTCGCAACCGACTCAGGGCTCGCGAACTTCGCAAGCTTCGCAGGCCTCACAGACTCAGCCTGCGAAAGCATCGCTGCCGCCGCAGGCCTTGCGGTCACCGCAGACCTCGCCATCTTCTGAGGCCTCGCGACCACCGCAGACCGCTCCAGATTCTCAGGTCTCGCAACCTCAGCAGACATCGCGGACTGAGCACGGATTACAGCCGTCGCAAGTTTCGCGACCTTCGCAGGCCGCGCCAGCTTCTCAGGGCTCGCAGCCGTCGCAGACATCGCAACCTGAGCAAGCATCACAACACTCGCGGGGCTTGCCACCCTCGCGGGCGGCGGAGCGGGATTTGCGAGTTACGCTGGCTGCTGAGGAGGAGACGCCGACGCAGGGATTCTCGAAACGAGGATTGCTGATGATTGTCGGCGTGGCGTTGTTGGTGTTGATTGCGACGTGGTTCGTGCTGCGATCTCCGAGCAGCGAGCCGGGTGAAATGGAACACTCTCTCGTGACCGTGCCGAAGCCCAAGCCCGAGCCGGTGGAAGAAACCGATCGGGCTCGAACGCCCGAGATAGTAGATGCACCCACGCAGCCGGCGAGGTCGACGATCACCAAGCCGCAGGCTACGACACCAGCGTCGACGCCGAGCTCGGGGCCGAGCTTGAGGTCGAGCTCGACGGCGCCAAATCAGGTCGCGCGCGCGACGGCGCAGAACCCGGCGGGAGCGGTACTTCACGAAGCCCTCCCCACCGTCCCGGACAAAATCCGCAACGGCATCCAAGGTCGCATCTACGTCACGGTACGAGTGCTAGTCGATCCGGAGGGCAACGTCACGGGCGCGCTGATGGAAAGCCCAGGGCCAAGCAAATACTTCGCCCGCCTGGCCGACAACGCAGCGAGAGAATGGCAATTCGCGCCGGAGGACGGTGACCGCAGCCGAGTCTGGCGACTGACGTTCTTATTTACTCGAGACGGCGAAACAGTACGCGCAAGCGAGCAGTAGCATCAGGCCAGCTCGTATCCTCCGACTCGACCTCGTCGAGCAGCGAGCTAGCGCGATGCATAGCATCCGCCACCTCTTTCTCCAACCGCTGAGCACCAGTGAGCACGACGACGCCGGGCTGACGATGCAGCCACTGTTGACCTTCAACGGGCTGGTCCAGCTCCGGCATCTCTTGATCATCATGAGAAACGACCAGCACCGGCACGGACCGCGTCCGCGGATGCTGCCGCAACCGAGCCAGCACGGCATTCATGGGCACAACCGCCAACTCGGCGTTGAGCACGATCAAATCCGGCGTCTCAGGATCCTCGGCTAACAGGCCACGGTGAAAAAGAAAGCGCACCGCCTGCTCACCATCTTTGACACGCAAGACAGTGGCTTCGGGCTGATACCGTCTCACTCCATGAGCGATCGAAGTCCAAGTGTCATTGCTGGGTTCTGCGACCAGTACGTTGTAGCCCATGCGCGATGTGTTGTAGCTGTCCTCCTCTTGGACACGAAGCAACCCGGCAAATGGTTGCACCCTGGACAAGCATCGCCGCCTGCCCGGCATTGCCCTATGTAACTCCTACGTACAACTCCGAACCACAGCGCCGCTCAACCGGTTGCGATCGCTGCTTGCCGAGCCTGCGATGAACTCCGCCGTGGCGGCTCATAGCGTAGACGGCGCCAGCCAATGACCACCCCGATCACGGACAACATCAGTCCGCCCAGGGAAAACACGATCACGCACAGATCCCACAGCGGCCGACGCTGCCACAGCCACCAGATATCGAACGAATGCAGGCCGTTATAGAGCCAGCGATACACCCGATTGGTTCGAGTACTACGATCCAGAATCTGGCCGGTGAGTGGGTCGAGATGAAACCAAGTGTGCTGCTCATCATCGAAGCGCACACGAATGATGGGCAATGGCTTGTCGCCCCGCTCCAAATGGCGTGAGTAGTAATAGTTGTCGTATGCCGTGAGCACCACCGCTTCGGCCACCGACGCATCCGGGATCAGGCCAGGCGCGCGAGCCAACATCGTCGCCGCGTCGGGCAGCGTCGTTGCAGAAACGCTGCCGCCAACCATGCGAGTGCCGCCATCCTTATCGGTGACGCGATAGAAAGGCTGTCCCGAGTAATGCACCAGGTCCGCCTCGACCGCGAGCACGCCGAAGCCTTGCGAGGGCAATTCGAAATCGCCAATCGTCAGCGCCTTGCCCGCATATAAGAGTTGCTGAGCCTGCTCTGCGCGCCGGGGTGGATTGAGGCTCAGAGGATTCATGGACAGCAAGCCGCTGAACACCCACGTCACCGTCAACACGCCGAAGATGATGCCGGTGAAGTAATGCCAGCGCATCAACCCCTTGTAAGGCACTTGCGGCTTACCCGGCCTGGCGCGGCGGTTCCAACGCAACCAACCGATCCACAAGCCAGTCATCGCCAGCACCACACCGACGCCGGACAGGATGTCGACCAGCCACTCCCAGAAGTCCGGGTACTTGCGAACGAACGTCGGATACAGCCAGTGAGTGACGGCGCCGAAGTAGTTCAGCAGGCGCTCGGTGCTATGCGTATCCCGCACCACTTCGCCGGTAGTCGATGACACGTACAGCTCAGTGCCATCGGCATCGTTCACTGCATATCTCAACAACGGTCGATGATCGTTGAGCGCCGATGACACGGTCCACTGATCGGTCTGCACCGCGCGGTCGTAGCGAATAAAGCTGCCATCGAAAGGCGGGCCAGGCTCGCTTTGTGAAGCGGCAGTTCTCTGCACGAACGCCGCCGCAGCCTCCTCGCCCGTACGTTCCGTTACTTCCCTCAGTACCTCGCCGTTATCAGCAAACACGACGCGTGGTTGCGCACCGTTATCGGCATGAATCACGTAGGCCGGTCGCTCGGCGATCATTGCCAAGCGAACCGACCGTGGCGAGGGTTGCAGCTCCGGCTCGGCAACCGACACCTGCTCCAACGAGTTCGGTGTCGCCTTCCGAGTGAAGTCCTGCCACCGCAACTTGGTCAACGCATCCGCCGGCGTGAGCGTCGCTGACGAGAAATTCAGCAGCCGCGCTCCCGCCGCATGCTCCGGTCGGGAGAGCTGCGGGAACTCCACGTACATCATGAAGATCCCGCTGACGAACCACAGCGCGAAGAACAGGCACAGCACGATGCCCGCCCAGCGATGGAACAGATACAACTGCCGCTTGAAGCTCATGGTGTCAGAACGAGTACTTCACACCGAGTTCGAAGCTGCGCGGATCGGCCAGCTTCACCATCAAGCCGCCGCCGGACGCCCACTCGGCGTACTCTTCATCGCTGAGATTACGACCACGCAGAACGATCTGCGCGTGATCCCAGCGATAGCCGACACTGGCATCGAAGGTGGTGTACGCATCGAGCTGGATGCCGTTGTTGTTGTTCGCTTGCCGCTCACCCACGTGACGCGCGCCGGCAGTGAACTCCCAATCACCCAACGGCTTCACGAAGAACAAGCCAGCCACGAACTTGGGAACGTTGGGCGGTGTATTGCCCGAGCGGGAAATCACGCCCGCGCCCAAGTTCTCGAAGAAGTCTTCGTATTCCGCCTTCCACGTCCAAGCCGCGTGAGTGTCGACACGAAACTCACCGGGCAGGTTGAAGGCAATCGCGAACTCGGCGCCCTGCGACACCTGGCTGCCGACCTGCGAGTTGATGCGAACCCCGTCGACGATGTTGGACGTGAGCACGTCCTGCTTCTCGATATCGAACAGCGCGAACGTCAGGTCCGTGCCGCGGATCGAAGCCTTGGCACCGACTTCATATTGAGTGCCTTTCTGCAAACTGAAATCGTCCTGGCTCACCGTGAGACTCACCAGCTGCGACACCGGCTGCGCCGCGCGGCTGTAGCTGGCATACAGATTCAGATCGTCGGTCGCCTGGAAGATCACGCCGAGCCGGCCGGTGACCGGATCGTAGGATTTCTCATAGGCAGCCGCACCGACATACGACGTGCGTTCCACATCGATCTGTTCGTAACGCAAGCCACCGACCAGCTTCACACGCTCGATTGGCTCGAACACGTTCTCCACATAGGCCGCTACGGTGTCGGTGGTCACCTTCACGGTGCGCTGATAACTCACCGCCGGACCGATGCCGCGGTTGAAGCCGACCAGCGGCACATTGGCCGGTGTCGGAGAGCTCGCATAGGTCTGGCCGCTGTTGCGGATCTGTTCGTTGTCGTCGTACAGCGCACCGATCAGGAATGTGTTCGGCCGGCCGGCCAGCGTACCGCTCCACTTCAGGTCGAGCCGGTTACCGACTTGCAAGTCGTTACGATAGATCAGGAAGAAGCTGGCGCGCTCCACCAGCTGCGTGGCCGGATTCCACACCGTGCTCTCGGTGTTGCGCCAGTCCAGATGCTGAGTGGCCACGTAGGTCTCGTTACGCAGCGACCAGCGCTCCGACAAGTTCGAGTCGACGATGAAGCGCGTGAACGAGTTGTCGGCCTTGGAGAAGTTGTCCAAGTTGTTGTAGTTCAGACGACGGGTGCGGCCGTCGATGCGGGCGTTCACCAACCGATCGGTGGCGCTGCTGGCTTTACGCACTGATTGCAGGCCGTTCTGATCGATGACCGCGTCGTACACCAGCGGCGTGCCGTAGTAGCTGCTGACGCTGTCCTTCAAGAACGAGCTTTGCAGAGTGAGTGTCGTGTTGTCGGTGGCGTCGTAGCGGAGGGCCGCAGCGGCAGCCGTGTAGTCATAGCCGCTGCCATCGACATAGCCGTCCGACTGCGAGTGCGACACGTCGACACGGTAATAAAGATCGTCGATGCCCGCCGGGCCGCCCAACCCGAAGCCGGTGCGATAGGTATTCCAAGAACTGACACTGGCGGTCAGCTCGCCGGTGACGACCTCGTTCGGCAGCTTGGACACGTAGTTGATGGCGCCGCCGACCGCACCCTCGCCATAGAGCAATGAGGCCGGGCCCTTGAGCACTTCGATACGCTCGAACAAGAAACTGTCCAGCGGACGGGCCGACTGCGAGACGGTGTTCTGGCGGATACCATCGCGCATGACGGTGATGTCATTGCCAGCGAAGCCGCGCGTCGCGTAGTTCGGAATCGAGCCCACCGACGTGCCACCCGTCATGCCGACGGCGCTTTCGATGGCTTCGACCGCAGTCCGCGCGCCGCGTAGCTGGATCAACTCATGGGAGATCACCGACACGCTGGCCGGCAAATCGAACGCGTCGATGCCCAGCCGCGAGCCGGTCAGCACCGGCTCATCGAGCACCACCGTGCTGCGTTCCCGGCGTCCTTCGACGATGATGGCTTCCGTTTCATCCGGTTTGCGGTCGGCCGCGACTACTTGTACCGCCACCGCCAGCATTCCCACGCTGCCCGCCCATCGGGCCATCCCATGTCTGCTCACACTGCCTCACTTGTTGATTTTGTCGCTTGCAGCCGCACGCGATCCCGCCGCTACCCTGGGCAGGTCACTCATCTATCGCCAGTTAATTACGGTTACGCGGCGGCCTGTTACGCGCTACTGGTGCGTTAACGAGCCGTTAGCGGCTCGTTACTCGCCTGGATCACTGCTTAGAAAGCCTCGTCGAACGCCACTTCGCCCTGCACCCCGACCTGGTACGCCGAGACGCGCCGTTCGAAGAAGTTGGTCAGCTCCTGTACGTCCTGCAGTTCCATGAATGCGAACGGATTGCGAACGTTGTAACGCGCAGGTAACTGCAAGGCGCGCAGGCGCTGGTCGGCGACGTACTCGAGGTACTGCCGCATCTCACGCCGGGTGAGTCCGACCACTCCGCCGGACAGCACGTCCTCGGCGAACGCGGCCTCGCAGTCCACCGCCTCTTCGATCATGGTCTGCACCTGCTGAGCCCACGATGCATCGAATAGGTGCGGTTCTTCACGACGCACGTTGTTGAGCACCTCGAACGCGAACGCCATGTGGGCGCTCTCGTCCCGGAACACCCAGTTGGTGCCAGCCGCTAGCCCTGGCAGCAGGCC
The DNA here is from genome assembly GCF_016790065.1 of Steroidobacter sp. Lineage (GTDB taxonomy): Bacteria > Pseudomonadota > Gammaproteobacteria > Steroidobacterales > Steroidobacteraceae > Steroidobacter. The sequence continues at coordinate 10,114 of NZ_JAEUPY010000772.1, forward strand.
GCGAGAACGCAGGAAGTAGACGTAGGCGAATGCCCCAAAAAAGAACAGACCTTCGATGCAGCTCGCGAAGCAGGTCAGGTTCAACAAGAAGCGGCGCTTGTCGTCGTCGCTCGAGATCCGCTGCATGCCGAACACTTCATCGGTCCACTTCTGACAGAACTCCGCCTTGCGACGGATCGACGGGATGTTCTCGATGGCCGCGAACGCCTGCGCACGGCGCTGCTGGTCAGGCACATAGTTGTCAAGCAGCGTTAGGTAGAACTGGATATGCAGCGCTTCCTCGTACAGCTGACGCGACAGGTACATGCGCGCCTCGGGCGAGTTGATGTGCCGGTACAAGCTGATGACCAGGTTGTTGGACACGATCGAGTCGCCGGTGGCGAAGAACGCCACCAGGCGTTCGATCAAGTGCCGGTCGGCCGCCGTCATGCGCTGGCTCAAATGGCCCAGATCGATCTGGAAGTCGATCTCTTCCACGGTCCAGGTGTTCTTGATCGCAGCTCGGTACATTTCATAGAAGCGCGGATAGCGCATCGGACGCAGCGTCAAATCGAAACCGGAGTCCAGTAACGAAGCCTGGCGGGTAG
>NZ_JAEUPY010000811.1 GCF_016790065.1 Steroidobacter sp.
CGCGTATTCGCTGCCCGATGTCGCCGCCTGCGCGACCCAGAAACTCTCGAGCCCCAGCGTTGCCGACACTGCCGCCGCACCGCGCAGCACGCCTCTACGAGTTATCGCCATGTGGATTTCTCGAAGCTGTGGGCGAGCCGGCTAGCCCCGGACCGAGTAGACCAACGAAATTTCGAGTGCACGATCAGCCTTGAACGCAGCTATTGATACTCATATGAGCTGGCGAACCGGCCTTTTCGGGCACGGCTGGGCTAATCTTTTTGGTCCGGAGCGTTCACTCTCGGGCAGCAGCTTCGCGAAATACCGTACTCCAGTCCTGCTCGGCCTGACCTGCGTAGGCATCGAAGACCGACAACATCAGGGCGAACGGCAGCACCGACGGCGTTCGATTGACACCGATGAATACCGCCAATCTCTGTTCCGGCCATAACGCCACGCCGGCACGAAATCGCCAGTATGAGGTGACGCTGCATTCGCATCACTGCGTGCCAGGGTCGCATCGGCATTGGTGCGACTCATGCCAAGTGGCTGCCAGAGTCGTTCGCGAGCGAACTGCGGCCAGGACGTCTGCGCCACTGGCCACCACCAGTCCTGAGGCAGTCATCATGTTGTTGCTGCAAACGTAGTCGGAGCGGAACGGCCAGCACCACGCCGACGTCAGTGGTGATCCTGCCGCACCTCGCTGGGATCGAAGTTGCTGGAAGTTCGAAACTCGCTGTCGGGCGTCAGCTGAATGAAGCTGCCAGCCCGATCGAACAGCGGCGAACGGATCGTGAACAGATCCAGAACGGTGTCGAACACGTCGGGCTGCTGGTAGGACTCGCGTGCGGCGATGGATAGCGGCACCGACGCTTTCACGATCAACGGAATCTCGGCCTGCTCTTTGGGCAGGGGCACGCCGGGCGGCATGCCATGGAACATGACGCCGTCTTCCAGCAACGACTCGCCGTGGTCCGATAGATAGATGAACACATACGGCGTGCCGGAGCGATCCAGAGTCTGGATGATCTGGCCCAACACGTGGTCTACGTACAAGATGGTGTTGTCGTAGGAGTTGTAAAGCTGCTCGAGCGTGCAGCGATTGGCCACGTCGGCGTCGTTGCACATCGGCTCGAACTTCTTGAACTCCGGAGGATGCCGGTCGCCGTAAGTCGGGCCGTGACTACCGCCGCCGAGATGCAAGACGACGAACCCATAGCCCGGCTCGCGTGTCTTCAGGTTCGCCTCCAACAAAGGAATGACATCTTCGTCATAGCATTTGTCGCCATGTTTGCAGTTGCTTACCTTGGTCTCGCCCACCGCCTCGCAGTTGTCGTATAGCGTGTAGTTGACGTAGCACGCGGTGGGTACCCCAGCCTTGGCAACCACCTGGGTCAGTTTCACGTCCTTCTTTTCGAGAATCTGCGGAAGCGCATACAAGGTCGAGCCGCGCGTCGCGATCGCGTTCAACAAATGCAGGCCGCTGGTATTTTGCAAGACGGGGTTAGTGTTCTGACGGGTGTATCCGTAGAGGCTGAAGTTTTTCCGGCGCGAGGACTCTCCCACCGCTAGCACCACCACCAGGTTGCCCGGCGCTGCCACGCTAGCGGAGATCTCCACCGGCTTCTTGTTCGTTGCCAGGTGCGGCTTGAGCGATTTACCCAGCGCATTGAGGCCGCCTGAAATCACATTGACCGGCACCAGCGAATACACGATGTATTTGTTGGAGATATTGCCGGCGCGATGAATGGCATTGAAGTTCAAATACAAGGCGGCCAGCGCAACGCAGACGGTAATCACCACCAGCCTCGCCGACGCAAACAAGTACCTGCCGTTCGCCTCGAAGCCAATGTCCAGCGACCAGATGAGCAGCACCGGCGCGATGATCAGGAACACGACGTACGGAATCATCTGCGGCGACAGCAACTGCCAGACTTCCGTGGCGTCGGTATGCACAGTATTCATCACCATGGACCGGTCGATGGCCACGTCGTACTTGGCAATGAAATAGGTAGCCGCTGCGCTGAGCACGGTCAGCAGGATCGCCAGCGGCTTGATGGTTCGCCGGTGCGCCAGCAGAGTAAAGAATGCAGTGAATAGGCACAGGCCGGCCAGGAGATAGCCAGACAGTGCCACCGCATCCAGGCGGTCGCTGTGGTGAAACCACTTGCTCAGCTTATCGATGTTGAGCGTATTGCAGATGGCATACAGCAGCCCGCAGAACACCACGATGAAGCCGGTGTGCGACACCTGCAAGCCACGCTTCAAACCAACCCTCACAGCGATATCTCGCCGCCAGCGGGGACCGCTGCCACAGCCAAGCTGGGTTGCCGCACCTCTTTGGGCACGAACATGTAGTAATACAGAGCGTCCGTGAAGATCAGCATTACAAAGAAAGAAACGACGGTATCCGAGAAAAAGTGCGCGCCGGAGGCGATGCGCGACCAGGAGACCACCACTCCAAGACCTACGGCTGCGACCAGCGCAGCGCGCCTTCTACTCAACGCGGCCGCCAACGCCAGCGAGAAGAATCCGCCGGCACCTTCACCCGAAGAGAACGAGCAGTTCTTGTCGCATTCGGCAGCGATGACGAACGCCGGGGTGAACTGCCTGGAGCCGCCGAACTCCTCGATGTCCCGTGGCCTGGCCCGCCCAAAACCATCCTTGAGCACCACATTGACCATCAGGCCCGCCCCCAGAATCAAGACCAGCAACAGGTAACCGACCTTGCGTCCGTCGATATTCCAGATATTACGTTGCCATAGCCGGTTGTAGCCGTAGATTCCGATCACCGTGCCCAGCGAGCCGCACAGGAAATAAGCCATCCCTTCATGGATCAGCCGGTGAGTCCACTGCTCCTTCAAGGGGAAGCCCTGATCGAAGAACAGTCGCGATATGTGGATGTCGATGGAAGGGAACGCCGAGAGCACGCCGGCCGAAATCAGAAAGCATGCCAGGATCCACTGGGCACGCCTGAGCTTCAGGTAATTCACAATTGACCACGTCCCCCACGCCCAGCCATTGGCCGAGATTCGTAGTAGGACGCACGGCGTTGGAAAACCAATCGGCAATCGTCAGCGACACACCAAACCGGCGGTGCGAACCGTCAGCGAGCCGTCAGCGGGGACGCTTCACAATGCCGCCGGATCAACTCCACACCTACAAAAAGGTAGCGCCATGACCTCGATTCTTCGCACATGGTCGACCACGATAACGAGCGCCATCGTCACCGCTGGCGGCCTGCTTGCGGCTCAGGGAACGTTGGCGGCCGACGCCGCGGCACCGTACTCGGTGGTCCAGCACATCAAAGCCCAGGACGGCGGCTACGACTATGTCTCGGTCGACAGCACAGCCCACCGGCTCTACATGGCTCGCAATGACGGTGTGATGACCGTCGACCTGCAAACCAACAAAGTCACCCCGCACTTCGTCGCCGGCAACGAAGTCGCCGCGGTGCTGATCATTCCCGACAGTTCGCTGATGTTGAGCACCAACTGGGCCAGCAACCAGGCCACGCTGTTCGACCGGCACAGCGGACAGATCAAGGCCCAGATCCCGGTCGGCAAAGGCCCGGACGCGGCGTTGTACGACCCGGCCAGCAAACTGGTGTTCGTGATGAACGGCGAGAGCAACGACGTAACCTTGGTGGACCTGACCAAGGCCAAGGCGGTCGCAACCATCCCGGTCGGCGGCAAGCCTGAGGCAGCGGCGTCCGACGGCCACGGCCGCGTTTATCTAAACATCGAAGACACTGCCGAGATCGTCGTCATCGACAGCAATACTCACAAAGTCGTGACGCGCTACGCGATGAAAGGTTGCGAAGAACCGACGGGTCTGGCGCTCGACGCCGTCACCGGTTTGCTGATCTCAGCTTGTCACAACAGCGTCGCCAAATTGATCGAGGCGCGAACTGGAGCCGACAAGGGCAGCGCGACCATTGGCGAGGGCGCCGACGGCGCGATCTTCGATTCCGTGAAACGACTGGTATTCATTCCCAGCAACAATGGCACGCTGACGGTTCTCAAGTTGGATGCCAACGGCAAGGTACAGCCCGTCCAACAAGTGCGCACCCATGAAGGCGCTCGCACCGCTGCCTTCGATCCGAGCACCGACCGGCTCTACCTGCCGTCCGCCAACTTCGTCGATGGCAAAGATGGCGAGCGCGAAGCCGTGGCCGGAACGTTCGAAGTGTTGGTGGTCGGCCGGAAGTAACGAGTTCAGCGGCGGGCGTGCAAGCGAATCGTGGCGGGGTCGGAGTAGTCAACCGTCGTTGGAATGGCGCCCTGCACCGCCTCCACGAACGCTTGCGCGTCGCCGGCATCGAAGATGCCGCTGACTCGCATGCCGGCCAGTGACGGATCGGCGATCATGATTTGCAGGCTCGAATAACGATTCAGCTGGCGGATGGCTTCCTCGAGCGGGGCATCGTCGAAAATGACTTTGCCCTCGCGCCACGCATTGGCGGCCTTCAAGTCGGCTTTGGTGAGTTTGGGTTCGCCGCCCTTGGCGATATGTAACGCTTCGCCCGCCGAGAGCTCAATGACGTCGGCCGGCGTATTGTTGATGCGGGAAGTTCGAGCCGCCGCTGCGCTTCGCTGAGCGGGAGGCGCCTTCGTCGAAGATACCTGCGTGGGCGTGACAGTCGCAGCTGCAGAGCTCAAATCCGAAATCACAGCCACGCGCCCCTCGAGCATCGCGAGATTGAATTCACGGTCGATATATTCGACGGTGAATTTTGTTCCTAGAGCAACGATGGTGCGGCCACCGACTTGTACTTTGAACGGTCGACCCGCATCGCGCGCCACCGAGAACTGCGCCTGCCCTTCGATCAGCTCTACGATTCGTGCGTCATTGGTGAACCGCACTTTGACGCGTGTGGCAGCATCCAGCGCGATCCGCGAATAGTCCTTGAGCTCGATCACGCGTTGCTCAGCGACGTTGGTGCGATATTCGCCAGGCCGAAAACCAAACGGTGCCCAGTGATAGCCGGCCCCGAGCACGACCAGCAAACTCGCGGCCATCGCAGCCACTCTCACATCGGTTCTGCGCCACCAAGGGCGAACCGGCGCGCACCAACGACGGCTGTTCGAGCGACGAGCACGAGCCAGCGCCTGCTCTCTAAGCACCATCAGTTCGGCAGAAGCAGCATGCCGGCCGACCTCGGTCCAAGATTGCTCCACCAGCTCGAAGGCACTGGCGAAGACCGCATCGCCCGCCAACGTGTTCTTGAGTTCGGATTCGTCCGCCTCACTCCACGGGCCGAACTGGCGCCGCACGAACGCTTGCGCAGCCAGGCCTTCGCGATCGGCGGAAGACGTGTCGGAATCTCGAGTCCTATCCTGGGAAGTCATGTGTCGTCCCTACGGCTGGCGCACCGGGCAAGATGGGCCAACGCTTTCACCAGCTCCTTTTCGACGGTGCTCACCGAGATGCCCAGCATCTCCGCCACGGCGCTCTGCCTCATGCCTTCGAGCCGGACCAACATGAACACGTCGCGGGCACGCTCGCTGAGCTCCTGCAAAGCGGTGGCCACGTGAAACAGCTCCTGCTCAACTATTAGTACGCGTTCCGGGACGATTTCCTCATTGGTAATCGACTCCACGGCACCGGCAGCGCCGATGGTTTCTTCATTCCATTGCACGGTGGTGCCGTGCGTAACTACCCGCCGCCCACGGTCGCGCCACCGATTCACCGCCGCCCGGAAAATGTAACCCTTTGCTTGTTCCGATGTTTTCCAGGTGACGTGGGCCAAGGCTCGCACCAGCACGTCTTGCGCCAAATCTTCGGCCTCGTCGCTGGAACCGCAGCGACGCTCGAAGAACTTCACCAGCGCCGGCCGCATCTGAGCCACGATCAGGGTCCCTTCGGACACGCTGAGGTCGGACGCCGGCGGCGCACCGGGGTCGGACAGCGGCGCCTGCGTTGGCGCGGGATCAGACGAAACGGGCATTCACGAGTCCCTAGCCAACCGGTTTTAGAGCTCTCCTAAGACTAATACGCACCAAGCGCCAAAATCCTTATTCCAGGCAGGGTACCTCACGCGCCGGGGCAGCTCTCTGGATCAGCAAGGCGGCTACCGACCCCATGGCCAGCAGGCCCACGAGGGCTAGCAGCACCGCCTGATAGTTTTCGGAGGTCACCGACAATAGCCAACCCACAGCAAGCGGCGACAGCAGACCTGCGCATTGGCCCGCAGTGTTAGCGACTCCCAGTGCGGTGCCGGCCAAGCGCTTCGGCACCAACAACAAGGGCAGCGTAAACAGACCGGATAGCGCGATACACAGCGAGAACAACGTCAGCGTCAGAAAGCCAACCGCAACCTCGCCCGTCGACGATTGAGCTGCCAGATACGTGAAGGCAGCGCTCAACGCGAGCCCCGCGGAAATCGGCACGACACGCTTGCCGGCGAAGTATCGATCCGAAATGGAGCCGCCGAGGTAATACCCGAGCGTGCCGCCCAACGACGGAATGGCCGAATACAGGCCCATCTTGGAAATACTGAAACCGTGCGCCTTGATCAAGTACGTCGGCAACCAGCTCAGAATGGTCCAGTTCGCACTCAGGGCTAGAAACAGTACCAGCGCACACCCCAGCAGCTGCTTGCTCCGAAACACTTCGAATGCCGAGCCGATGCTGCCGATCTTCGACGGTTCGCTATTAGGTTCGGCGGCAGACGTGACCACTGGTTCCTTGATGTATCGAAGCACCAACGGCAGCAACAACAGACCCGGCAAGATCAGGCTCAGAAACACACCGCGCCAGCCGAAGGTCAAGATCATGAACGCCGCGAACGGCGGCGCTATCGCAGGTCCGATTTGTGTGGCCGCGAGCTTGATGCCGTTGGCACGGCCCAGCTCAGTCGGCGGGAACCAAAGCACCAAGCACTTCGAGGCGGCCGCGGGAAACACGCCCTCCGCTGCTCCGAACAGCAACCGCATGACCAACAACGCTCCAAGCGTTCCCACCAGCCCAGTGCCGGCGATGAACGCCGACCACGCCACCAGCGAGAACGCGATGACGCGCCTCGGGCCATAGCGGTCGGCAAGTATTCCTCCTGGAATCTGCAGCAGCGAATAGCCCACGAAAAAGGCGCTGAGGATCATGCCCGCTTGCAGCGAGTCCAGACTGAACTCGGCGACGATCATCGGCAGCACGCTGGCGATGACCATCCGATCCATGAAACAGACCAGGTACGTCGCGAATACGACGGCGAGTACGGAATGGCGAGGGACCCACGGCATCGTTGGATCGCTAGATCAAGGTCCGGCGGTACAACTCAAACAGCTTGGACCAACTCGCCTCCGAGGCTTTCGGTTGGTACGCCGCGCGCTCGGCGAAGCAATAGCCGTGCTCAGCCCCCGCATACGTGTCGATGCCGAAGCTCAACCCCGACGCTTCGAGTGCACTCTGGAAGCTGCTGATGTAGTTCGGCGGAGTGGTATGGTCCTGCTCCCCGAAGGCGTAATAGAGCCGTGCCTTGATGCCATCGAGATGCAGGTGCGGCGAGTCGGGCTGATCCGTAACCAGTCGCGTGCCGCAGATCGACACTCCAGCAACGATTTGCTCCGGAAACTGACGCGCAGTGTTGGTGATGAAACGCCCGCCCATGCAATAGCCGACGGTGCCAATCGGCCCTGAGCGCACCTGTGGCTGAGCGGCGAGGTAACCGAGCATCGCAGCGACGTCATCGCGAACATTGTCATCAGTGAGGTTGTGGTAAGCGGCACGCATCACCGTGGCCATGCCCTCGTGCCGCTTCGTTAGATCGAAACGAACCTGGCCGTATCGGTAGTACAGATCGGCGAGGATGCAAAAGTAACCTTCTTTCGCAATCCGTCGCGCCATGTTTTTCAGCTCCTCACGCATGCCCCATGCGTCCATGAAAAAGATCACGGCAGGAACCTGGCGGGTGCTGTCGGCACAAGCAGTAAAGGCCGGCATGACGCCGAAGCGGGTGGTGACGTCGACTTCTCGCTCAATCATTCTGTGTGCCTCAGCTGCCGAACTTGAACACATGGGTTTTGTTGGCCAGCTCGGGCACGGACATGCCGTTTGCGATGTCGGCATAGCGCCTGGCCTCGCCCGCGATAATCTCTTGCGCCCGCCTAAGCACCGACGGCACGAGATCGCGCGGCACGAAGCAAATGCCGCCCTCGTCCGCAACCACCAAATCACCCGGCGCGCATTGCACGCCGTCGATGGTCACAGGTTGATTGACAGCTACCGTCTGTAGCCGCCACTTCCCCGTGATCGAACACGGACCGCGACTCCAGATGGGGAATCCTATGTCGCGCGTCTGACTCACATCGCGAATGCAACCATCCACGATGGCACCGATC
>NZ_JAEUPY010000856.1 GCF_016790065.1 Steroidobacter sp.
AAAGTCATCGTGTCGTCCGAGGAACAAGCATCGTCCGCCGTGACGTTGCAGCCCGGGCAAAGGCTGACGTGGCTGGCACAGAGCGAGCCCCGCATCGACACGCCGGCACCTGCCAGCGTTGCTGCCTGGCGCCGCGGTGAGATCATGCTCGACCGGACCACGTTGGCCGAAGCGGCGCGCGAGATGAATCGGTACGACAAGACCCGACTCGTCATCGACGACGCGGCCGTCGCCGGATTGCTGATCGGCGGCATCTTCCGCACCGGCGACAACCTCAGTTTCGCGCGAGCGATGGCAGAGATGCATCACTTGCGCCTGGTGCGAGAAGGCTCGCAGATTCGCCTGTTGCCACGGCAGTCCGCCAGCGGTCGTTGAGGTTTCGCGGCCGGCCGTGGGGGTGTTTGGACGGCTGAACCGTCTACTACCGCCAGCTCTCGATGCCCGGCATCGATGCCAGCACGGTTCGATCAACATTCATATTAGAAGATGGGGAGTGGGATGAATCGTCGCCGACGCCGGCTTTCGGCGCGCGCCATGCTGTTCACCTTATTTGCGCTGGGCGCGTCGTGCGCTCAAGCGCAGGCCGTGACTTATCGCTTCGATCTGGGGGCGCAGGCACTGGCCGACTCCTTGCGTACCCTCGGACAACAAACCAGCAGGAATATCGTGTTCGATCCGGCGCTGGTCGACGGGCTGCGAGCGCCGACGTTGCATGCGGACTTGACTGTGAAGGACGCCATCGAGCTGCTGCTGGCGGGCACCAAGCTGAGTGCACGCGAGATCTCACCGGACACGGTATTGATCGAGCTCGGCGCGCCGAGGGCACCGCCAAGCGATGAGATCGCGCCGAGCATAGAGACAGTGAACGTGTTCGGCGCGCTCGACAACGAAGTCAGCGTCGCCTCGAAGTCCGGCCAGTCGTTGCGGGAGACGCCGAAGTCGGTCTCGGTCGTCACTCGCGAGCGTATCGAGGTACAGAGCCTTACTTCGCTACTGGAAGTGCTGACCCAGACCACCGGTGTGACCGCGGTGAACTACAGCTCGGTCGACAGCTACTACCTGTCGCGAGGGTTTGAGATTCACACGGTGCAGATCGATGGCGGCTCCCCGGCGTACACCGGTGGCTTCGGATCGTTTCTGACACCGGACACCGCTGCCTACGACCACATCGAAGTGTTGCGAGGTGTGGATGGCATTTTCACCGGCGCAGGCGAGCCGGGAGGCGTGATCAACCTGGTTCGCAAGCGAGCACTGGCGACGCCTCAGGTTCAAGTCAATGTGTCCGCCGGTCGCTGGAACATGGGTCGTGCCGAGCTGGATGTCACGGGCGCCATCACCGACGATGACCGACTGCGCGGACGTGTCGTCGCTGCGTACGAGGGGAAAGACTATTTCTACGAACGCGCCGAGTCCGACAAAAAACTGTTCTTCGGCACGTTCGAGTATGACATTGCAGCCGACACCACGTTGATCGCCGGTGCCAGCTACGAGCGACGCAAGGAACACAACTACTTCGTCTCCGGCGTCATGCGCTACGACGATGGCCGTGATCTGCAGTTGTCGCGCGAGACCGCATTCAATCCGGACTGGTCGCATTGGTTCTCGACGACTCGCGAAGCCTTTGCTCGGGTCGAGCACAAGTACGGTGCGACCGGCATGCTCAAACTGAACCTGACGAGATTGGAGCAGGACAGTGAGAACCGGCAATTCCTCGCGTTAGGTGCGGTCAGCTCGACGACGGGCACTGGGCCGCGCGCGTACATGCGAGGCAGCGATCTCAGCTCGGCTCAGGATTTGCTCGATCTGTCGGCGAGCGGCACGTTCAACGCGTTCGGGCTGCAACATCGGTACACCGTCGGCGCCGATTACGCGAAAGTCGATGCGGGCGGGCAGAAAGACATCCGGGCGACGAATTACTTTGACGCTGTCACGGGTCCCGCCGTCGACGTGTTCGATTTCGATCCGACGATTTACGCCGTGCCGATCGAGTACGTGGGCACATACTATTCGGAGCTCGGCCCTTCCCAGCACGGCTACTACGCATCGCTCGGGCTGCAGCTGCAAAAAGCATTGCGACTGACGCTGGCTGCTCGCTACGGAGAGTATCGCTACCGCCAGGTGTATCAACGCGGCGCTCCGGACGGCACATTGGATACACCGATCAGTGAGAGTCATAGCGTCAGCAGATCGATTCCGAGTGCGGCACTGACTTGGGATCTGGCGGAGGAATGGACGGCGTATGTGAGCTACGCCGAAACGTATCAGCCGCAGAGCGTGAACTTGCGTGCGCCGCTGCCCGGCACGGCACTCGATCCCGCGGCTGGCTCGAACTACGAGGTCGGCCTGAAAGGACGCGTGCACGGTTCGTTGAACGCAGCGCTCGCTGTCTATCGCCTGGATCGCACCGGGCAGGCTGTTGCCGATCCCGCATATCCCGTGCTGTCTGGGACGGAAGGCGGTCAATGTTGTTTTCTACCGTTGGGTGATATCACCAGCGAGGGCTTCGACGCCGAGTTGAGCGGCCACGTCGCGCCGGGATGGCAGATGCTGCTCGGCTATACCTTCACTCAAACCAGTCGCAGTGGCGGTGCGTCCGAGCTGGCATCGTTGCTCGGTTACTCGCCCAAACATCTTCTCAAGGCTTGGAGTACCTGGCAGTTGCCCGGCCGGCTATCGCGCTGGAGCGTTAGCACCGGCGTGGTCGCGCAATCGCGCACGCATTTCGATGGGCTGGCGCTGGACGAGAACGCGGTCGCGCGGCTGTATCGATTCGAGGAGGGCAGTCGTGCCATCTGGAACGCGTCGTTGCAGTATCGAATCTCCGAACATTGGTTGGTGGGCATCTTCGGCGACAACCTGGCGGACAAACGCTATTACTCGGTGGTTGGCGATGCACGCCGCAATAATATCTATGGCACACCGCGCAGCTGTGTGCTGACGCTGCGTGCTCTCTGGTAGCGCCGATGAAGGTCGCGAACAGTGACATCGTCGAGGCGCTGATCCAGAACGAATCGGCACTGCTGCACTTTCTCACTCGCCAGGTAGGCTGCGTACACACCTCGGCGGATTTGTTTCAGCGCCTTGCTGAAAAGCTGCTGCGACAGAAGCAACCGCCGACCACGGATAGCATGCGGGCCTATCTTTATCGAGCCGCGAGCAGCGAGGCGGCCAGTTATTTTCGTGGGGAACGGCGCCGCGTCAGCTATGAGATGGATTGTGCGCGCCTGCAGGATGAACTCGACGCGTGCTACGCCGAACGTCGGCTCGCGGGTGAAGAGGCGCTGCGAGTGTTGGATGCGGCGCTGGAGTCGTTACCACCATTGACGAGGCGAATATTCTTTCTATGTCGTGTGCAAGACGTGAGTCAGCGCGAGGTGGCTGAGTCGTTGGGTCTCAGTGTTTCTACGGTAGAGAAGAAATTGGCGATCGCGTTGAAACATTGTCGAGAGTTTTTGGCGCGTGCTGAAAATAATCGTCGCGCACATTGCAGAATGTTTACGGGTTCGCTGCTCGAGCGGCGTTGAGTGAAGTGAGATGACGTTGCGATCGACAGGATCGCGCGCATCGCTGGCCGCCACGAGGAACCCATGAATCACTCCAACACGTCGTCCCGGTCTCAATCGGTCTCCGACAAGAAAGTATCGCTCAGTGCCATGTACGCAGCGCCGGCGCTGGCGCTGGCAGCCTTGCCGCTGATGGCACAGGAAGCGAACGACGATAGTAAGAAAGTCAGCGAAGACGCCGAGGAAATCATCGTTTCCGGCTCTCGACTGAAAATCAATTCGACTGCCACCAAGATTCCGCTGACCATTCGCGAAACGCCGCAGGCGATTTCCATCGTCACCGCGGAGTCCATCGAGAAGCGCTTCGCGCAGGACACGATCAGCGCGGTGGAAATCTCTTCGGGCGTGTCGCCTGGACGAGTTGCACCGGGTGCCTTCGCGGGCCGTGGCTTCCGCGGCGACCGCTTCACCATGCGTGGTCAGGAAGGCAGTGTTCGCTCCGACGGCTTCTCGTTCGGCGGCTCGCTGTCGTCGTTCGACCCGGCCGCGTTCGAGCGCATCGAAGTGGTGAAGGGCCCGGCCGGCTTCTACGGTCAGGGGTCGCTCGGTGGCTTCATCAACCTGGTGCGCAAGAAGCCGAAGGATGTGTTCGAAGGCAACATCTCCACCCAGGCCGGTTCGTATGAGACGTATCGCGTCGACGCCGATGTCACCGGTCCGCTCAACGATGCCAACACCTTGCGCGGCCGGATCAACGCGGGTTACAGCGACGCCGGCTCGTTCGTCGATGGTGTCGAGACTCAGACGCGCTTGATCGCGCCGAGCTTCGAAGCACTGATCGGCGAGCGTACGCGCGTGCTGCTGCAGTTGTGGTCGCAGGGCTCGGAGTACATCCCGAATCCCGGCATTCCCACCCACGTGATCGGCAATCGGATCGAGCCGGCGAACCTGCCGCGCTCCTTCTACTTCGGCATCCCCAGCCAAGAGAAGTCGAACGAGGAGATTCTGGATGCCATCCTGCGCATCGATCAGACGCTCAGCGATCGTTGGCTGGCGAGCGTGTTGTTCCAGGGCAGCAAGGATGACACCAAGCTGATCTTCGACAGCTACGGCTTCGACTTCGGCGGCGTTGGCGATGCTTATATGTATGCCAATACGCAGGAAGTGAATCAGGATCGTTGGGCCACCGAGTTGCGGCTGGCCGGCAGCTTCGATGCCTTCGGCGCCGAGCACCAGGTGCTGGTGGGCGCTGAGATGAACCGTCTGCAGGAGGACTACCTGGGTCGCTACGCGTATCTGGGCCCGGCCAATCTGTACGCCGGCAACTTTGCCGGCGCAGGCATTGGTAACGACAGCAACCTAAGTGTGTATTCCGACAACCGGACCACGGTGAAGAACAAGGCTGTGTATGCGCAGGCCGTGCTCGGCTTGCCGGTGCGGACCAAGTTGTTGCTCAGTGCACGTTACGACTGGTCCGAGATCGAGCGGCTCAACAATCTGAACAATTCGGGCACCGACTCGAAGAAGAGCGAGCTCACCATGCGTATCGGTGTGAGCCACGAGATCAACGATCACTTCACTGCGTACGCGGTGTGGGCGCAATCGTTCAATCCGGTCACGGCACGTTCGCGTACCAATAGCATTCTGGATCCCGAGACCGGTTCGGGTTACGAGTCGGGCCTGAAGACCGAATGGTTTGGCGGCAAGCTGGACGCGACCTTGTCGGTGTATCAGCAGACGCTCGACAACCGTCCGATCCTGGATCCGGCCAACGGTCCAGGACAATCCTTCAGCATTTCGGCCGGCGCACATCGCACACGCGGTGTCGAAGCGGAGGTCAACGGCACGCCGCTGACTGGCTTCACGGTGGGTGCCTCGGCGACCTGGATGACCAACGAGTTCCGCGATGAGCGCGATCCGAATTTCGGACTGTCCATCAACGACTCCATCGGCCGGCAGTTCAGTCTGTATGCCGACTATCAGGTGCAGACGGGTGTGCTCGAAGGCCTGGTGCTGGGTGGCACGGTGGTGAGCTACGGCGATCGTGAGTACATCACACGCCGCAATCCGAGCCAGATCTACGCCGACGGTTACGAGCGCGTCGATCTGCACGTGTCGTATAACGCCATCCCGAAATGGGAACTGTCGCTGCATCTGCGCAACTTGCTCGACGAGAAGTATTTGGAGCGTGCGTCCAGCACGACGTTCTTCAATAACTTCTACGGCTCGCCGCGCGCAGTGCTGGGACGTGTGAAGTACAGCTTCTGATCGTGACCGTGTCACAGCCTTCTGCAGAGTTCGGCACTCAGGGGCGAGCAGACAGCTCGCCCCTGGTGCTCGCGATCAATGCGGCACTCGATGCGCGAGATGTGAAACGTGCGCTGCTGATCTGCAATGAGCGCATCGAGCAGGTGCCGGACGATGCTCAGGCTCATCGCTGCCTGGCGGTGCTGAGTGCGCAGTCAGGTGCGCGAGTGGTCGCAATCGCGGCGGGTCGTCGCGCGTGCGAGTTGGCTCCGGACGATGCAAAGTCTTGGTGCGGGCTCGGACAGGTGTATGCCATTTTAAATGAGCTGAGCAACGCTGCTCAGTGCTTTGGCGAGGCAGTCAACATCGACGCTCGCGATGCCGATGCCTGGCACAACCTAGGCACCGCCATGAAGCAGTTGCGTCGGCCTGACGCGGCTATCGCAGCGCTCAAGAATGCGTTGCTGATCGATGCGACTCGTGCTGACACGTATCTGAATCTGGGCACGCTATTCAGCGATCGGGGGCGTTTCGAAGATGCCGTCGAATGTTTCGATCGTGCGTTCAAGTACGACCCAGGCATGGCGGCCTCACGGAGTCGGTTGGCGTGGCAGCTCTCGACACGCGGTAAAGTCACTCATGCCGAAACATTGTTCCGTCAGTCGTTGACCATGGATCCCGGTCACGTCGAAGGCTGGCTGGGGCTGGGGCGAACGCTCGAAGACTTGGGTGAAGGCGAGGGCGCACGCAGCGCCTACTTGAATGTGCTGAAGCTTCGGCCGGATCACGCCATGGCGCTGGGTCAGTATCTGGCGTTGTTACGAGACGAGAAGCGCTCTGCCGATGGCGGCGATGCCGAGTCGGCTGTCTGGGTGGCGCGTGCCGAGCAAACGCTGCGGGACGATGCTGTTCAAGATGCGGCCAAAGCGCTGATCGGCTATGGCGTCGCGAAGTATCACGATAGAAGCCGCAACTATGAAGGTGCGGCTCGGGCGGCACGAGTGGCCAACGCCGCGAGACGGCGTGTCAGTGGTCCGTTGGATCGAGATGCGCTCAGTCGGCGGGTCGATGGTCTCATTCAAACCTACACAGCGGCGTTCTTCGCCGAGCGTCGGCAGTTTGGTTTAGGCACCGATCAACCTGTGTTCGTGGTCGGCTTGCCGCGCTCGGGCACGACGCTGACCGAACAAATTCTCGCTGCGCATCCGATGATGCATGGCTCGGGTGAGCTGCCGACGTTGGGGCGACTCGCCGCACGACTGTCAGGCAAGCAGCACGAGCTGTGGCAGGCCGCGACACTGCTGGATGAAGTTAGCAGTCGTACCATCGGCGGTGATTATCTGCGTGAGCTGCGTGACGGTGCGCCCAAAGGGCTGCTTCGTATCAGCGACAAATCGCCACTCAACTATTTCCAACTCGCGTTCGCGGCTGTGTTGTTCCCGGGCGCGCGAGTCATTCATTGCCGGCGCGCGGCGGCCGACAACGCGCTCTCCATCTGGATGGAGAACTTCGGTGCGGATCAGTGTTACGCGACTGACTTCGACGATCTGTCGTTTTTCCGTGCTGAGTATCTACGGCTGATGAAGCATTGGCAGCAGGTGCTGCCGCTGAAGATGCTGGAGATTCGTTACGAAGACACCGTCGCGGATCTCGAAGGCCAAGCGCGTCGACTGATCGAGTTTCTGGATGTGCCTTGGGATGAGGCGTGCTTGCAGTTCCACAACAGCAACCGTGCCGTGCAGACGCCCAGCCGCTGGCAGGTGCGACAGCCCATTTATTCGCGCTCGGTCGAGCGTTGGAAAGCCTACGCAGAACAGCTGCCGGAGTTGCTTCCTTTATCATGCGAAAGTTGATGCGCTGGGGACTGTTGGTCCTGGCATTCCAATGCTCGGCGGCCTCAGCCGCGGCGTTGAGTGAGCGAGATATCGAGGCGCTGCGGAGCGAGATCAACACAGCGCTGGTCGAACAATCCGTGCCGTCGCTGGCCGTTGCCGTGGCCAAGGACGGCAAGATTTTGTGGCAGCAAGGCTTCGGCTGGGCTGATCGCGAGCGTCGCATCGCTGCCACCGAGCACACCACTTACTCGTTGGCGTCGATCTCAAAACCGATTACTGCCACCGCGCTCATGATGCTGGTGCAGGCGGGGAAGGTGGATCTCGATGCTCCGGCCAATGATTATCTCGGCAGTGTGAAGTTGCGGTCGGGCGTGGGCGATGTTCGCCTGGCGACCGTGCGACGCGTGGCCAATCACATGGCTGGCCTGCCCGATCATTTCAATCCGTTCTATGCCGACGAGCCGTATCGCGCGCCGTCGATGGACGAGACCTTGCGGCGCTATGGCTTCCTGCTCAGCGTGCCGTCCGAACATACGTACTACGAATACTCGAATCTGGGCTATGGCGTGCTGGACTACATCGTCGAGCGCGTTTCCGGGCGCAGCTATGCGAACTTTCTGCGCAACGAGGTGTTCATCCCGTTGGGCATGACTCGCTCGTCCGTCGGTGTGGCGCCGGGACTCGAACCCTATGTAGCCACTCGCTACGATCCGGATGGGGTGCCGCTGCCCGCGTATGACTTCGATAGCCCTGGTGCGTCCGCTGTTTATGCCAGTGCTCACGATCTGCTGCGCTTTGGCATTTTCCACGTGCAGACGCCGTTGCCGGATCAGAAGGCCATCTTGAGCGGGGTTTCGCTCAATGAGATGCATCGTCGTACATCAGGTGATGCGGCGATGGGTTATAGCGTCGGTTTCAATACCATCGAGCGTTCGGGCTATCAGGTCGTCTCTCACGGCGGAGTGATGGCCGGCGTGTCCACGCTATTGCTGATGGTGCCCGAAGAGAAACTGGCGGTCGTCGTCCTGTGCAACAGCAAGACGCCGCTTGCCGATGTGATGGCGGAGAAGATCGTCGCTCGTGTGTTGCCGCGCTGGCGGGTGCAGGAACCGCGACGTCGAAAAGCGCCTGCGTTGGCCGCGCCGCCTAAACAAGTCGTGGGTTTGTGGCGAGGACAGATCGAGACGTATCAGAGAAACGTGCCCATTGAACTCGACATCCATGCCGACGGTGATGTGCACGCGAAGGTGGGCGATGGCTTGCCGACGCTCGTGGATGGCGCAAGCTTCAGCGAAGGCGTTCTCACCGGTACGCTCGCCGCTCGCATCGGCACGCCGGACACCGAACGCTACGACTACGAAGTGTCGCTCTGGCTGACATTGCGTGGCGACGTGATGAACGGTTCGGCGACGGCACAAGGCGGCGATCGACCACGTGTACGCGGCGCGCTGGCTCATTGGACTCAACTCACCAAGCAGTGACCTCATGAATCGAGTGTTGGAACATCGGGCCGGCAAGCGTCTGGCAATGCTGTCGTTGGGTCTGGCGATGCTCGGGTGCGTGTCGAATGGCATCGCGACGGCCGCGCCGACGACGATCAAGGAACGATACGAGCGAGCTGCAGAGTTCCTGCCCTGGCGCGTGAGCAAACTCGTGCATGGCGCGAGCGTGCAACCGAACTGGAGCGCTGACGGCCGCAGCTTCTGGTTCGAGGAAGACACGGTGAGCGGGGCTCGCTATTGGCAAGTGGATCTGCAAGGTCCGCGCAAGACGTTGCTGACTGCGCGACCCGCGGAAGTGAGCGACTCTTCCTCGAAGCCTGCGCGTGCGACTGAACCCGGCTGGACAGTGTCGCCGAACGGTCGATGGGCCGTGGATCTGGACGACAATCAAATCATTCGTGTCGACTTGCTTACTGGTCAGCGCACGCCGCTGACCACCGACGGCGTGGCGGACTATCGCTACGGCAGCTTGAATGGAGGGCTGACGCTGACACGCAAACGTCGCAACGATCCCGACGCCCCGTTCGGCACATGGTCGCCCGACGGCGAGCGTTTTCTCACGTATCGCGTCGATGAGCGTCAGCTACACAAACAACCGGTGTTGATGGCGACGGAGCCGGGCAAGGCACAT
Source organism: Steroidobacter sp. (assembly GCF_016790065.1). Classification (GTDB taxonomy): domain Bacteria; phylum Pseudomonadota; class Gammaproteobacteria; order Steroidobacterales; family Steroidobacteraceae; genus Steroidobacter. The sequence goes on from NZ_JAEUPY010000856.1 coordinate 9,719, forward strand.
CAGTTGCCGTCGGTACACTTCAACAACACGGCCTATCGCTACAGCCCGAAGATGCAGCGGGCCGACCTCATGATCTTCGACATGCGCGATGGCGGACGTCTGGATCTGCGAGTGCCGAAGCCGTTCGTGGCGTCGAACAGCGGTGTGAGCTGGAGCCGCGATGGTTCGACGGTATTCGTTGGGTTATCCGATCCCGGTGGCGTTACATCGACTGCCTATGCCGTCGATGCCAAGAGCGGCGAGTCCCGTGCTTTGGTGACGGACAGCCGCGAGGCCGAGATCGATCTGCGACAGCGCTTTTCATATCTGGGTAATGGCGAGCAGGTGGTCGTGTATTCGATGCGCTCCGATTGGGGGCATTTGTATTTGCACGATGGTCGCACCGGCAGACTGATCCGGCCGCTGACTCAGGGAGAGTGGGCGGTCAGTGGCGTGGTCAGGGTCGATGAGCGCCAGCGCGTGGTGTACTTCACCGCCAAAGGGCGCGAGCGCGGCCACCACCCGGACCATGCTCATTTATATAGAGTGTCTTTGAACGGCGGCGCGCCGGTGTTGCTCACGCCCGAGAATGCTCAGCACGATGTGAGTTTCTCTCCCGACGGCAAGTGGTTCATCGATACGCATTCGACGGTGACGACCGCGCCTGTCACCGTCCTGCGTCGCGCCGACGGTAAAGCTTCGCTGGAGCTCGTGCGAGCGGATATCAGCCAATTGCAAGCGAAGGGCTGGCAGCCGCCGATTCCTTTCAGCGTGAAGTCGCTCGATGGCCGCTCCGATCTGCAGGGCGTACTGTACTTGCCCCATGATCTCGACCCGACCCAGTCGTATCCCTTGATCGAGTCTGGCTACTTCGACGGCGATTTCATCCAATGGCAGTTCCTGGGTTCGTTGTCCTGGCATGGCAGCGCACTGGCCATGTCACAGCTCGGCTTCGCCGTGATGGAGTTTGAAGGTCGCGAGGCCGGGTATCGATCCAGCAAGACGCGCTTGCACTTCGAAGATCCGCAGATGACCGAGCCGTCATTCTACGATGATCGCATCCATGCGATGCGCGAGCTGGACAAGCGCTATCCCTTCATCGATGTGAGTCGGGTAGGCGTTTACGGGCATTCCAACGGCGGTTGGCGCGCGGCGCGGGCGTTGCTTCAACATCCGGAGTTCTACAAAGTCGGCGTTGCCGGCGCCGGCAGTCATGACTACGGAACCTGGCGTGCCACCGCGCCACCGAAGCCAGGTCAGCGCGAGTTCGAGTACCCCACCAATATGGAGATCGCCGGCAACCTACAAGGCAAGCTGTTGCTGATGCATGGCTTGATCGACGACAACGTGCATGTCGCTCAAACTTTCCAACTGGCGCAGGCACTGATCGATCACGGCAAACGCTTCGACATGCAGATCCTGCCGGAACTGACCCACAACAACCTGTGGCAGAGCGGCTATGTGAACTTGAGGACCTGGGACTACTTCGTCGAGAACCTGCTCCACCTGACACCACCCGACGTGCAATTGCCCGAGCCGGGCGGCGCAGGCGGTCACTGAGTCGCGACGGGTTCTATAGTCACGAGAACGGATTGAGGAACCGGACGCCCGTGGGTTCGTAGTGATCGCTGTTACGCGTGACGACCGTGAGGTCGTAGATCAGCGCGGTGGCGGCGATCTGCTTGTCCAATGGATTCTCCGGATGCGGTACCCGCAGCCGGCCCCAGACGTGAGCGGTTTCCTCATCGAAGGGAAGAATGGCGTCCGAGTAATCCGCAGTGATTCGATTCAGCCACTGCTCCAAGTGATCCGCCTGCGGTTGATCACCGCGATGACGAATGATCTCGATCCCTTGCCGCATTTCACCGACCGTGACGACGGATAGGTAGAGTGGGGCCTCTTCACGAGCCGCTTTCCGAAAGAACTCCTGAACGCCCGCATTTGCCTTGACGCCTTTGCGAGCTTCGCTGATGACATCCGTGTCGACTAGATACATGGTTCAGCCTCGGCGATCGGTTTGTTGGCGCGTGAAATCCTCGTCGTTGCCGACGTTCGGTATGGATGCCAGCACGTCCGCAAGATGACGTCGCTGCGGCCCGTGTAGTGCTGCGCGCAGAATTTCACGATGCTCCTGCTCGGCGCTTCGGTTGTGTTTTGCCGCGCGCTGCTTCAGCGCCTTGACCAATTCTTCCGGCAGATTGCGGACCATGAGTTGAGCCACGCTATTCACTCTGATACCTCGATGCTAGCAATGCTAGCGTTTGCTGGTTGAGACTGCAAGCAATGCTAGCACTGGCTATTTCGGTGCTATGAGGCGACTTTCTGGCGCTAGACTGGCGCTTGATAACGACTATTTCAGTCGACTAGTCAATCGGTTACACGAAATCGGCGATTTTTGGGGGGCCGATTTCGGGGCGGCGGCGCCTATATAAGGAGCGCCCCCATAACTTGCCCATGTCCAATCCATCGCTCATCGACGGCTGGCGGAAGCACTGGAATCGCAGCCTGCTGCAGTTCCTGCGACGGCGCATGCGTGTCTCGGTGGATATCGAGGACCTGGCGCAGGAAACCTACATGCGCCTGTTACGCACGCCCAATCTGGTTGGCGTACGCAATCCACAGGCTTATCTGCTCAAAGTTGCCGGCCATGTGTTGCACGACTGGCGTGAACGACAGCCGGCCGACCATTCGCTGGAGCCGGTCGATGAGGATCAGCTGGTCGATCAATGCGACCTCGAATGCGATCTGGATGCCAGGCTCACTCAAGAACGTCTC
>NZ_JAEUPY010000864.1 GCF_016790065.1 Steroidobacter sp.
AGCCTCGCCGAGTAGCCTTGCTGTGAGAAGAGAACCTCATTGAACACTCAGACAACGCTTTGGCTCTTCTCCGTAACGCTGCTCGCTTCAATGCTATTGCCGCTGATCCTGGCTGCAGTGCTGTCATGGTTACGAGTCGATCGGGCTTGGCGCTGGGGCGTGCCTGCGACTGCGGCGGCACTGGTACCTTGGATTGCGGTGGGTGTCGCCGTCCCGATTCGGGTCGCGGTGACCTGCGCCGGTGTGCTGCTCACGTGGGCGGCGATGACTTATCCCAAGCGTGCGCTGTATGCAGCCGTAGCCTTGGCGTTGCTGACCGTGATCACATGGAGCATCGGCATATACGGACTGCGTGCCGATCTGGACGTAAAAAATTTCGCCGTCGCGCCGTCCGGAACGGACACGGTCATCGATGCACCATGGACGCACTTCGCTGCGAGCGCCTCGGCCACTCAATATACCCGCGCCCTGCAAATCACACCGCAAAACGTCGCTGACCTCGAACTCGCGTGGGTCTATCGCACCGGTGAGACCTCACGCCGCGATCCGCGCCAGGTGAAAAAGAGCGATTTCGCCAATACACCCATCATCGCCGGCGGATCGCTGATCGCCTGCACGGCGTGGAATCGCATCATCGCGCTGGACCCTGCGAGCGGCGCTGAAAAGTGGGTCTTCGATCCCGGCCTGACGATCGAACTGGAAGGCGACATGAAATATGTGTGCAGATCGGTCGCTGCCTGGCGAGATCCCGACGCGCCGAATGAAGCACCGTGCGCGGAACGCTTGCTCATGGGCACGAACGATCTGCGCATCTTTGCGATCGATGCGCGCTCCGGCCAGCGCTGCGAGCACTTCGGCCACAATGGCGAAGTCCAGGTCGAAATCAGCGGCCCGCCGCTGTCCCAACCCGGCGCGGTCAAGTTCAACGCACCACCCATGGTGGTAAATGGAATCGCCATCTTCGGCTCTGCAATTCTGGACGGCTACTTGCCGAACCGTCCTCGTGGCACCGTGCGTGCCTTCGATGCACGCACCGGTGAACCGAAGTGGACCTTCGAACCGCTACCCGACGATCCGACGGATGCAGCTGCCCTCACCTGGAACAACGGCAACTCCGCGGATTTCGGTGGCGGCAATGTCTGGGCCGACATGTCCTCGGACGCTGCTCGCGATCTGGTTTTTCTGCCGACATCGAGCCCCTCGATGGATCATTACGGCGGGCTGCGCCCCGGCGACAACCGCTATGCGAACTCCATCGTCGCCCTGCGTGCCGCGACGGGGAAAATCGTTTGGAGCTACCAGACCGTGCACCACGACATCTGGGACTACGACCTGCCGAGCGCACCCATGCTCATCGACCTGGAGATCAAGGGCCGCACGGTTCCCGCAGTCGTGCAGTTGACTAAGCAAGGACTAGTGTTCGTGTTGCATCGGGAAACTGGCGAGCCGCTGTTCCCGATCGAGGAACGGCCCTTCCCTGCGAGCGACCTGGCCGGCGAATGGACCTCGCCCACCCAACCCATTCCTGCGACCATGCCGGCACTGATGCCGCAGGGCCTGCGCCCGGAGGATGCTTGGGGCATTACGCTCTGGGATCGTGAACGGTGCCGCGAGACGATCGCGCGCTATCGCTCGACCGGCCTCTACGATCCCGTCAGCGTCGATGGCACCATCATGTTTCCGCTCTACATCGGCGGCACCAATCTCGGCATGCGCGCCTATGACCCACAGCGCAAATTGCTGATCGCCAGCACGATTCGCATCGCCGCTTCGCTAGCCGTCGCGGATAACACCCCAGGTAATGCCCCAGCCAATGCAACAGCTGTCGGCCCGTATCGGCACGGCCTGACTCGACGCGTGCTGTCGCCATTCGACATTCCTTGCAATCCACCTCCCTGGGGAACGCTCATGGCGCTGGACTTGGAGCGGCAAAAGATCGTCTGGGAAGTCCCCTTGGGTAGCATCGAGAAGTTGGGCCGCTTGCCCATCCCCATTGGCTGGGGCACACCCAGCCGCGGCGGGCCGATGCTCACTGGCGGCGGCGTGACCTTCATCGCAGCAACGATGGACGATGCGATCCGCGCCTTCGATACCGCGAGCGGTAAGGAACTGTGGAAACGACGGTTGCCGGCAGGTGGCCAAGCGACGCCGATGAGTTATATCGCCAATGGCAGGCAGTACGTCGTGATTGCAGCCGGCGGGCACCAGGGAATGGGCACCACCTCCGGCGACTACATGTTGGCCTTCGCGCTACCGAACTAGACAAGCGCGACGAGTTGCCAAAAAAAAGCGGTGACCATGACGGCCACCGCTTGCTCATCGCCTCATCTATATCAGAACGCGATACCTACCTTGATGCCCACTGTGCGAGGCCGCGTGCGGTTGGCCTGGAACCAGCCCCAGTACGGATCCATCAAGCGGTTTTCGTTGGTGAGGTTGGTGGCGAACAGCTCGACGCTGACTTGGTTCCAAC
>NZ_JAEUPY010000870.1 GCF_016790065.1 Steroidobacter sp.
CGGATGAAAGAAATTCGCGCCGCTCAAGCGGGGAAGAAGCGTGCGAAATGATTCGATGAGAAGACGTTGGTTGCTGTTGGCTGCTGGGGCAGGACTGTTGCAGGCAGGGCTCACCGCGGCCGACGCGCCGACGATGGAACAGGCGCTGCCGCTGAAGGTTGCGCGCCAGGTGCAGTTCCAGACCGACGAAGGCACGTGGATGGGGGTGGATCTCGCCCCGAACGGCAAGACCATCCTCTTCGATCTGCTCGGCGAGCTGTACACAGTCGATGTCGCGGGCGGTCCGGCCAAACGGCTGCTCGGCGGATTGGCCTTCGAGAGCCAGGCGCGTTATTCCCCCGACGGTAAGCACATCGCGTTCATCAGCGATCGCTCCGGCAATCAAAACTTGTGGATTGCAGATGCCGACGGTTCGGGTCTGCGGCAACTATCGCAGGCGCAGGGCGATCCCTCATTCAGTGCGCCGATCTGGTCGGCCGATGGCAAGTCCATCTATGTGAACTTCGCGGCGAAGTTGTACGCTGCAGTCGGCATCTGGAAGTACGACGTCGCGAGTGCCACGGGCACGGTGCTTGCGCCACCCAAGAGCGCGCCTGAGCGTTTAGCGATCGGGCCCGCGCCATCCGCCGATGGTCACTATGTCTATTTCGCGTCTGCTTCGGAGGATTCCGGAAATCAGTACGGCAGTCTCCCAGTGTGGAAGATCGTGCGCCGGGATTTGCGCACCGACCAGGAAGTGACGGTCGTGCATGCACCGGGCAGTGCCATGCATCCGGTGCTGTCGCCGAACGGACAGCGCCTGGTCTACGCCACCCGCGTGGATGGTCAGACAGGATTGCGATTGCGCGATCTGGTCAGTGGCGCGGATCGGTGGCTCGCGTATCCCGTGCAGTTCGATGCACAAGCTACGTCGGGCTTCAAATCGAGTGGCCTGATGCCGATCTTCACGTTCACTGCCGACGGCAGCGCGCTGCTGCTGAGCCTGAACGGCAAGATCCAGCGCATGCAGATCGACAGCGGCGCAGCCACCGCTATTGCATTCACCGCTGATATTTCTCTCGACGTGGGCCCGCGGCTGCAGTTCGATCAGAAGATATCGGATGGTCTGGTGCGTGCGCGGGTGATTCAGTCGCCACAACAATCTCCCGATGGACGCGACCTCGCGTTCTCGGCTCTCGGTAGCGTCTATGTCATGCGCTTGCCCAATGGCACGCCGCGGCGGCTCGCTGAAGGGTTCCAACCGAGTTGGTCTGCTGACGGGCGTTCGATCGCCTATGTGAGTTGGCAAGCCGGCGATGGCGGCCACGTCTGGCGCGTCTCGGCTCGTGGCGGCACGCCGCAGCGTCTGACCCAGGCTTCGGCTTACTACACCGAGCCGGTGTTCGACTCGACGGGCAAGACGGTCTACGTGCTGCGCTCCAGTGCCTATGAGCAGTCGCAAGTAGAAAAGAGCGATTTGTATGTCAACCGTGTGGCGGACATCGTCCGGCTCGGCGCGGATGGCACGTCGACCACGGTGATTTCACAAGAGCTGCAGCTCAGTGGGCTACGGTTCTCGCCGGATTCGGGCCGCTTGTCGTTCGAGAGCGAGGGTCGATCCGTGCAGTCGATGAGCACCGATGGCACGGACCGGCGCACCCATGTGAGTGTACGCGGGCCGGAATCGAATGTGCCCGTGTTGCTCAGTCCGGATCAGCGCTGGGCATTGGCGCAAGCGGGTGGTCAGTTGTATCTGTTCGCGGTGACCGCCGACGGTGGGACCGTCGATTTGAACGACTCAGCGATGCAGCGCTGGCGCATTTCGGAACTGGGCGCGGATTACTTCGCCTGGGCCGATGGCGGCAAGACCATCACCTGGGCGCTGGGTCACGAATTCCATCGCGTGCGTTTGGACAAGATCGATCGAACGATTCGTGAGCGAGATACGCCAGCGGCTTTGCGTGGCACTGAGAACTTCTCGGTTCGTGTCGAAGTCCCACGTGACATGCCTCAGGGCACGTTGGTCCTGCGGGGCGCGGCGGCGATCACGATGAAGGGCGACGAGGTCATCGACGATGCCGATGTCGTCATCGTCAACAACCGCATCGCTGCTGTCGGCCGGTCGGGGCAGGTGACGATTCCCAAGGATGCGGTGGTGCGCGACGTCAAAGGGCGCTTCATCGTGCCGGGTTTCATCGATACGCATGCGCATTGGCTGCACAGCCGCTTCGACGTCCTGGATTTGCAGGCGTGGACCTTCAATATCAATCTGGCTCATGGTGTGACGGCGGGCCTCGATCCGCAGTCGTTCACACAGGATGTGTTTGCCTATGGGGACATGATCGATGCGGGCCTGATCACGGGGCAGCGTGCGTTTTCCACAGGTCGGGGTATTG
>NZ_JAEUPY010000918.1 GCF_016790065.1 Steroidobacter sp.
CCGCAGGGCCTGGCCGACTTCATCGCCAAACCCACCAAGAAACGGGACGACTATCCCGAAATGCCGCCACAAGACTATCTCGATCCCGAGACGCGTCTGGCAGTGGCGCACTACATGCTGCAAGTGACGAATTGACAATGAATTGACTGATGACTGGCCAAGTAACGGAGACGAAGGCTCATGAGCAACAGCAAGAACCGGCTCGCGTATGCAGTGGCAACCGTGCTGACAGGAACAGGTTTGGTGGCGTCGGCGCCGGGCGTTGCATTGGCGCAAGAAGCCGCCAGCGACAGCATCGAAGAAATCCTGGTGACCGCTCAGCGTCGCACTCAGTCACTGCAGGACGTGCCGATCGCCATGCAGGTCATCGACAGCACACTGATCAAAGATGTGGCCGCGGAAAATCTGGGCGACCTGAATGGCTTCGTGCCGGGCCTGGTGATTTCGGATGGCAGTCCAACTCAGCCTCGCTATCAAATTCGCGGCATTCAGACGGGCGACTTCGGCGTCGGTACCGATCCCGCGGTCGGTGTCTACGTTGACGGCATCTATGCCGCTCGCTCCGGCGCATCGTTGCTTGCGTTCAATGACATCGATCACATCGAAGTGCTGAAGGGTCCACAGGGCACTCTGTTCGGCCGCAACAGCGCGGCCGGCGCGATCTCCATCGTCACTCGCCAACCCGAAGACGAATTCCACTCACTGCTTCGAGTCCGCGTTGGCGAGTACGGCAAGCAGTACTACGAAGGCATGCTGAACACGCCGCTCGGCGACAGCGTCGCGCTACGTATCAACGGCGTTTATAACAAGAGCGACGGCTGGCTCGAGGATGCAGCCACCGGCCAAGATCTGATGCCCGAGAAGAATTGGGCCGGCCGCGTCGCGCTGCGCTGGAAACTTTCGGACAGCACCAGCGCCACACTCTCTTGGGATCATGACGACTTGGATCAGCTGGCGCGGCCCGCGATCGGCCTGATCCCCATTGGGGCCGGACAAACTCAAGTCGGCTTCCCGGCCGATCCCGCCAGCTATATCGATCCTCGCAAAGCGCCGGTCTACAACGACGTGGTCGGCAATGAGGAATCGCGCAAGCTCGACCAGGTGAACTTGTTCATCGATCACAACTTCGGCGGCGCGGACTTCCGCTCCAGCACGTCGTGGCGCCAGTTCGATACTGTGAACCGTGAAGACGAGGACGGCACCAACCTGATCGGCGTGTACTTCGACACCGCCAACATCGAAGACAACCAGAGCTTCTATCAAGAGTTCAAGTTCTCTGGCAAGACTTCCAACATCGACTGGGTCGGCGGCGTGAGCTACTACAAGGAGAAGGCCAACCAGATCAGCGACACGCACACTTACACCGACGGCATCGACACTCTAGGCGTCAATCTTGGCATCTATGACGCGGTCGGCATCCCCTTCCCGCTGTACGCCGGCACTAGCAGCTTCATCGAAGAGTTCGGCTTGACCATGCTCGGCATGCCATGGCGAGAAGCCATGTACAACCGCGGCAACTTTGAAGCGTACGCGGCGTTCGGCGACGTGATCTGGCACGTGAACGACAAGACCAACCTGACGTTCGGTTTGCGCTACACGCACGACAAGAAGGAGTTCACGTGGATCAACGGGCCGCATGAGACGCCGGAGCTCGACGCAGTGGTCGCCGGCTTGGAGCAGCTCGGCTTCTTCACCGTATTTCCCATTCCAGCCGAAGCTTATCGGTTCTCGGACATCATCTTTGCGGTGGACACGCCGCCCGGCGGCCTGACCAAGAAGGACTCCTGGGATGACGTGAGCCCGCGCTTGGTGCTCGACTACAAAGTCACACCGAACGCCATGGTGTTCGGCTCGCTCGCCAAAGGCTACAAAGCCGGCGGCTACAACAGCACCGAAGTCGGCTCGGAGTTCGAGAACGAGGACGTGTGGAACTTCGAAGCCGGCATCAAGAGCGTGTTCCCCGATGCCGGTGTAGTACTGAATGCCTCGGCCTTCTACTACGTCTACAACAACAAGCAGGCGATCGCGTTGGCCAACGACGTCGATGGCTCCGACATCCCACAGTACGTGATCGATACCAGCGACGAGAAAGCCTGGGGCGTCGATGTCGACGCACAGTGGCGGCCGGTGGATCAGCTCCGACTCTATGCCAACGTTGCCTTCATCGACGCGACTTACAAGAGCAAGATCACACGAGGCACGGATCCACTCGATCTGTCCGGCGAGCCGACTGGCGAGCCCTATCTCAGCGCTTCACTCGGTGCGAGCTACGGCTGGGCGCTCGGTGCTGCGGGCGATTTGGAACTGTCGAGCCGATATGCGTACCGAGGCAAGTCACGCTGTAATCAGGACTCGGAGCGGCAAGGCACCTGCGCGCTGCAGGCCGTGTTCAAAGTCGGCGAAGCCACCAATCGTCTGGACCTGCGACTCGGCTGGACCAGCGCCAACGACACATTCGGCCTCGCGGCATACGTGACGAACGTGCTGGACGACCAGTACGTGAGCGGCATCAACAACATCACCACCAACACGTTCGGCACGCCGTTCGCGTCGATCTCCGAACCACGCCTGTGGGGCGTAGAAGCGACGGTGTCGTTCTGATGCAGGCCCTGTTCGATTCTCATGCAGCGACGGCATTGCGGTTGAGACAATCAACCGCTGCCGAGCGGCGACTCAAACTCACCAAGCTGCTGGCTGCCATTCTGGAGCGCAAGGATGCGCTACAGGCAGCGGCGCATGCTGACTTGAGCAAACATCCCACCGAAACCAACCTCACCGAGCTACTGCCATTGGTCGGCGAGCTGAAGCACTCCATTGCAAAGCTCAAAGGCTGGATGAAACCGCATCGAATCAGCCCGACCCTGGCCACACTCGGCACCAAGTCTCGGGTGATGTATCAGCCCAAAGGTCGCTGCCTGCTGATCAGCCCGTGGAACTATCCGTTGAGTCTGGCCCTAGGCCCGCTGGTTTCTGCCGTCGCCGCAGGCAACACAGCGATTCTCAAACCATCGGAGTTCACACCGAACACCAATGGTGTCATCAAGGACATCATCAGCGCCGTGTTCGCAGTCGACGAGGTCGCTGTCGTCGAAGGTGCCGCAGACACCGCCAACGCGCTGCTGGCGCTGCCCTTCGATCACATTTTTTTCACCGGCTCACCCGGCGTTGGCAAGATCGTGATGGCTGCGGCAGCTCGCAATCTCACGTCTGTCACATTGGAGCTGGGAGGCAAATCGCCCGTCATCGTCGACGCAAGTGCCGACCTTCGCGGAGCTGCGGAACACATCATCTGGGGCAAGATGGTGAACGCCGGCCAAACCTGCATCGCCCCGGACTATGTGTACGTGCATCGTGACGTCGCCGACCGCTTCGTCGATCTTTGTCGTAGCACCATCGCGCAGCGCTTCGGCGACAGCGACGCGGCGATCAAGAGCAGTCGCGACTTTCCACGCATGATTCACCGCCGGCACGCAGAACGCGTCGCTCGGCTCATTGATGAGGCAGTTCAGTCTGGAAGCCAGGTCGCTTGTGGCGGATCGGCCGACGTCGATGCACGCTATGTCGCACCCACACTGCTGAGAAACGTGCCTCCAACCGCAAAGATTCGTAGCGAAGAAATCTTCGGCCCGGTCCTGCCCATTCTGACCTTCGACTCACTGAACACGGTGATCGCCGAGATCAATGCGGCACCGAAGCCGTTGGCGCTCTATGTTTGGAGCAAGAGTGAGCGCAACGTCGAAGCCATCACCACCAACACCAGTTCCGGCAGCCTGTGCGTGAACTTGTGCTTACAGCAGTTCGCCCAACACAACTTGCCGTTCGGTGGCGTCAATACCTCGGGGATCGGTAACGCTCACGGCTTCTTCGGTTTCAAAGCGTTTTCTCACGAACGGGCTGTGATGGCGGCCGGGCCGCTCTCAGCCCTGGAGCTGCTGTTTCCGCCCTACAACGAACGCAAGCGCCGGCTGAGCGAGATGCTGATCAAACATGTGACGTGAGCCGTCATTGCTGCTGCCAAAGGCGAATGGTGGCAATCGAGGCTTGGGTGTAACCGGGAGGATCGGTGTCGCCGCCCAGCGCGACCTGACTCGTAAGAGTGTTGGTCGTCAACAGCCCGCCCACATACGGCGGCGGCAATCCGCTCAACACCAACTGACACCGAACCGGGAACAGACCGGCTTCCGGGAAATCCGTCCTCACCGCCAGACATTCGCCGTTGCCCTGAAATGACAGCGAGCCCAAGCTGACCTCGGCATAGAAGTTCTGTCGGGCGCGTTCTTTGGTGGCACCAAAACAAGCACGCAGCTCAGCGACACGCGTGTCCTTGGTTTCGACGACTCGGCCATCCTCGGGCCGCAACCGCAAACTCCAGAACGAAAAGAAGCGCTCGGCGTCCTGCGGGAATGGCTCGAATCCGGTCTTCGCGGAAGCACACCAACCGGCGACCGGCTCATGTTGTTCTCGGATACTGCGAAGAACGTAGATCTCTTCCGGCGTGGGCTCCGAGTCAGCCGCAGTGCTATCGGACGTGATCGGCGGCAGCCAGCCGATCTCGTGCGCATCCAAGCTATGGATGTAGAGGCGATCCTCTGTCTCCGTAACGCCGGTGGTCTCCGGATAGGCGCCGCTCGGGTCCTGCAAATCTTCGGTGACGCGGCCGTCTTCGTCGAAGGCAAACACGTGTCCATAAGGCTTGCCGAGCGGAAGGAATGACCGCGGCAGCCTCAGTAACACTTTTCTCAGGAACGGCTTATCAGCCAACGAATCAGCCGCGGGATTGCGAGGCTTGACCAGCCCGACCCAGATGCGACCATCGCGCCCCCGCATCAAGTTGTCCGGATAGCCCGGCAGGTTATCGAGCAAGATCTTGGCTTGCGGCGAACCGCTTTGAACTTCGACGTCGTGCGCTCGGCCGTCGATCTTCCAGACGCGGTAGCGAGCCGTCTCGTTCACAAAGAGCGTATGACCGTCGACTGACAAAGCGATGCCGTTGGCGAAAGACAAGCCACGGGCGACGATGCGCGTCGTGTTGGTCGCCGGTTCATACGCCAGAATGCGACCGGTCCCGGATTGCTCCATCACATCGAGCACACTCGCTGCGTAGGTACCCACCCAGTCCGCTGGAGCAAAGCGCGTCGACGAGTCGGTGAAATAGATGGTTCCATCCGGCGCCACCACGACCGAGTTGGCATAGCGGATCGGATCGTTGGCACTCACATGATCCGTCAGCACGGTCGTGCTCTTGTCGGGTGCGATGGCCACCAATCCCTTCATGGCGTCGGCAGCGATCAAACGCCCCTGTGCATCGAAGTCGAAACCGAGGACGCGGCCGCCTGTATTCGCAAAGATCTCCTGCTGCGCACCGTCGGGCTCCATGCGCAACAGGTTGCCGCTGGTCATCGCGGCGTAGACCTTGCCGTCCTTGCCGATCGCGATGTGCTCTGGCCCGGTCTCGCTGCCAATGGCGATGGTCCGCAGACCCGACAGTCGCGAATTAGGCGCATGCGCACCGGTGTAACCCGGCGGTGTCGAGGCTTGCCACGGCACAGGCTCTACCGGCACCGGCCAGAACGACAGATAGGCAACCGCTGCGATCAGGAGCACGACGATGACGACGACGATCTTGCGTGCGATGGCTTTCATCGACTCACCCTTCCTTACGTACGAATGAGCCGTGGAAGCCGAGAGGAATCGAGCTCTGCACCTCGGCACTTGCGATCAGAGCCATGCTCTTAGCATCGATGACCGCAAGGATGGACGTCTCGGCGTTCTGCGCCGCTCCAACCGTCAACAAGACCCCGTCATCCTCAGCGTCGCCTCCGGGTCGCGAGACGAACAGCGGCTCGCCGAATATGTGGTCGCCATCGCCGAACGCAGTCGACTTCCCGGTCTCGAGGTCGGCCTTTACGATGGCCGAGTCATAGGCACCGCCCGCTTGGTAACCGTCGGAGGCGCCATACGCGAAGCGATAGGCCTGCCCGTTCACCCGCTTGTAGTTGGTCGACGGGAACTCGAAGCCAACATCGCTCAGCTTCTCGACCGTGACGCGCTCGACACCGGGACGCATGACCAGCCGAATGAGCGAGGGCCTGAGATCGGGCAGCTCGGCGACCATACGATCGGTGCGCAGGGACGCCATGATGTTCTCGTTTGGATAGGCCAGCAGATCGAGAACAGTCGCATCGGCACGCTCAAAAGCGTTGACCGTATGAAATACAAAGAAGGGGTCGGTGAGGTGCTCACGAATCTGCCCGTTAGAGCGATCGATGACCACCAGCCGCGTGCCCTGCTCCGGCTGCCAATCGAAATGATCGATGTAGCCCTTGCTGGACCAGAGCATTTTCACCGGGCTGACGGCAAACGGGTGCGCCACCAGAATCGCGTGCTTGGGCGTCACTCCAAAGGTGTGGATGTAGGGGACGCGCTTGGTTCGCCATGAGCCGATGATGTCTCGCTGCCGTGCTGCCGGTGAATGCTCATAGATCGAGACCACGCCGCTGACACCGAACCCGGTAGCGACGTTCATCACCTTGCCGCGCTCGAAGTCGAAATGCGGATGCGCCGACATGATCGTCCCGCCGAGCGCGCCCTTCTCGTAGTCCACGAATCGGACCGCCGCCAGCGTCTCCTCGTCGATGATGTTCTGGCGATCGCCTTCGGTCATGGCCACCAGTTCCTGTCCCATCTTTACGATGTTGACGTTGGTGTTGTCGGAGATGCGAGCCACCGGCTCGAAGATTCGTTGCAACAGCGGGCGCACCGTCGGCGTCCCGAACGAACCGAGGTTGGCTTTGCCGTGCCAGGCATCGCGCGCCACTTCGGAGTCGAGCAGTCGGGAACGAAAGTCGACGACCGAATCGCCAATACGAAAGGCGTAAATCATCCCAAGACCGTCGAACCAGTGCTGGGCTCGCCAGCCGTTGGTTTCGAACACGGCGGGACAGGTCCGGATGACTTCGCCGCGCAACCAGTCAGGAATGTTGCCTGAGATTTTGGTTGGCACCGCGGCTGGGTGCTCGGATGAGCGGCGGAACGGCGCCAGAGTTTCGATAGACCGCGTCGGCGAGATAGCAGCACTCATGGAGGGCTCCTCGTACAATGGTCCGGAGGCAATGAGTCGAGATATTGCCGATCGAGCCTAGCTGATTCACCGCCCTCATTCGGGGCAGTCGCTGTTTTCAACGCCAGGGTCGAGCGCTGCTCAGGATGCTATCAAAGTCACTTGTGACAAGCTAAGGCCGTTTACCGAATCTTCGGCGCGATTTAGTTGGCTTCTCGGGCACAGCATCGGTCGCGGCCACCACCGGCCGGCCCATCATTTCTTTCAGTTCTTCGACCAGTGACTGTGCGGGCGGCGCCTCTTCCACCGGAGTGGAACTGAGTTCCCGTGGATGTATGCCGATCTCTTCCAACCGATCAAACACACGGCGTAACGCCGCATCCGGATCTCTATAGAAAGCACTGCCACGGATGCGCACGAACTCCCAACCCAAACGTTCGAGAACGGCCTGTCGTGCAATGTCCTCACCCAGACTCTCAGGCGTTCGATAACGATCGCCGTCGCATTCCACCGCCAGACGCTTGTCGTCGCTCTCGATCACCATATCGATTCGGAAGTGACCGACACTCATCTGCTGCTGCACTCGAAACCCCGCAGCGCTGAGGCGCTTCGCCACTTCGCGTTCGAGCGGCGACTCCGGCTCCAAACGATTCCGCTCGGCGCCAGGCGGAGCCAAGTTCGGCTGCTGCGCGTGCTGAAGCAACTGGAACCGCAAGTCGTCGGTCTTCAGATCCCGATCCGCGTCGAACGAGTACACCACCCACAATTGATCTCGCGCACGACTCGCGGCAACGTTGTAGCGCTTCTTGACCAGTTCATACGCGCCCTCTCGCACCGTGCGCAATGCCGCTTCTTCCGGCGCACTGTCCACCAGAGATAACAAGATGATGTCGCGCTCGTCGCCCTGAAACTCGGCGGAGATACCGGCGAGGATGCGTCGCTTTTCCAATTCCACGCTATCGATGCGCTTGTGAAGCAGCGACTGGATCAGTAATGCCTGTTCCTCCTTCACCATCGAGATCACGCCGATGGTCTTGCCTTCGTAGGCGGGATGACGCGTCATCGCCTTGATCAGCGACACGATTGCCTCGGCTTCGCGAGGATTGACATCGCCTTGCCGTGCACCTGCCACTGGAAAGGGAACACATGCCGGCTTGATGTGCGTCGAGTTCGCCGCACGCAGCGGCAGGATCTTGCCGTCGTACGACAGCCGGTTGCTGAACGCGATGATCTCCGGCACAGAGCGGAAATGTTCGATCAACCGCACGGCATCGCCAAACGCCTGCCGCCCGATGTCATAGATGGAAGACATGGCATCGAACAGATGCGCATTCGGGAAGTCATGAAGCATCGACTTGCGCAGGTTCTCGAGCGCCGTCTGCTCCTTACCCACGCCCAACGGTGTCACCTGCTCGTGGTCGCCGACGATGACGACCTGCCGTGCCATGTATAGCGGAATGAGCGCATTGAGATCTGCTTGGCTGGCTTCGTCGACGATCACCAGATCGAAGCAGGTCGCCCGCGGATCGAAGGTCTCGGCGACCATGGAGATCGGCATGATCCACACTGGCACCGCTTCGACGGAGTGCTTCATAAACTTTCGTGCTTCGGTGAGCAGCGTCTGCCGACGCTCGGGATGCCGCGTCGACATCAGCCGCTTGGCCGTGTCGAGCCAACCGATCAGCGCTTGTCGGATGGCATTGTTTCCTTGCAGCCGCGCCAGCTGTTGACCCCACGCAGTGGCGTCGATCAGCTCTTGAGTCACCGGCCGCAAGCGGTCACGGGTTCGATCCGCTTCGTATTGCAGCGTCTGTGCATCGAGCCGATCCATCTGCACCAGCGTGTCGTGCAGCTGACGATAGATCCAAGCCAGCTCCAGATCGCCCGGCGGATGCCCCTTGTCGTGCGGCGCCTTGCGATCCTGCAAACGATCCGCCCAACGAGACGCCACCTCTCGCAATCGAGTCAGCAGCTCATCCCGCTCCACCGTCAGCGGTTTCACAGCCATCAAACGCTGTACGTACTCGCGAGCCGCTTTATAGGCACTCGCATCGCGAGCTTCCACCGCAGCGAGCAACCGAGATGCGCAACCCAGCCCCACGGACTTCGGATCGATCTCACCGACGCGACCAGCCAGCTGCTGGAACCACTCGTGGATCTCTCGCTGCTTGCGTCGATCCGATTCGGTGGCCAACAACGGCGGCAACACTTCCGAAGACAGTCGCTCGACCGTCTGATACTCAGCCAGCGGACTTGGCTCACGCGGAATCTGTGAAACCAGTTCGTCCAGTCGCAGCCCTTCGCCACGCAACCGCTCGGCCAGCATTCCCCAGGTATGCTCGTGCCAGTCGAGACAGTGACGAACCTCATCCGTGAGCGCACGGCACGCAAGCTCCGGCTCCGACCCCATGGAGCGAAACAGCGAATCGATATGCTTGCCGATGAGCGCATTCCAGGCATCTTCGAGTTCGAGCCGTCGCACTTCCAGATCGGCCAGCATCGCCAACACATGGAAATGATCGATGCGCGAAGGCTCCCCGGCCGCGACCGAAGCCGCCTTCACGAACTGCCGCCACTCCGAACGCGTCGCCATCTGCAGGAAGCCCAACCCTCGCCCTGCTTCCAGATGCTGGACGATTTCCTGAGCGATGCGTCGTTGAGTGTCCGCCGGCATCGACTTGGCCAATTGCGGTCGATGATGACGCAACAACGCACACTGAGCATTCGCTTCTGCCGCTTCTTCGATGCCGTGAATCAGTTGTTCCCAAACCTCACGCTGCGTGCCACCGTTGATGCCGGCGACGATGGCGTACGGCCGCCACGCCTGCCTGCGTCGCAGCTCGGAGAATTCTTCTGCAAGAGTAGCGGCCAGCGCGTGGATCGCAGCGCTGCTGCCGGTTTGAGTCCAGCGATGCGAACCTGCGGACAAATCCGCTGCCGCGAGCCGCCGATGCTCCGACGCCAGCGATTCGAACTCGCGCTCGGAAGGCAACTCATCGAGATTGGGTAGCGGACGACGCGCATCCTGCTCCTCATCAGCGGTAAACGCGGCCCCGAGAGCATACAAACGCCCGAGCTCGTTGGAATTGAGCGGCAACGGCACAGCCAACTTCACCGGCCCTGGAATCCACGCGTGCTGAGCACCGTGCGCCTTCACATACTTGGCCGCATCGGATGGCGAGAAGCGCCGCTCATCGACCGCGATCTCGCGATACTCGTTCTCCAGTGCCTCGCGTAGATCACGTTGGAGTACCTGCAACTCGGTGAGCAATTCCCGGCGCCGTTGTCCGAGCCGCGTGGCCCGCGACACTAGCGACGCGCTAGTCTGCGTCGTCAAGCGTTCGGTGATGGAACCAATGGATGTTTCCAACTGCCGGCGTGCATCTTGATCGCTACCCAGTACAGCGACGCATAACGGCCGCAGCACATCCGGCACCTTGTCACGCAGTACGCGCAACGCTTTCGCCGTCTGCGCCGTGACCAGAATCGACTTGCCCTGTGCGAGCTGATGGCCGATCAAGTTGGCAATCGTATGTGTCTTGCCGGTGCCGGGCGGCCCTTGCACCAGCACCGAGCCGCTATGACTCAGCCGCTTGATGATCTGGATTTGTTCCTGGTTGGCCTCCTTGCCGAGCAGCACCTCATCGTCATCGATCGCAGCGGCAGGAACCGACGGAGTCTGTTCGAACGAAGTGCCTGCGATCTGCGCCATCGCCGGTGCGAATGCCTTGCGCTGATCGATGTCGTCGATGATGGCGTCGACGGCGTTCGCGATCCCGCCGACACGCTTGCGAAGAATCAGCATCGGATCGCGCCACATGCGGGGCGCATCGGAAGGTTCGTCAGCAACGCGCTCTTTGAACAAGCGACCGCTGGTGGGCGACAACGTCTGCACCAGCGTCTTTAGATAAGTCTCGGTTTCGTCAGCGCCCCACGGATGCAAACCGGCGTTTTCCAGCTCGGCCGTTCGATTGCGTAACGACGCGGCGGCTGTGTTTTGTAGATCTACGAACAGCGCGCTATACAGTTCGGTCGGCCGGTCTGTTTCGTGAATGCTGAACTCCGCAGCGCTGGCGTCGAAACGCAGCTCCACGCGTTTGAGCATCACCGGATGATCGATGGGCACACTGCCTTCGATGGATGAGACCGCGCGCCAATTGAGCCGGCCATCGGCAGCCACCAATTCGAGCAACTCGCCGTCGCGCTCGATGGCCGAATGAATCTCATAGAACAGCTCGAAAAAGCCCAGCGCCTTGCGAGCTGCGAGCTCGGCAATGACCCACTCCTCCCGCACAGCCACCCAGGCTTCGAAATCGGCCAGTCGCTGTTGGTCGTCGTCGAAACGAATGTTCAGCGGCGGGCTGTCGGCCGCGGCAACGTTACGAGTGGCAGCGAAATACGCCGCCTTGGTGGGATCGTCCCAGTCCGATAGCAACCAGTTACTGACGTTGAACGGAGGTGTGGGGCACGGCGTCGACGCGGGACGCGCGATTCGTAACAGGCAATCGTCCGCCAGCTGCGCACCGTCATTGGCGCTGGGACGATTGATCTGTACGCACGGATGGTCGGGCGCATCGGCCAGGCGAATCGCCCGGGGATGCTGGCTCAAATGCCGTACCGGCGGGAAGCGCAGCTGATTGGCTTCCTTCAGGAACAGGTACAGCTGCCGGAGCTTGTGCCGAATGTGCTCGATCATCCGAGCAGTATTCGGCCCACCGGCTGAACCGGATTTAAAGCAAGGTTACAGGCTAAGCGGCACCTCGGTGCCGAAGTGTCGCTTGGCCTGGTGAATCACCTCGCGTGCCCCACCGACGGCACGGCCGGTGAAGTACAGATAGAACACGCCGGCGTTCACCAGCCGCGAGGTCAGGCCGGCTCGGCGCCACTTCCAGACCGCACTGGCCAGACATAAGAAGCCGATACCGACGGCGGACAGGTCGGCGAGCATCCAGTATTGACCCAGGACGCCGACGAACAGAGTCAAATGCAGCACCGCGAACATTGCCGCAGTGATGGCCACTGGCGACGCCAGGAAACTGCGCATCGAAGCGAAATCGCTACGGCCATGCCAGGCTTCACGATTGATGAATTGCTTGGCGGTCGAAGGATAACCCTGATGCAGCACTCGCAAATTCCGATCAGGCGAAACCCGAATGCCGGCATCGGCGGCACGCATACAGAACTCGACATCTTCGCCGGAGACCATGTCTTCGTCGAAGCCACCGACCTTGGCAAAGTCGGCGCGCGCAATGATCAGATTGCCGCCGTTGAGATAGCTCTGGGCACCGCGAGCGTACAGCGAGCCGAACCAGTGCCGTTCGATCCAGGACGGCTGTTCGACGATGTCGTACACGTCGCCGGTAATGACTGACTCTCTGGCGTGATCGGCCAGGGCCCGGATGCTGGCGATCCATTGTTCGGTCGCGATAACGTCGGCGTCCAAGAACGCCAGTATCGAGCCTCGCGACGCCTTCACACCAGCATTGCGGCCTGCGCCCACTTTTGAACGCTCGATCGACACTACTTTGGCGCCGCCCACCCAAGCGCGGTTGGCCGTGCCGTCGGTGGAGCCGTTGTCGACCACAATAATTTCGAAAGCTGGATCGCCTCGCAGCGAAGCCAGGCTAGCCAGCAACACCGGCAGATCGCGCTCCTCGTTGAACGCGGTGATGATGATGCTGATGTGCGCTTTTGAGACGTTGGTCACTACAGTCCTCGCCGGGCTGCTGCGCTCGCAGCAGCTTGTCCGCCCCCCACTGGCGATCAAGCTACTCCACGAGGTGTGAGAGCGCTGTGACTTTATTGTTCCCTATTCGGGAATCGGTTCGAACTGTGATGCAGGCGGTACGGGGAATTCCTAGGTGACGGCGAGCGCCTCCGCCCAGTGGCGACCTATGTGTGATGCAGTCGTCATCGTGCTCATTGTTTTCTGAGTTCGGTCCAGTACGGCAATGAATAGCCCCAGCGACCTTCGTAGACCGAATCCGCACTGACGTATCCATTGAGGACATCGCCGCGCAGTTGCAGATGCACCGACAAGGTCGAAGGCAGGCGCCGAGTGTCGGAGGTGGCAACACTCGCCAGTGAATTGCCGCTCAACATTCCGTCTTTGAAAGTGACGTTGTTGAGCAGCGCCTCCTGTTGCAGCGTGGTGCGAAAGGCGAATTTCGGCGCGCCACCGACACGAAGATGGATATCGCCATTGGCGAACACCTGCAACTGCATGGGCTGTTCGCCTTCATAAGTGTGAATGATGCCTTGCCAGCTGCCCGTCAACTGGGCGTTCGGCTGAAATGGCTGGGGCCGGGCGGCCACGGCAGCAGTGGCTGGCGTTTGCTCGCGCCAGCCAGGCAACAAGCTTCGCAGCAGCACCGAGTGCAAGCCCGATGCGCCGCCATCCGCATTCGATAGCACCACGACGCCGGCATTCTTCTCGGGAACCATATATAGCGCCGTGCCCACCCCGGAGGTCGAACCTTCGTGCCAGACCAGCTCATAGCCGCC
>NZ_JAEUPY010000922.1 GCF_016790065.1 Steroidobacter sp.
CGTAGCCGGTTGCTGGGCAATCAGGATATTTCGGAGCGTTGCCGACTGCCCAAGTCGACCGTGTCCCGCCTGACGTACACGCTCACCAAGCTGGGCTATCTCCATTATGTGAAGGAGTCGGGCAAGTATCGTCTCGGCACCGCCACGCTGGCGCTGGGCAGCGCCGTGCTCGGCCGCTTCGAAGTGCGTGATCTGGCTCGCCCACTGATGCAGGAACTGGCGGACTCGACCGGCACCTCGGTGGCGTTGGGTGCACGTCAGCGACTCAGCATGGTGTGCGTCGAAGTCTGCAAGGGCAACGCGGTGCTGTCCTTGAATATGGAAGTCGGCATGCGTCTGCCATTGGCCATTTCGGCCATCGGTCGCGCCTATCTCGCAGTTTGTAGCGACACCGAGCGCGCCGATCTGCTGGATCAATTGAAGGAGCTGGATCATCTCGCCTGGCCGGCCTTGAAGCAGGGCATCGACAAGTCGCTGGCCATGTATCAAGACCTGGGGGTGTGCAGCTCGTTCGGCGAATGGCAGCCCGATGTGAATGGCATTGCCGTGGGCTTTCGCCCGGGCAACGGTTTGCCGCCCATGTCCATCAACTGCGGTGCGCCAGCCTTCAAGTGCTCGCAGGACTATCTATTGAATGAGGTGCGGCCGCGCCTGGTGGAATTGGTGCGGCGTATCGAAGAAGGTTTGGGGCAGGCTCGTGCCTAACTAACAAATCACTTTCTGGTTCGATCCAGACGGCGCGCATCGCAAGGTGCGCGCCGTTGTTTTTTGGCTGTCATCAAGTTGAGACGTAGCTGAGAGCCGACGCCGATTTAGGCTGGAACTTTTCAGCTGGGGTGCCAGTTGAAAGGCAACTCCCAAGTAATTTTGGGGGTAATCTTTTGACTAATCCGGTCCGATCAGCAAGTCATGCGCGAATCACATCAAGCAGATAGCAACCGCGCTGATCAGCGTGGCGCTACTGCGCATGCGCCTGACAACGGGACAGCAATTCGCCGGCGCAATCAGCGTGTACACCGCGGGACATCTGAGCCGCCTGCTGTTGCGCTACTTAGACACGTGCTAAATCCTGCGGTCATCATTCTTTCGCTGCTGCTTTGTGTGGAGATTTATTCGCAGGAGCTGACGCCGTCGTACTTCGCGTTGGCGGCGCTGGCGTTTCTGATCGCCTCGCAAGTGGTGAGCGAGCCGGTGATGGATTGTTCGGCTCGCAACGGCTTTTTGAACTTGTTGCAACATCGAATCTTTGCCGAGTGGTTGCTGGTGTCGGCGGCGCTGCTGCTCATGGCATTCGCTTTCAAGGTCACCGAGACCTTCTCGCGTAGGGTGATTCTTACTTGGTTCGCCATCACGCCCTTCGTGGTGGTCGCGGCTGAAGCCGCTTTGCGTCGCTATGCCGCGTTCTCCGCTCTGCGCGGCAAGATTCAACAGAGCCACGTCATCATCGGTGCGAATGACGCTGGTTATCGACTGGCACGACGCTTGATGGCTCATCCGCACCTGGGGCTGTTCAAAGGTTTCTTCGACAACCGAGACACCGCGCGCTTGCCCGACATCCCGCAGGAGCAATTGCTCGGCGGCATGGCCGACATCGTCAATTACGTGCGGCTCAACGGCGTCAGTAACATTTATATCTGTCTGCCGATGCGAGCCGACGCGCGCGTCACCAAGTTGCTGGAAGAGTTGAAGGACACCACCGCATCGGTGTACTTCGTGCCGGACATTTTCATGTTCGATCTGATGCAGGCTCGGGTGTGTGACATTGACGGCATTCCGATGTTGGCAGTGTGCGAGACGCCGTTCGCCGGGCTCGACGGCGTCATCAAGCGCGCCAGCGACATCGTGTTCTCGTCGGTGTTGTTGTTGATGCTCTGGCCGTTGCTATTGATCGTCGCCATCGGTGTGCGTCTGAGTTCGCCGGGGCCGGTGCTGTTTCGTCAGCGCCGCTACGGCATGTACGGCGAGGCCATCAATGTTTACAAGTTCCGGAGCATGTCGGTATGCGAGGACGGCGGCAACGTCACGCAGGCACAACGTAACGATCCTCGCGTCACCCGCTTCGGCAGTTTCCTTCGACGCACGTCGCTGGATGAACTGCCGCAATTGTTCAACGTGTTCCTCGGTTCGATGAGCCTGGTCGGTCCGCGACCGCACGCCGTCGCTCACAACGAGGAATATCGCCGCATCATCGAAGGCTACATGCTGCGTCATAAGGTGCGGCCGGGCATCACCGGTTGGGCCCAGGTGAACGGCTTGCGCGGCGAGACCGATACGGTGGACAAGATGCAGCGCCGAGTCGAATACGACTTGGACTATCTGCGTAACTGGTCCTTGGGGCTGGACCTGACCATCCTGCTGCGAACCGCGTCGCTGGTTTGGCGCGATCGCAACGCTTATTAAAAAGGTGCCATTCTGAAGACCACCTTGCAGGCCGATCCGATCGGAGCGCGGCTCGATGCTTTGCTACGTCATTTACAGACGGAGCAGATCCAGCACGTGGTCGCGGACGACGAGGGACGCGACAGCGACGGCCAGCGATCCAAACAAACTCGGCACGCCACCGTCGTGGTTGCTGTCGACGCGGTGCCGCTGTTGCCCGGTGTGTTGAATGACTTTTGTCGACGCAACGACATGCTGCTGGCGTATCACTGCGCGCGTGCCGGCCAAGAGCTGTACATGGTCAGTTGGCTGGATCAGCAGCAGCGGCCGGATTTCATTGCGCTGTTGGTGAAGCGGGCGGCAGCGAGGCAGGGCAGTTGGTGGCAGCGGAAATCGGACGCGATCCGTCGCTGGCGCACGCCTTCCGGATTGTTGATCGCGTGCCTCGGCCCGGACGGTAGCGGTCGAACCAATGT
>NZ_JAEUPY010000925.1 GCF_016790065.1 Steroidobacter sp.
AACCAGTTCATGTCGTTTCGATTCCGCTAGTGGGCACAGATTTCAAATCTGTGCCCGAGCATTAGTGAGCTTGGGCCGCGGCGCAGATCTTCAGAAACTCATCCGCTTTCAGCGACGCGCCGCCGATCAGTCCACCGTCAACATCCGGCATCACGAAGATCTCCTTCGCATTGCCCGCTTTCACGCTGCCGCCGTACAGCACCCGCAAACCGGCCGCGATATTAGCATCACGAGCCGCAACCTCGGCGCGAATGTGTGCGTGAACTTCCTGCGCCTGGGCCGGGGTCGCGTTCTTGCCCGTGCCGATCGCCCAGACCGGCTCGTACGCAACCACTGCCTGCTGCAAGGCGCCCGGAGCAGCCACATCCAACACTGCTTTGAGCTGCCGGGAGATCACTTGCGTGGTCTGCCCTTTTTCCCGCTCATCCAACGTTTCGCCGACGCAAAGGATCGGGATCAGACCTTGCGACTGCGCCGCGAGAAACTTACGCGCTACCAGCGCATCGTCCTCACGGTAAATCGTGCGCCGTTCCGAGTGGCCCACGATGACGTACTTGCAACCTACGTCCTTCAACATGGCCGCCGAAGCTTCGCCGGTGAACGCACCGACCGACTCGGCACACACCGACTGAGCGCCCAACTTGACGCTCGAGTCCTTGAGCTGCCGCCCGACTTCCCACAGGTACACATTGGGCGGACACACGGCGATATCGACTGGCACTTGCCCGGGTAATCCCAGCAGCAGGCCTTCGATCAACTCGGCGTTTTCAGCGCGCGAGCCGTGCATCTTCCAATTCCCGGCAATAAATGGCCGGCGCATCGGCGTTACCTCCACAGTTGGGTTCGGGCCGCCCCCTGCGAAGGGCGCGGAAGCTTAGCGGCGCATTCCTACGAAATCAAACCGGAATTGCGGCCCGGGCCAAGCCCCTCAACCCACCGCCACCTTCTGTTCGGCGGCCGCGGCCACCACAGCGGCCAAATCCCGGCAAATCTCCCGGACCAGCTTTTCTTCACTGCCTTCGACCATGACCCGGATCACGGGTTCAGTGCCCGAGGGCCGCAACACGATGCGGCCGCTGTCGGCGAGCCGAGCCTCAGCCCGCTTGACCGCCTCGACGATCTGCGGCGAGCTGAATGGGTCGATCTTCTTGGCCACCCGCACGTTCTCCATCACCTGCGGATACTTCGGCATGGGCGCGGCCAGCTCGGCCAGGCTGCTGCCGGTGGCTTTCATGATGGCCAGCACCTGCAAAGCACTGATCAACGCATCGCCGGTGGTGGTGTAGTCCAGGCACAGCAAATGGCCGGAGGTTTCGCCGCCCAGCGTGCCGCCGGTCTCTTTCAACAGCTCCATCACATAGCGATCGCCGACCTTGGCGCGCTTGAACTCGATGCCTTCTTTCTGCAGCGCGTGCTCGAGTCCCAGGTTACTCATCACGGTGCCGACCACCGGACCTTTCAATGTGCCGGCCTGTTTGCTGGCCTTGGCGATGATGTACACCAATTGATCGCCATCGACGGTGCGACCGAGATGGTCGACCATCACCAGACGATCGCCGTCGCCGTCGAGCGCGATGCCCGCCTGCGCTTGCACGCCAGGCACCGTGAGCTGCAACAGCCCCGGCGACGTCGAGCCGCAATTCAAATTGATGTTTCGGCCGTTGGGCGACGAGCCCACCGGCACGATCTCGGCGCCCAGATCGGCGAGGATGCGCGGGCCGACTTTGTAACCGGCGCCGTTGGCGCAATCGATCACCAGCTTGAAGCCCGACAAATCCAGACCCGGCACGGTGCTCATCACGAATTCCTGATAGCGCACTCGCGACTTGTCGACGCGTGCCGCACGGCCGAGTTCGCTGGAGCTGCGCGTGACCGGCGGCTCATCCAGATACTGTTCGATCTGCGCTTCGATCTCGTCGCTGAGCTTGCCGCCGTTACGATCGAAAAATTTGATGCCGTTGTCTTCGTACGGATTGTGCGAGGCGCTGATGACCACGCCGAAGTCGCACTCGAAACGTTTGGTGAGATACGCGATGCCCGGCGTCGGCAACGGGCCGATCAACATCACGTTCACGCCCGAGGCGACGAAGCCGGCTTCCAGCGCCGACTCGAACATGTAGCCGGAGATTCGGGTGTCCTTGCCCACCAGCACCGTGCCGCCCTTCGGCGCCAACACGCGGGCTGCCGAGCTGGCCAGCTTCAGTGCGAATTCCACGGTCAGCGGATGTTCGCCGACGCGGCCACGCACACCATCGGTGCCAAAGTATTTACGGCTCAAATCGAATCCCTCGAATGCTAGCTTGCAATGGGCGCTTTCAATCGGCGCTTTCAATCTACGTGAGGCTGTAACCGGCGGCGCGTAGTGCTTGGGCGACCTTCACGGCATCGACCGTCTCGGCCACGTCGTGGACGCGAAGGATAGCAGCCCCAGCCAGCACGGCGGCCGTACCGACGGCCAATCCGCCCGCCAGCCGCTGCTCCACCGGCCTGCCCAACAAGGCCTGGAACATCGACTTCCGGGACACCCCGACCAGCAGCGGCAGACCCGAACGCCCGAGTGCCGGCAGGTGCGCCAGCAGGGCGAGATTATGCTCAAGCCGCTTACCGAAACCGATACCGGGATCAAGAACCAGACGATCTTGGGCGATGCCGGCGGCCTGGCAGGCCTGCACCCGCTGTTCCAGGAATGCAGTCACTTCCCCTACTACGTCGTCATAACGAGGCTCGTGCTGCATGGTCCTTGGCTGACCCTGCATATGCATCAGACAGACCGCCGCATCGGTGCGCGAGGCCGCTTCCAGAGCCCCCGGCTCCTGAAGTGCACGAACGTCATTGATCAGGGTCGCGCCGGCCGCCACGGCTGCGGTCATTACGCCGGCCTTACTGGTATCGATAGAAATGATGGCCGAGGTCTGAGCCGCCAGCGCTTCGATGATGGGCACGACGCGGCGAATCTCTTCGGCTACGCTCACATCGGCTGCCCCAGGCCGCGTCGACTCGCCGCCGACGTCGATGATGCGAGCGCCCGCTTCGATCATTCGCTGAGCATGCTCGAGCGCCTGCGCGGGACCGATGAATTTGCCGCCGTCGGAAAAAGAATCCGGCGTGACATTGAGGATGCCCATCACCAGCGGTTGGGCCAAATCGAGGGTGCGTGAGCCGCAGCGTAGCTGCATGGAGTTATCCGCCTGAAACGAAAGAGGCGCGTTACCGCGCCTCTTTTGAAGTCACTCGAAGTGAGTCGAGTTAATGCTGGCTAGCCGGCTTGCCGATCGGCGACTCAGCCTTCTCGCGCTCGCGGCCCTTGCCACCACCGCTGCCGCCGAGCGGCGCACCGCTGTCGTCCCAACCGGCGGGCGGCTTGGGATCGCGGCCTTCCATGATGTCCTTGATCTGACCTTCGTCGATGGTCTCGAACTTGATCAGCGCATCCGACATCTTGTGCAGCTTGTCCAGGTTGTTCTCCAGGATGTGCTTGGCACGCTTGTAGTTCGTATCGATCAGATGACGAACTTCCTCGTCGATGGCATGCGCCGTCACGTCCGAGACTTGCTTGTGCTGTGTGACCTGGCGACCCAGGAACACTTCACCCTGATCTTCGCTATAGGTCAGTGGGCCGAGCTTGTCCGACAAGCCCCACTTGGTAACCATGTTGCGAGCGATTTCAGTCGCACGCTCGATGTCGTTGGAAGCACCGGTGGTGATCGACTCGGGTCCGAAGATGATCTCTTCGGCGATACGGCCGCCGAACAGCGTGCTGATCCGGCTTTCCAGACGACGCTTGCTGGTGCTGTAACGATCCGCTTCCGGCAGGAACATGGTCACGCCCAGCGCACGGCCGCGAGGAATGATGGTGACCTTATAAACCGGGTCGTGCTCGGGCACCGTCAAGCCGATGATGGCGTGACCTGCCTCGTGATACGCGGTGAGCTTCTTCTCCTGCTCGTCCATGACCATGGAGCGGCGCTCGGCGCCCATCATGATCTTGTCCTTGGCGCGCTCGAACTCGTCCATCGTCACGGTGCGACGATTGGCGCGGGCGGCGAACAACGCAGCTTCGTTGACCAGGTTGGCGAGGTCGGCACCGGAGAAGCCCGGCGTACCGCGCGCAATCACCTGCGGCTTCACATCTTCCGCCAGCGGCAGCTTGCGCATGTGAACCTTCAGGATCTGCTCGCGACCGCGGACATCCGGCAGCGGCACCACCACCTGACGGTCGAAGCGACCCGGACGCAGCAGCGCCGGATCCAGCACGTCCGGACGGTTGGTGGCGGCGATCACGATGACACCTTCGGTGCCTTCGAAGCCGTCCATTTCCACCAGCAACTGGTTCAAAGTTTGTTCGCGCTCGTCATGACCGCCGCCCAGGCCGGCGCCACGATGCCGACCGACGGCGTCGATTTCGTCGATGAAGATGATGCAGGGCGCGTGCTTCTTGGCCTGGTCGAACATGTCACGCACGCGGCTGGCACCGACGCCGACGAACATTTCGACGAAGTCCGAACCGGAGATGGTGAAGAACGGCACCTTGGCTTCGCCGGCGATGGCACGAGCCAGCAACGTCTTACCGGTACCCGGCGAACCGACCATCAACACGCCGCGCGGAATCTTGCCGCCGAGGCGCTGGAACTTGCCCGGGTCCTTCAGGAACTCGACGATCTCGACCACTTCTTCCTTGGCTTCGTCCACGCCCGCGACATCGGCGAACGTGACTTGCACCTGGTCTTCACCCAGTAGCCGCGCGCGACTCTTGCCGAAGGACATAGCCCCCCTGCCGCCGGCGCCGCCCTGCATTTGCCGCATGAAGTACACCCACACCGCGATCAGCAGCAGGATGGGGAAGGAAGAGATGAACAACTGCATCAGGAACGACTGCCGCTCGGGCGCCGCTCCGGAGAACTTGACGTTATTGGCCAGCAAGGTGCCGATCAGCTCGGAATTTTCCGTCTCGGGATTGTTGACGGTGAACTGCTCGCCGTTGCTGCGAACGCCGCGAATCACGTCGGTGGTCTTGTTGAGGGTGACCTCGGCCACGCCGCCATCTTTGACCTGCTGCAGGAAGGTGGAGTACGGCATCTCCTGGACACCGCCGGATCGCGCACTGAAATTGCTGACCACGGTGGCTACCACCACCGCGATGACTATCCAGAGTACGATGTTCTTGGCTAGGTCGTTCAAAGTCCCATCCTCGTGCGCCGGTCCGACCCTCGGACGGGCTGCAGCCCGGAATTAAGTAAGTAGGCGCCGATTGACACTACACCACCGGACCGGGGCGCGCCATAACCGACTCCCCGATCCTTATCAACCCCAACCTTGAACCCACCGGCGCGAGTCCGTTCAAGCCTTAAAGTCCCGCGCCAGCAGGTAAAGTTCCGAACTTCGTTGGCGCGAGGCATCCGGTTTACGCACCTTGACGCTGCCGAAGCTGGCCCGCAGCGCTTTCACGAACGGCTGGAAGTGCCGTCCCTGGAACACCTTGACCAGGAAATCGCCCTTGGGCGCCAACCGTTGCCGGGCAAAATCCAGCGACAGTTCAACCAGATGCATCGACCGGTCATGGTCCACGTCACCGATGCCGGTGGTATTGGGGGCCATATCGGACATTACAAGCTGCGGTTTAGCGTCGCCGATCATGCCGTCCAATTGTTCCAGGACTGCGTCATCGGAAAAATCGCCCTGCAGAAAGTCGACGCCGATGATGGCATCCATGGGCAGGATATCCAGCGCCACGACCCGGCCCTTGCCCTGCAGCAGCTTGGCCGCCAGCTGGCTCCAGCCGCCCGGCGCCGCGCCCAGGTCGACGATGATCATGCCGGGACGGATCAGCCGGTCGGCCTTCTGAATCTCGTCGAGCTTGTACACGGCACGCGAGCGAAAGCCGGCCGCTCGTGCCTGCTTCACGTACGGGTCGCTCTCATGTTCAGCGAGCCATTGGCGGCTCGATTTAGTACGCTTCGCCATATGACTTCAGCTCAGCCGCTTTCCGAAAAGCAGAAAAAGTACCTGCGTGGCCTCGCCCACGGTAAGGATCCAGTCGTTCTCATCGGTTCATCCGGCCTGTCGCCCGGCGTCGCCAAGGAATTCGACGTCGCGCTCGGCGCCCATGAGCTGGTGAAAGTGAAAGCCCGCGTCGGCGATCGCGAAGCGCGGGACACCATTCTCGCCGAACTGGCCAAACAAAGCGGTAGCTCGTTGGTACAGCGGATCGGCAACGTCGGTGTGTTCTATCGCCCGCACCAGGACAAGCCGAAAATCATTTTGCCGGCTGATTGAGCTTCCAGACGAGCGCCAACGCGCTCAAGCAGGCGGTTAGAAACAGCACGGCGGATGCGCCGTGAAGCATGCCGAAGCGAGCCATGTCGTTCGCTTCGCGAGCTGCGGCCATCATCGGGCCGAGGATCAAATCGCTCGCCAGTGGCGCCACCGCCGTGACCAGGATCAACCACCACACGCCTCGGTAGCGCTCGGGGGTTTTCTGGACGGCCAGCACCGCGACCAGCACGGTCGCGACCACCACGCCCAACCAGGTCTGGATCCAGAACAGGCGCGCCGCCATCTGTCCGGCTAGCTGCCGTTCCGGCAAGGTCACGAACAACTGCGGCGCGACGATCAGGCACACGGTCCACAACGACCCCGCCCACAGCGTAACCAGGAACGGCGCGCTGAAGTCCAGAATTCTGCGAACCAGTGACAGCACGGCGTTATACGTAGCGGACGCTGACGATCTCGTAGCTCTTGGTGCCGTTGGGCGCGACCACATCCACGACATCGCCCTTCGACTTACCGACCAGCGCTCGCGCGATCGGCGAAGACACCGAAATCAAGCCGCTTTTGATGTCGGCCTCGGCATCGCCGACGATCTGATACAGCACTTTGTTGCCGGTATCTTCGTCTTCCAGATCCAGCGTCGCGCCGAACACCACCTTGTTGGTGGCCGGCAAGGAAGCGACGTCGATGATCTCCGAGTTCGACAAGTGCGCCTCGATGTCCTTGATGCGCCCTTCGATGAAGCTCTGCTGTTCGCGAGCCGCGTGGTACTCCGCGTTCTCGCTCAAGTCGCCATGAGCACGCGCTTCGGCAATCGCCTGAATCACGCGCGGACGATCTTCGCTCTTCAGACGCTTCAGCTCGAGACGCAGCTTCTCGGCGCCCTTCAAGGTCAACGGCAGACGTTTCACGATGCGATCTCCAATCGCGGGTCGGGCGTGCCACTTTGACGCGAGATCTCCTGATGCAGATCCTGCAGACGGTTCACGTCGACCTCATTCATATGGGCGATGGCATCGCAGGTCGCCAGTCCCGCCGCCACTGTTGTGTAGTAGGTGACGCGCTTGTGGACCGCTTCGCGCCGGATGGAGCGCGACTCGAAAATGGCCTGCTTGCCTTCGGTGGTATTGACGATCAGCGAAATCTCGTCGTTTTTTATCATGTCCACGATGTGCGGGCGACCCTCGCGCACCTTGTTGGCAACCCGACAGGGAATTCCGGCAGCGGTAATTCCTTCGGCGGTGCCAGACGTGGCAACGATCTCGAAGCCCTGCGCGACCAGGCGACGCGCCAGCTGCACCGCTGACGGTTTATCGCGATCACGCACGCTGATCAGACAGACGCCGCGAGTCGGCAGGATCACGCCCGAGGCAAGCTGCGCTTTGGCATAAGCCTCGCCGAACGAACGACCGGTGCCCATGACTTCGCCGGTGGATTTCATTTCCGGACCAAGGATGGGATCGGCCTCGGGGAACTTGGCGAACGGGAACACCGATTCCTTGACCGCGTAGAAATTCGGCACGCGCTCTTCGGTCAGGCCGAGTTCCTTCAACTTCGCGCCCGCCATCACGCGCGCTGCCATCTTGGCCAGCGGCACGCCGGTGGCTTTAGAAACAAACGGCACGGTGCGCGAAGCACGCGGATTTACTTCCAGGATGTAGACGATGCCGCTTTGGATCGCGAACTGGATGTTCATCAAGCCAACGACCTTCAAGCCGCGGGCCAGCTTGCGAGTCTGCTCTCTGAGCTCGGCCTGGATTTCGGCGGACAAGCTGTTCGGCGGCAGCGAGCAACCCGAGTCGCCCGAATGCACACCGGCCTGCTCGACGTGTTCCATGATGCCGCCGATGTACACATCCTCGCCGTCGCAGATCGCGTCGACGTCGACTTCGATGGCTTGATCCAGGAACCGATCCAACAGCACCGGGCTGTCGTTCGACACTTTCACCGCATCGGTCATGTACACGCGCAAGTCGTCTTCGTTGAAGACCACTTCCATCGCCCGACCACCGAGCACATAGGAAGGCCGCACCACCAGCGGGAAGCCCACGGTCTTGGACATGCTGATGGCCTGCTCTTCGGTGCGGGCCGTGCAATTCGGCGGCTGCTTCAAATTCAGCTGCTGCACCAGTTGCTGGAAACGTTCGCGGTCTTCGGCAACGTCGATGGCATCCGGGGTCGTGCCGATGATCGGCGCGCCCGCGGCTTCCAACGCGCGGCACAGCTTCAGCGGTGTCTGACCGCCGTACTGCACGATCACGCCCACCGGCTTTTCCTTGTCGATGATTTCCAGCACGTCTTCGAGCGTCAGCGGCTCGAAGTACAAGCGATCCGAAGTGTCGTAGTCGGTGGAGACCGTCTCGGGATTGCAGTTCACCATGATGGTTTCGAAGCCTGCTTCGCGCAGCGCCAAAGCAGCGTGCACACAGCAGTAATCGAACTCGATGCCCTGCCCGATGCGATTCGGACCGCCGCCCAGAATCATGATCTTCTTGCGATCGGTCGGGTTCGCTTCGCACTCCTCGTCATAGGACGAGTACATGTAAGCAGTCGAAGTCGAGAACTCGGCGGCGCAAGTGTCGACGCGCTTGTACACCGGACGGATGCCCATGGTGTGACGACGGCGACGCACGCTGGCTTCGTCGATGCCCAGCAAGGTCGCGAGCCGGCGATCCGAGAAACCTTTGCGCTTCAGCCCGCGAACCCGATCCGAAGTGAACGCTTCGAGCCCCTGCTCCCGCACCTTCTCTTCTTCGAGCACGATGTCGTGAATCTGCGCGAGGAACCAAGGATCGATGCGCGACAGCGACTGCACTTCCTGGAACGACAAGCCGGCACGCAGCGCGTCGCCCACGAAGCGCAGGCGATTCGGGCCCGGCATGCGCAGCTCTTCGCGCAGCTTGTGGGTCTGTTCTTCGCTGAGCGGCAAGGTCAGCAACGGATCCAGGCCATCGGTGCCCACTTCCATGGAACGCAGCGCCTTCTGCAGCGACTCCTGGAAGGTGCGCCCCATGGCCATGGCCTCGCCCACCGACTTCATCTGAGTGGTGAGACGATCGTTGGCGCCCGGGAATTTCTCGAACGTGAAGCGCGGAATCTTGGTGACCACGTAATCGATGGTCGGCTCGAACGACGCCGGGGTGGCACCGCCGGTGATGTCGTTGCGCAGCTCATCGAGCGTGTAGCCGACCGCGAGTTTGGCGGCGACCTTGGCAATCGGGAAGCCGGTCGCCTTCGATGCGAGCGCCGACGAACGCGACACGCGCGGATTCATTTCGATGATCAGCAGACGGCCGTCGGTCGGGCTGAGCGCGAACTGCACGTTCGAGCCACCGCACTCCACACCGATCTTACGCAACACCGCGATCGAGGCGTTGCGCATCATCTGGTATTCCTTGTCCGTCAGCGTCTGCGCCGGCGCGACCGTAATCGAGTCGCCGGTGTGTACGCCCATCGGATCCAGATTTTCGATGGAGCAAATGATGATGCAGTTGTCCGCGCGGTCGCGCACCACTTCCATCTCATATTCCTTCCAACCGATCACCGATTCTTCCAACAACACTTCGGAAGTCGGCGACGCATCCAGACCGCGCTCGACGATGGTGACGAACTCTTCGCGGTTGTACGCGATGCCGCCGCCCGAGCCGCCCATGGTGAACGACGGACGAATGATGGTCGGATAGCCGATCTCGGACTGCACGGCCAGCGCTTCTTCCATGCTGTGTGCAATCTTCGAACGCGGCGACTCCAAGCCAATCTCACGCATGGCGTTGCGAAACTTCTCGCGGTCTTCCGCCATGTCGATGGCTTCGCGAGACGCGGCAATCAGTTCGACGCCATATTTTTCCAGCACGCCTTCGCGCACCAGATCGAGCGCGCAATTCAGTGCAGTTTGTCCGCCCATGGTCGGCAGCAATGCACTGGGACGTTCCTTGGCGATGATGCGTTCTACCGTGCGCCAGTTGATGGGCTCGATGTAGATGGCATCGGCGGACTCCGGGTCGGTCATGATGGTGGCCGGATTGGAGTTCACCAGGATGACGCGATAGCCCTCTTCCTTGAGCGCTTTGCAGGCCTGGGCGCCGGAATAATCGAACTCGCACGCCTGGCCGATGACGATGGGGCCAGCGCCGATGATCAGGATGCTTTGCAGGTCAGTACGCTTGGGCATGAGTTCTATTCGTCAACCTTCGGCGGCGCGACGGCCGTTGTCTTTGGCAGCCGCTGCAGCTGGAGAGTTGGGCTGCTGCGCGCTGAGTCGCTCATTGATCATGGCGGTGAACTTCGAGAACAACGCCGTCAGTTCCTGCGGGCCCGGGCTCGCCTCGGGATGACCTTGGAAGCTGAAGGCACGGCGGTCGGTGCGCTCGATTCCCTGTAGCGAGCCGTCGAACAGCGACTTGTGAGTCACCTTCACGTTCGCGCCGAGCGTGCTCTCGTCGACCGCGAAGCCGTGGTTCTGGCTGGAAATGAAGACGCGACCGGTCGCGACATCCTGCACCGGATGATTGGCGCCGTGATGGCCGAACTTCATTTTCACCGTCTTGGCGTCGCTGGCCAGGCCCAGCAATTGATGGCCCAGGCAGATGCCGAACACCGGAATGTCGGTCTCGAGCAATTTCTTGATGGCCTCGATGGCGTAAGTGCACGGCTCCGGATCGCCGGGACCGTTGGACAAGAAAATGCCTTCGGGATTCAGCGCCAGCACTTTTTCAGCAGGCGTCTGCGCCGGCACCACGGTCACGCGGCAACCTTGATCGGCCAGGCAACGCAGGATGTTGCGCTTGATGCCGTAGTCATACGCGACCACGTGCACGCGTTGTCCCGGACGCGACTTCGGCCCGGTGTGCTCGCCCCAATTAGTGCCTTCATTCCATTGATACACGCGCTTGGTGGACACGACCTTTGCCAGGTCCATGCCTTTCAAGCCGGGGAATTTGCGCGCGGCATGCAACGCCGCCTGCGCATCCGCTTTCTCACCGGTCATGATGCAACCCGCTAGTGCGCCCTTCTCGCGCAGGATGCGAGTGAGCTTGCGAGTATCGATGTCGGCGATGGCGACGATCTTGCCGCGCTGAAGAAAACTCTCCAGCGATTCGGAAGCGCGCCAATTGGAATGCACGGCCGGTAGGTCACGGATAATCAGACCCGCCGCATACACTGAAGCCGCTTCCAGGTCTTCCGGATTGGTGCCGGTGTTGCCGATATGCGGATAAGTGAGAGTAACGATCTGTTTGCAATACGACGGGTCGGTGAGGATTTCCTGATATCCCGTCATGGCGGTGTTGAACACCACCTCGCCCGTCGTAGCACCTTTGGCACCGATCGACCGGCCGTGAAAAACCGTGCCGTCTTCTAGCGCCAGTACTGCGGCGACTTTTTCGGCTGGGTTCATGAGGCTCCTGATGTCAGCTGTTTCAGACACGCATGCGGACGGCGAGATGGACACTTAAGGCCCGATCCCGCTACGAGTATTTTCACCGCGTGCTGAAGACGGCAGTCTACGCGAGTCGCTCTAGTGATGAAAGCGAAATGCGTGTGTCAGTGGTTAAAGACCCAACACATCCTGCATCGAGTACAGGCCGGCACGTTGGTCGGCGAGCCATTGAGCGGCTTTGACCGCGCCCCGCGCAAAAGCGAGCCGGTCGCTGGCACGATGGCTCAGCTCGATCCGCTCACCGATTCCGGCGAACGTGACCGTGTGATCGCCGACGACGTCGCCGCCGCGAAACACCGAGAACCCAATGGCACCGCGTTTCCGAGCGCCAGTGTTGCCGTGACGTGAATGTTCAGCCACGTCCGCCAGCTTGACCTCGCGGCCGTCGGCAGCCGCCACACCCAGGGCGAGCGCGGTGCCCGAAGGCGCGTCTTTCTTGTTGCGATGATGGGCTTCGAAGACCTCGATGTCGTAGTCGGCATCGAGCTTGGCTGCAGCTAATTCAACGAGCTTGAGCAGTAGGTTCACGCCCAGACTCATGTTCGGCGCCATTACGATGGGAATGCTCTGCGCGGCAGCCGTGATCTGGGCGCGCACCGCTTCGGTGTGGCCCGTGGTCCCGATCACCAGCGGGCGCTTGGCCGCGACACAGGCAGCAAGATTCGCAGCCGTCGCCTCGGGCAACGTGAAATCGATGGCGACCTGCACATTGCGCAAGGCCGCCGCCGGATCGGCTTCGACCGTCACATTCCGCTGGGCACCGCCGCCCGCCTCGCTCGCATCCTTGCCCAGCCAACGACTGTTGGCCGACGCCGTCGCACCACCGAGCACCGCCCCGGCTTCGTCGATGGCAGTCAGCAACGCGCGGCCCATCCGGCCGCTGACGCCGAACACGGCAATCTGCAAAGAGGTTTCCGCCATTTAATTACGAATCGTGTCGAAGAAACGTTTGACGCCGTCCAGCCAGGTGCTTTCGCGCGGGCTGTGATTGCGCTTGCTATCGTGCATGGACGCCTCGAACGAGCGCAGCAGCTCTTTCTGCTCTTCGGTCAGATTGACCGGCGTCTCGACCACCACGCGGCAGAACAAGTCGCCCGTCGCGCCACCGCGCACCGGCTTGACGCCCTTCTCGCGCAACCGGAACACACGACCCGACTGCGTTTCGTTCGGGACTTTCAATTCCACATTGCCGCCGAGCGTGGGCACTTCGATGGCGCCGCCGAGGCTGGCGGTCACGAAGCTCACCGGCACCTCGCACGACAGATGACTGCCGTCGCGTTCGAAAATCGGATGCTCTTTGACGCGGATCTCGACGTACAAGTCGCCCGGCGGTCCGCCGTTACGCCCAGCTTCGCCCTCGCCGGTCAGACGAATGCGGTCGCCGTTGTCGACGCCTTGCGGCACTTTGACGTTGAGGGTTTTCTTTTTGCGCAGACGGCCCTGCCCAAGGCAGGAATCGCACGGCTGACTGACGATCTGGCCGCGGCCCTTACAACGCGGGCAAGTCTGCTGAACCGCGAAGAAACCCTGCTGCATACGAACCTGGCCGGCACCGTTACAGGTGTCGCAGGTAACTGGCTTGGAGCCAGGCGCGGCGCCCGAGCCGGAGCACGGCTCACATTCGGCCAGCGTGGTGAAATCGATGTCCGAAGAATGACCGAACACGGCCTGTTCGAGATCGAGTTCGAGGTCGTAGCGAAGGTCGGCACCGCGGAACACCTGCTGGCGCCCACCGCGGCGACCGCCGCCGAAAATATCTCCGAAAACGTCGCCGAAGATGTCACTGAACGCATCGGAAGCACTGAAGCCACCGCCACCGCCGCGAGCCGCCAATCCTTCGTGACCGTGCTGGTCGTAAATGGCGCGCTTCTGCGCGTCGGTCAGCACTTCGTAGGCTTCCTTGGCCTCTTTGAATTTTTCCTCGGCCTCGGCGTCGTTGGGATTACGGTCCGGATGAAACTTCATCGCCAGCCGGCGATAAGACTTCTTGATCTCGGCCTCC
>NZ_JAEUPY010000060.1 GCF_016790065.1 Steroidobacter sp.
TCTGCGCCAAGAGGTCTACGTGCGTGTCTACGAAGCGGCGCGAAGAGCGCGCCCGCTTTCGGCGAGAGCCTTCATGTTCGTGACGGCTCGTAATCTCATGAACGATCGTCTACGGCGCGGGCGGGTAGTGTCCATCGAAGCCATGGAAGAGTTCGGTGATTCCACGCTTGCGATTTGCGAAGTGACACCGGAGCGGCAAGAGAGTGCGCGCGCTGAACTAAAACGCGTGGCACGTGCGTTTCGGCGTCTGTCACCAAAGTGCCGGGAGGTTGTCTGGCTGAGGCGCGTCGACGGCTTGTCGCAGAAGGAAGTAGCCCAGCATCTCGGCGTGAGTTCACGCACTGTCGAAACTCATCTGATAAGGGGAATGCAGCTGATCGCCGATGCCCTGCGTTCCACACCGGCTAGCGCCGAAGTCCAGACGCATCGAGATCGCAACGACGAGGAACGTGGCCATGGACGCCAGCAAGAAGATTGAAGAACAGGCCGCTGCCTGGCTGGTAAGGCGCGATTCCGGAGAGTGGTCGGGCGAAGATCAGACTGGTCTCGATGCATGGCTCGAGGAGTCGACTGGCCACGTTGTTGCCTACATCCGGCTCGAGACAGCGTGGCAGGAAATGCAGCGGCTCAAGTCGCTGGGGGCGGGCAGTGAGTCCAATGCCGTTCCGTCGCCTGATGACTGGATCTTATCTCCCGTCGTCAGGGCGCCCAGGTCAAAGCCAAAGCACGCGCGGGGGCGGTGGCGCCCGAAGCGCCCATGGGCGCTGGCTGCGGGCTTGGTACTCGCGGTTGCACTTGGTTTGGGAGTGCAACATTGGTCGTCCGGCAGCGCATACCAAACTCCGATCGGTGGCAGGTCCGTGGTACCCACGGCGGACGGATCGAGGATTACGCTCAACACCGATAGCAGTCTTCGAGTCAATTTCTCCGCTCACGAACGTCGAGTGACCTTGCGCCGGGGCGAAGCCTATTTCGAAGTCGCCAAAGATCCCAGCAGACCTTTCGTAGTCGTGGCGGGCGACAAGCGAGTGGTTGCCGTTGGCACCGCTTTCACCGTTCGACGCGACCACGACGATGTGCGGGTGGCTGTAGCTGAGGGGAGTGTGCGCATCTCCAGCGAATCCGCAGCAGATGTGTTGCTCGTTCAGGGCGCGATGCTGCCGACCGGCACGGTGGCGAGTGCTGAACGCAGCGGTCTGAAACTGCGGAAGAAGTCCAAAGAGGAAGTACAAGACGACTTGAGCTGGCGTACCGGCTATCTGGTGTTTCGCAATACCACGCTGATCGAGGCGGTTGCGGAGTTCAATCGTTACAACGAGCGCCAGATCGTCATCCAGGATCCGGAACTGGCGGCCGTCGAGCTGACCGGCAAGTTCAGCGTGACCAAGTACGATGCCTTCATTCGCCTGCTGGAGCGCAGCTTTCCCATCCAGGTGATGACTGAGGGTGACCGGGTGGTGCTATCCAGAAAGTAACAAACTGTCGATCTGAATTGGGCGATCTGCATTGGGCCATCCATATTCGTTTCCGGTGAGCGCGCGACTCCTTCGTCGTAACAGGAAACAGCTCAAAAGAGCTCAACGGGGAGTTTCAATGTTGAAGCCACTTGCGAAGTCCGCGCTGCTTGCCATGGCCTGCTCACTGGCAATGGCGACGGTGAATGCCGCCGATGTCGCCAAGATCGATGTGCCCGCCGGCAATCTCGCCGAAGCGCTGACCATTCTTTCCAAACAGGCGAATGTCGATCTGGTCTACCAGGCTCGCCACATCGAGAGATTTCAGACGAGGGGCGTGCGCGGGCAGTTGACGGTACGCGAAGCGGTGCAGAAGCTGCTCGAAGGGACTCCTCTGCTGATGAGCACGGATGAGTCCAGCGGTGCGATGATGATCGTCGACCCGGACAAGACCGGTGCAACCAGCAGCGCACCGGGATACATCGATGAAGTGATGGTCCACGGCAGGACCATTACCGATCCCATTCTGAGTTCAAGAACCGGCGAGACGGTGAAAGATCGACCGCAGTCGGTGAGCGTCGTGACGCGCGAACAGATGGAGGAGCAAAACCTCAACAGTGTCGCCTCGGTGCTCGAACAGACCACCGGCGTGACGGTGGTCAATCAGAGCAACACCAACTCTTTTATCTATTCGCGCGGCTTCGCCATCGATAGTTTTCAGATCGACGGTGGTTCGCCGATTCGCGTGAACATCGGCTACAGCCAGATGGCCGACATGGCCATGTACGAGCAGGTGGAGGTGGTGCGAGGCGCCGATGCCTTGTTCTCCGGCAACGGCGAGCCCGGCGGTACCGTGCATCTGGTTCGCAAACGTCCTACGGCGGAACCACAGGTGTCGGTATCGGCATCCCTCGGGCGCTGGGACAACTATCGAGGCGAGCTGGATGCCGCTGGTCCGATCGCGTGGGACGGACGAATTCGTGGCCGCGTGGTCTATATGCAAGAGAAGAGCCGCTCTTTTCAGGAGAGCATCGGCGACAGCAGGGATCGAAGTCTGGTTTATGGCGTGCTCGAAGCCGATCTGACGCCGACTACGCTGCTTGCAGTAGGTGGCAACTACGATAACAGCCACGCACCGTACGCGGGATTCGGCTTGCCTCGTTTCGGCGACGGCAGCGATCTCGGATTGTCACGTGGGGTCGTCTTTACGGCCGATTGGTCCAAGCTGGATTCGACCGGCGCCAGTGCCTTCGCTCGCCTCGAACAGCAACTCGGTGACCGATGGAGCCTGCGCTTGAACACCATGCGCGATCGCCGCGACACCGACTACAATTTTCTGGTCTCGTTCAGCGCCGTGAATCCCGTGACATCCGCGATCAACATGATCGGCGCCAGCGGTATCAATCGCAGCGTCCAGGATGTGGCGGATATCACCTTGCGGGGTAGTTTCGATCTGTGGGGCGGCACTCATCGTGTCGCAATCGGCGCAGACTGGCTGGACAACAACATTCGCGCGCCCAGCTGGTTCCTAGACGACCAACCGGCGAACGCATTCGCATTCAACCCGAGCGCCTTCGCCGATCCCGGTCGCACGGCGTTTCCGCAACGTAATGACTCGTTCGGCCAGAAGCAGAACGGCATCTACGCCAACATCAGCCTGCAGGTGTTGCAGCCGATGCGCTTGCTCGCCGGTGCGCGTTACAGCAACTTCGAATCGTGGAACGACGGCCGCGCACTGGGAGTCGGCGGCGAGACCCTTTCTTTGACGCTGAGACGCTCTCAGGAACGTAACGTGGTGACGCCGTATTTCGGCCTCACTTACGAGCTGCCCAGTAGCTGGGTCGCCTACGGTAACTACTCCGAGGTGTTTCAGTCGCAGTCCAGCAGCTTGTCCGGCCCGTTGCCCGGACGGCCGTTGGATCCAATGACGGGCGAGATGTTGGAGTTCGGCATCAAAGGCGATCTGGGGCGAGGTCGAGCGGCAA
Source organism: Steroidobacter sp. (assembly GCF_016790065.1). GTDB lineage: Bacteria > Pseudomonadota > Gammaproteobacteria > Steroidobacterales > Steroidobacteraceae > Steroidobacter. The sequence goes on from NZ_JAEUPY010000060.1 coordinate 3,440, forward strand.
CACAAATGTCGGTTTACCAGATCGAACGTGTGAACCAGGCCGTGCTGGATTCCAGCTACGCGCCAGGAGCTGGCGCACTCGGGTCGAGTTGCTGTTATCTCGCGCAGGGAGTGATCGAGAGTCGCGGCGCCGATCTAGAAATCAGTGGCAGATTGCACAATCGTTGGAACCTGATTGGCGGTTACACATACAACGAGAACGAGTACAAGTCGGGGTACAGAACCGATCTGGGCACCTCATACATGCCGCGTACGCCGGCTCATTTGTTCAAGCTGTGGAGCACCTATCAATTCGCTGGCGCGCTCGATGGCTTGAAGGTTGGCGGTGGCTTGAACGCGCAGAGTCGCACGTCCGTAGTGGGTTCACTCGCGACTTACGATCCTGTGACCGGCGCGGTGCAAACATCCACGCCATACCGCTTCCATCAAGACCCGTACGCCACAGTCAGCCTGCGCGGCGAATATTCCTTCAACGACACCTGGTCGGTGGCACTGAACCTGACCAACTTGTTCGACCGCACCTACTACCGCACGCTCGGGGATACGCGCCGGGGAAATTGGTACGGTGAACCCAGAAGCTTTGTGGTGTCCTTGAAAGGCACCTGGTAGTTCGTTGCAACTTACCGGACAGCGTCAACCACCTCGGTCGCTGTCCGGGCGGGAACATCCGACATGAAACATCGTGTGCGCCCGATGATGGGCGCTCTCTATGCGTGCACACTTTCCCTCGCGAGCCTGCATCTGTCGGCGAGTGCCATCGCCGCAGATGGGACTAAGTCGGTCGATGTGCCCGTTCAGCCGTTTTCCGGCGAGCTGCGCGGCCCGTACCAAACAGGAACGTTCGAGGCGTTTTGGGTGAACGATGCGCTCGATGATCCGAGCACGGCAGCGGTCGGCGACAAGCGCAAAGTCATGGTTCAGGCTTGGTATCCGGCGGCGCCGGCGCCGCAGTTGCCATTCGCTCCCTATGCGATCAGTCCGCAGCTGTACGGCAAGGAACACTGGGTACACCGACTGGAACACGTGCGCACGCAATCGAGGCTGAACGCGCCGGTGGCTGCGGGGCAGTCATCGTTGCCATTGTTGATCTACAACCATGGCAACGGGAATCCGCATTTCACCGGCACGTTTCAAACGGAGTTTCTGGCGAGCCATGGCTATGTCGTGGTGGCCATCGGACATCCGGGCGCGAACAGTCTCGAGCGCTTTCCTGACGGCACGAAATACAAGAACGATGGCGAACAGTGGCGTGCTCCGGCGCCGGCGGGTTTGTCGCAACGAGAGGCGTACGAGTATCAGGCGGCGCACGCCGACCTGAGCTTGTACCTGGGAGATCTGAGTTTCGTACTCGACCGTCTTACGCAGTTGAACGCCGATCCTGCGCACCCTTTTTATCGCCGGCTGGATCTGCAGCGCGTCGGTTCGCTCGGGTGGTCGCTGGGAGGGTTCGTGTCGCTGCAAGCTGCACGTGACGACTCACGAATCAAGGCGGCAGCGAATCTCGATGGCTGGCCCTGGGGATTGCTCGGCCCGAAAGGCGCGGTCACCCTCGGTGTCGAGCGGCCGGTGCTGTTGATGTTCAACGGTGGGGTCGAACCGAACGCGCAGGGCGATGGACTGGCCGATCCCGATTACATCGAAACCTGGTTTACGGTGTTCTCTGATGTCTGGGAGCTGCTCCGTCGCAGCACCAAGGAGTGGTACTACGTAAGCATCGCCGGTACCAATCACGAGAGCTTCTCCGATCGTCCGCTGTTCTTCGCGGACAAACGCAAGCAATGGATGAACCCGCAAGCGGCGCATGAGATCGTCAATGCCTACACCTTGGAGTTTTTCGACAAGCATGTGCGTGGCGCTGCTGTGGAGCCCCCGCTGTTGTCGGGCGCCAAGTCGTTTCCAGAAGCTACGTTGATCCGGCGCAGACCGCCGAAATGATTCGTTTCCAAACGCGAAGCGTGGCTTGCGCTCGGCTTGCTGCTGGAACTTATGCCTTACCTGAAAAAGAACTGCCCACAATGAAATCACTCATCGGCATCTCGCTGCTGCTACTCGTCGCCTGCACCTCGTCGGCGGCAGATCGTTTCGACCGGGCGAGGGAAACGATTCGTCAGCAGATGGTCGAATCGAATATCCCTGCTGTGTCGGTTGCGGTGGCCAAGCGCGGCAAGATCGTCTGGCAGCAGGGATTCGGTTGGGCCGACCGCGAGAATCGTGTGGCCGCCACCGAGCACACGATGTATTCGCTGGCATCGCTGAGCAAACCTATTACGGTGACTGGCTTGATGACGCTGGTGCAAGCCGGCAAGGTCGAACTCGACCAACCCGTCAACAACTATCTGGGCGACGCGAAGCTGACCATTCGGGTCGGTGAGGAAAGGGACGTGACGGTACGTCGCGTGATCGACCATACCGCGGGGCTGCCTGGCGGCAGCCAGTTTTTCTATGGTGAGGAGCGCGCATTCACACCCTCGATGGAGCAGACGATTCTGCGCTATGGCAACGTAGTGACGGCGCCGGGCGAGCGTGAGCAATACTCGAACATCGGCTACGGCGTGCTGAGCTATCTGATCGAGCGCGTGTCCGGCAGAACCTATGCTGACTACTTGAAAGCTAGCGTGTTCCTGCCGCTCGGCATGACGCATTCCTCGGTGGATGTGGCGCCCGGATTGGAGCAGTTCGAGGCGGTTCGCTATGACCGGATGGGTCAGCGCATTCCCTTCTACACGTTCGCAGAGCCGGGCGCGGCTGCGATCTATTCCAGCGCGCATGATCTGGCGCGCTTGGGCATGTTCTTCATGAAAAACCGCCTGAGTGACCAGCGTGCAATCCTCAACGAGGCCAGCATCGATCAGATGACCAACCCGGCGAGTGTCGCCAGCGGCACCGTGCTCGGTAATGTCGGCTGGCAGGCTCGCAAGAACGGTCGTCATCTGGTGTTCGGTCATTCCGGCTCCATGGCCGGCGTGACCACGGACCTGTCGATGATTCCGTCCGAAGAACTGTGCGTGGTAGTGCTGACCAACGCGTCGATCGGCGTGAACCTCTTCAAGATCCGCGACGCCGCGTTCCATGCCGTGATGCCCGAGTGGGTGCCCATGCCGCCGCGCACGCCTCCGGTGCCATCGCCGCCTTTTCAGCCAGTCAAGGAGCTGGTGGGTACCTGGAATGGCAAGATCCACACTTACGCCGGTGAGCTGCCGCTCCGGATGCAGATCCTCGCCAGTGGTGACGTGCATGTGCAGGTCGGTTCTCAGCTGGAGACGCTGTTGAACAAGGTGACCTTCGACGACGGCACGCTCAAGGGCCAGGCACTGAGTCAGATCGATACGGCAGATACCAAACGGCACCCGCACGATCTCGCCTTCGATCTCAAGCTGCGCGGCAACGTACTGAACGGCAGCGTCGCGGCGAATTCCATCAACGACCCGAGGTGGAGCTGGATCTACAGCCTGCCGCATTGGGTGGAGCTGCAGAAGCGCTGAGATTTGACCAACCAGGGTGTGTTTTTCCCGCCTACTGCGTCTCTACGCCAAGGCTAGTTTTCAGGTCGCCGTCGCTCCTCCGCCGGCGTATGACTGGCATTTGGGTTCGGGCAGGTATCCATGCCATATTCGCCGCATGGACGTCTTCAAGACCCACTTTCACAAGCTCTGCAGCATGTTGCGCAGGCGTGGGCGACGGCCGGATGAGGCCGAGGATTTGGTGCAGGAGGCATTCGTGAGATTGTTGACGTACATCGACAAGGGAGAGCAGGTTCTCGAGCCCGAGGCATTCGTCGCCCGGGCGGCGCTCAACTTGTCCGTGGATCGCAGCCGGCGCGAGCGGGTGCATTTGTATGAGCGGCGTGCGGTCGAGGAGTTCGCGCTGCCTGCGCTGACGCCGAACCCGGAAGAGCAGGCCGGCAGTCACCAATGCTTGCAGCAGGTACAAACCATCCTGGACGAAAAGCTGGGCGAGCGCGCGCGCCGCGTATTCTTTCTGCATTGTTTCGAAGGTCTCACTTACGATGAGATCGCAAAGCAGATCAACATGAGCCGACGCACGGTGGAGAAGGATCTCGCCAAGGCCATCAACGTACTGTCCGTCAGCAGCCTGCCACCGCCGTGAGTACTCCTGCCAATCCAGATCCGGCCGTGCCCAAGCCGGCGGTTGCGGAAGCCACCGCCGTGGAGCACGACCCCGTGTTGCTCAAAGCAATCGCCGAAGCTTCTGCTTGGATCGTGACGTTGCATGGCCCCGATCGCACGCCGGGCGTCGAGCGTGGGTTCCGGTGCTGGCTCGTCGAACGCCCGATGCATCAATATGCCTTCGAACATGCGACGGACACATGGAACAGAACGCGAGCCATGGTTCGCCGATCGGCACGAGTCGAAGTGAGTGTTCCCCGAGGCGCCAGCGAGCAGCCTCGCAAGAAGGTGGCGCGCACACCGTTGCTGGCGCTGGTTGCATCGCTGTTCATCGCGGTTATCGGAGTGAGCCTCTATCTGCAGGGCTCCGCGCTCAAGACCGGGATCGGCGAACGGCGCACCGTTGTGCTCGACGACGGTACCCAGGTCACGATGAACACCGCGACGCGGATGACCGTCGACTACGACCAACAGCGGCGACTGGTGCGGCTGGACTCCGGCGAAGCGTTCTTCGAAGTCGCCAAGCGTTCCGAATGGCCCTTCGTGGTCAGTGTCGGGAATCGCGAAGTCACCGCGTTGGGCACAGCTTTTCTAGTCCGCAGTGACAGTGCGCGTGTTGCAGTCACGTTGCTTGAGGGCAAGGTTGCCGTAACCGCAACTTCTGAAAGCGCAGCAGCCGCAGCGATCACCCTGGCTCCGGGGCAGAGGGTGGTGTTTGAAAAGCGTGCCCCGCCGGTGCTCGATCGCCCGGAAATCCAGAAGCTCACGGCCTGGCAGCAAGGGCTGGTGAACATCGACGACATGACACTGGCTCAAGCGGTCGAGGAAATGAATCGCTACAGCACTCTGCAGCTGGTCGTCGAAGGCCCGGCAGCGGATATTCGCGTAAGCGGAATTTTCCGAGTGACGGATTTGGAAAATCTCGCGCAGGCGGTCGCCATGACCCACGGGCTGGATGTTCATCGTGACGGCCGTCGACTAGTGTTGTCTGGCCTGCCTCAGCCGCCGAGTGAGTCCCGATTCGGACCTGCACCGCCCAAAGTCGATCAAGCTCGGTAACGTTTCGCGCGCGCATTCTTCCCGTAGGAGGGTGTGTTTTTCCGAGCTGCTGCGTCTGTACCCCGACTGTTCGCTTCCTGGCTCCAACAACAACGTGCAAAGGAAGGCACGCGGGGAATTAAAAAATGCAGAATCGATTCTCGCTGGCTGCTGCCATCGCTTGTGCCCTGACATCATCGCTGGTCACCGTTCCGGTCCTTGCCCAGAGTGAAGCTCACTTGGAGCTGCCGGCACAGCCGATGTCGATTGCACTGCGCACTCTCGGCAAACAGACCAAGACCAATATTCTTTTCGACCCGGCCGCAGTCAGAGATCTCAGCGCGCCCGCCATCAGCAGGGCATCGAACCTGGAAGATGCGTTGGCCAAACTGCTGGTGGGCAGCGGGCTGACTTTTCGTTTCGTCGATGCGCACACCATCACGTTGATTCCGGCAGATGCCGCGTCCACCAACAAAATCTCCTTCACCCAGCCGGAGAGCAGAGGGGCACAACGAGTAGCCTGGTCTGCGCAAGGGGCGTTCGCTTCGGGGGCGGAAGCCGACACCACTGCCGACGCCGACGTGATAGCGACGGTCAACGTGTTCGCTACGCTCGAGGAGCGTCTCAGCGTCGGGTCGAAGTCCGGCGGCACGCTGCGAGACACGCCTCAGTCGATCACTGTCATGACCGGCGAGCGCATCGAGGCGCAGAACCTGACGTCGCTGCAGGAAGTGTTGATCCAGACCACCGGCGTGACCGTCGGCGCTTTCAACGCGCTGGAAACGTTCTACTACTCGCGCGGCATCAAACTGGAGAAGCTGCAGTTCGATGGCGGCGCGCCCGCATATACCGGCGGATTGGGTTTCTTCTATACACCGGATACGGCGACGATCGAACGAGTTGAAGTGCTGCGCGGTGTGGACGGAATGTATTCCGGCGCGGGCGAGCCTGGCGGCGTGATCAACCTGGTCCGCAAGCGCCCTGAAGACGTCGCGGCGTTGCGAGTGAGCTTGTCTGGTGGCACCTGGGACAACTACCGGGCGGTCCTCGATGGCACCGGTCCGCTGGCGCTCGATGGGCGATTGCGTGGCCGTGCCGTCGCCTCTTACATGGATCGCGGGTACCACCTGGATCGCTACACGACCGAGAAGCAGATCGTCTATGGGACGATGGAGTTCGACGCTACCGACAGCACGCTGATCGCAGTCGGAGCAAACTACGAGAAGCGTGATGACGGCGGGTTCCCAGCTTGGACTGGCCTGCCGCGATACTCGGACGGCAGACTGCTCGAATTGCCGCGTGAATTCAGCCCCGCGCCGAGTTGGGCCCATTGGACTTTCGAGACCCAGGAATTTTTCGGAAGAGTGGAGCAGAAGTACGGTGAGACCGGCGTACTGCGGCTCAACGTGAACCAGATCGAGCAGGACAGCGAGCTGAACTACCTGGCGGTCCAAGGCGCCGTGAATCCAGCGACATTGGCCGGTTCCACGATCTATGGCACGCGAGCCGACTACTCTTCCATCCAGCGCATGCTGGATCTGTCGGCCAGCGGCAAGCTGGATCTGTTCGGACGCAGTCACAGCTACACGGTGGGCATGGACTACACGGCGCTCGATGGCGGGCAGCTCGGCTATGTGCAGCCGGGCTTTGAGTATTCCAACATGGTGCCGATCAACTACTTCAACTACGACCCGAATGCCATTGCGGAGCCGGTCGGGTACGTCTCTTCGTACTATCCGGAGCGGCAGCAATCGCAACAAGGGTTCTATGCCACGGTCGGCATTCAATTGGCGGACCCATTGCGGCTGACCCTCGGTGGCCGCTACGGCAAGTTTCGCTACAAGCATGCGCTGAAAAACATTGCCAGCGGCGTGCTGTCCCGTCTGCGGTACGACGAACAGGAGTTCATTCCCAGCGCGGCCTTGAGCTACTCGTTGTCAGATCAATGGACAGCCTATGTGAGCTACGGTGAGACGTTCAAAGCTCAGGGCAACCAGCTGAAGGGCCCGCCGCCGGGCGGCGAGGCACTGTCTCCGATCTCCGGCGACAATCTTGAACTGGGCATCAAGGGCGATGTGTTCCAAGGCGTGACCGCCGCGGCATCGGTATACCGGCTCATTCGCGAAGGTCAGGGCAGGTCCGATCCTGCGTACGCGGGGCAGGGTAGTACCAATCCGACCGACGGCACTCAGTGCTGTTTCATTCAACAGGGAAAAATCACAGTCGAAGGTATGGATCTGGAGATGTCCGGTCAGGTGATGCCGGGCTGGCAGGTGTTCGGCGGCTACACCTTCACGCAGACGGACTATGTAGGCACCGCGACCGGCGTCAGCACGTTGGGCAGAACTCCCAAGCACCAGCTCAAAATATGGAACACGTATCAGCTGCCGGGCAGGTTTTCAGCGGTCACGGTCAATGCCGGTGTTACTTCGCAGAGCAGTGCCTACTACGACATCTATGCCTACGGCGGTATGACGTTGTGGAACGCCTCGGTCCAGTATGTGCTCAACGACAGCTGGACGGTGGCTCTCTCCGGCGACAATCTCACCGATAAATCGTACTGGCAGCCGACTGGCGAATTGGATCGTCAGAACGTCTACGGCACGCCTCGCAGCCTCACATTGTCCCTGCGCGGGCACTGGTAGTTCCTGGTGCTCTGGTACGTCGCACGCACCAATGTTTGCGTGTGACGTACCGGTCGCGTTGTTCCAGCTGTTTGCCGACGCGGTAGCGGACTGCCCCCATGGGTTACGTGACTCTTTGCAGTGCTCGTCAGTTTATTTGTGTCGCGGTCACGATTCTGGTGGGCGTGGCGCAGGTCGATGCCGAGCCTGCGGATTACCATCGAGCCGAAGCGTTCACGCCGAAGGAAGTGATGCGCCGGCTCTACGGCGATCTGGGTCTGACAGATGCCGCACACCGCGAGGATTCTTTCGCCCCCGCGTTCGACCCGGAAATCGTGCGGCCGCAGTGGATCGATGGCGAACGCTTCTGGTATGTCTATCGCGAAGCTGCGGATTCGCGATTGGTCATAGTTGACGCAGCTTCAAGTAAGCGCAATACCGTTTGGCTGAAGCATCTCGCCGCGGCGGCGCAGGCTCAAGGCGGCGGCGCCGCAACGGTCCGTGTGACCCATGTCGATGCCGATGCAAACATCGTTTTCAGCCATGGCGAGCGTAGCTGGCGTTTCGATCCACGGACGGGTCGTGCTGATCCGATGGTTGTCGGTAGCGCGGCCCGCCGACCTGGTCTGACCGATGCGGTGGCGATACCCGATGGCAGCGGCTGGCTGGGTCTCGAAGACTATAACCTCTGGATCGAAGCTAGCGACGGCAAGAAGCAGGCGCTGTCCCGTGATGGTGAACTGTGGCGGGACTTCTGCGCGGCATACGGCATGCCCGATTCGCGCTTGCCGATGCACGAATGCCTGGGATGGTTTGCCGGAGGCAGGCGTTTCTGGATCGAGCGTTGGGACAACCGCCAGGTCGGCGAAGCTT
>NZ_JAEUPY010000062.1 GCF_016790065.1 Steroidobacter sp.
CGGATCGTTCTTACCCTGAACGACAAGCAACGGCGCACGAATATTCTTGGCATGGAACAGCGGTGAGATCCGGCGATGCCGCTCGGCGTCGGTCGCCGGGTCACCCATCTCGTCGTAAATGGATTTCTTTTGAGCTTCCCACCACGGCGGCACGCTGCTCAGCGTGCGGGCCCAGTTCATGACACCGAAGATGTCGATGCCGGCATTGAAGGTCTGCGGCGAGAAGGCCAGCGCGGCACCGACCATGTAGCCGCCGTAGGAATGCCCCATGATGCCGACACGCTGCCCGTCCACCCAGTCGAGCCCAGCCAAGTACTGCTTGGCATGCACAATGTCCTGCAAATCGACGTCACCGTGACGCTTGTCGTCGCTGTGAAAGAACGTCTTGCCATAGCCCGACGAGCCGCGGTTGTTCGCAGCCAGCACGGCGTAGCCATGATTCACCAGGTGCTGGATCATTGCCGAATAGCCGGTGCGACTCTGCCCGCCCGGTCCACCATGCACCCAGACGACGGCCGGCACTCGCTGTGTCGCCGACGCCAGCTTCGGCCGATAAAGCAGCGCAGGAATCTGCAGCCCGTCGAAGCTCTGGTAGCGCACGACCTGTGACATCACCAGTACGTCTTCACGGATCTTCGGATTCAACGCGTGCGTCAGACGCTTGCTGGTGCCGGCATTCAGATCGACCGAATAGATATCGTTGGGAGAGATGTCCGATCCTAGAACCAGTGCCAGCCGCTGCTCATCCCGCGAAAAGTAGACCTTGAGCACGTCTGCTTTCGGCAGCTTCGGCAATACCACCTCGGCGTTGGTTTGCGTATCGCGGATATGAGTCACGGTGCGTGCATCTTGATTGATGCTCCACACTAGATACCGTCCCGATGCGGAGAACGAGACGGACCGCACATCCCAATCCGCCTTGACCAGTAACGACTTCGCCGCCGTTGCCACATCGTAAGTCCAGGCTTGCCGGAACTCGCCGTGCTCATCCGTAGAGTAAATGAGCTTGCCGCTGTCGGGAGTGAAGCCGCTGGCACTGTAAGCCACCTCGCCAGTGTGCTTCGTGATGAGCTGCGGTGCCGACTCGCCGCTACTCACATCGAGAAGATAGATATCCGAGTCGGCGCTGCTGTGATTTTTGACCAGCGCCAGGTAGCGCCCGTCCCCGGAGATGGCTGTGATCTCCCACGCCAACTGGTTCTTGAACACCAGCGAGCGCGTGTAGTCCTGAACCGAGTACCGATAAAGATCGAAGGTCTTGGGGTCGCGTTCATTACTGAGCACATAGAAGCTGCTGCCGTCAGCCGCCCAGCCCAGGAAGTCGGCCTTCCCCGTGCTATCCGGCATGAGATCGCGAAGTGCACCGGATGACTCCCTGACATATAGATGCATCAACTCGTTACCGCCACGGTCCGCTCGCACCAGTGCGCGGGCGTCGCCCGGGAACCAAGACACGGCGTACGTGGAATCGGTGGTGGAACCGGTCAGCGCCGCCTTCGCCGCACCCGTCATCGACAACGCGTACGCATTGGCAATGCCGCTTTCGTCGGAAGTCAGCAACAACTTCTGCCCGTCGGCTGACCAGGCAAACCCTTCGGCGACCGTATAACTGGTGGTCGAATAGAATGCGCTGGCATCGTAGCGCTCGGGCGCACTCGAACTACAGCCGCCAATGAGCACCGCGCCAATCAACCAAACAGACTTAGCGAACATTATTTAGATACCGCTCGAAGAACTCGAAAACCCGCTGCTGCGGAAAGACGTTGTGGCCGCCGGCCGGATCGACGTAAATCTCTACCGGCACGCCACGCTCCAGCAACCGATAACTCAGGTCCGTGACCGACTCCACGTGACCGTTCTTATCCAGATCGCCGATGGTGAACAGCGTCGGACCTCGCCAGCGCTCGATATGAGCCGATGGCGACGATGCGAAGGCCAGATCCTCGATGCGCGCACGCTCGGATAAGCGCAGGTAGTGCATGGGATCCCTGCTGTCGCCTTCCTCTTCCTGATCTTTCTTGCGCTCCACCACCCAATCCGCCACGCCGAACAGCGAGACCCCGGCGGCGAAATCATCCGGCAATCGGGACATCGCCAGTCCGACGATGTGCCCGCCGTACGAGCCGCCCATCACGCCGACACGTTTGGGATTCACATCGCCGCGACTCTTGAGATAGCGCACCAGCGCGATGAGATCGTTGACTTCGCTAGCGCCCATCGCCCCTTGTCCGTCGGGCAATCGATAGTTGAGACCGAAGCTCGCGCTGCCACGGTAGTTGATGTCGACGAACAGATAACCTCGGCTGGCTGCGTACTGACCGAATGCGAAAGCATATTCACCGCCAGGGCGGACCACTGACGCAGGCCCACCGTGAGCATTGACGATGACGGGATAGCCCCCGGGCGGTGCTGGTGTCGCCGGTTCGATGACGATGTGATGGCCGATCAAACCATCCGCTGTGCGCACTGCGATGGTCTGCGAGGGAACAAAGCGCTGCCACATAGCTTGATTGCGTTTCGCAAGCTGTGGGTTCAGCGACAGCAACGGACGAACGTCGCCTTTGGGGCTGCGAATCATGACCTGAGGCGCGTCGTGATCGCGATTGTCCGAGACATAACTGAGATAGCCGCCCGCCGAGAGTCGCGGCGATAGTTCCACCCCATTGCCTGACGTCAACTGTTTAGGTGCTCCGC
>NZ_JAEUPY010000077.1 GCF_016790065.1 Steroidobacter sp.
TGGATCGTCTGGCTGCTTTGCATGGACCTTCGGTGGATACCGTCGAGCTAACGAGCGAAGTTCCGGCACCAGTGACGCGCCGATATTTCCTCGCTGCCAGTGTCGCCGCGGCCACTGTGGTCGCCGGCGGGCTTTCCTGGCTGGCGATGCGTGAAGAGCGCGAGATCTATCTGACCGGCATCGGCGAAGTCCGACGCATTCCATTGGCGGACGGTTCGACCATTCTGCTCAACACCGACACCGAAGTTTCGGTGCAACTTACCGACGAGCGCCGAAACATCGAGTTACGGCGCGGCGAGGCGTTGTTCGAAGTGGCTCACGACAAGAGCCGACCCTTCATCGTGCGCGCCAATGAAACCGCAGTGAGAGCGGTGGGCACGGCGTTCGCCGTGAGGCTGCAAGCCGCGCAAATCGATGTCACGGTCACAGAAGGTGTGGTCGAACTTTCGAATAGTTCGACGCCAGAAACTACCAACTCGCCCGCCGTTACTGACAAACCGCCAGCGCCGCGACGGCTCAGTGCCAACGAGCGTGCGGTGATTCTGCCGGCCGCAGCCCCTGAAGTGACTGCGATTCCTACACCGCAGCTGAGCCGTCAGCTGGCCTGGCGCGAAGGCATGGTGTCGTTCGACGGCGAGTCGTTGCAGCTGGCGGCCAGCGAAATCAATCGTCATAACCGTCGGCAAATCGTGGTCGACGATCCGGTGTTGGCCCAGCGCCCCCTGGTCGGCGTGTTTCGTGCAACGGATGTGGAAGGTTTTGCACAGGCCGCGGCCGCCACCCTGAAGGCGCGCGCCGTGGTAACGGACCACACCATCCGCTTGGAACCCGTGCAATCACCGTGACATTGCAGAGTCGTTAGGGGGATTCGCGGGCTCGTTCATCCCATTAGTTACGGCGCCACAACTGGCCGGCGTCCTAACTAACAAGCGCGGCCGACGCGCACGAGGGATGGGCATGACGAGCCGAGGCTTGCACCAGAACCGAACCATGAGCGCACTTGTTCTCGCATCGCTGCTGGCGCTGGCCGCGCCGCTTCCGGTGGCCGCGCAAGAAGTTCATGAGTTCGATATCTCTACTCAGGACTCTGCCAGCGCCATTCGCGCGTTCGGGGTTCAATCCGGTCTGCAGATATTGGCGTCAGCGGAGGACCTGCGCGGTAAAAAGCTGAATCCAGTCCGTGGCCAGGTGGCCACCGAAACAGCGCTGAATGACATGCTGGCCGGCACCGGGCTCGGGCATCGCTACGTCGCTGAGCGAACGGTTGCGTTGGTCAGCGCCAGCGAACCGGTCACCGAGTCGAAGTCCGTAACTCCTAAGCCGGCAGCGAATATTTCCACACCCGAGCGCAGTTCCGCGCGCCAACGGTTTCGTGTGGCTCAAGCTAGCGGGCAAGCTGTGACCCCGGCAGCCGCCAGCACACCGGCAAGCAGTGGTAGCGAAGATCCCGTCGCTGCCGAAGAAATCATCGTCACTGGCTCTCGGATCGCGCGTGCTGGCTACGATCAACCGACGCCGGTCACTGTCATTGGCGCCGAAGCCATCGAACGCTCGGGCTTCAGCAACGTGTCAGATATTCTCAACCGAACACCGCAGGTCGGTGTGGGCTTGGGCTCGTCGAATTCCTATTTCAACGCCGATGCCGGTGCATCGTTCATCAATCTGCGGGGCTTGGGCACCAACCGCACGCTGGTGCTGGTGAACGGTCGGCGCCGAGTGTCCGGCACGCAGCTGTCGTCAGCGGTCGATCTTACGACCATTCCCAGCAACTTGATTGGCAACATCGAAGTCATCACTGGCGGCGCGGCCGCGGTGTACGGGGCGGATGCCGTCACCGGCGTGGTCAACGTCTCGCTCAAGCAAGATGTCGACGGCTTGGAGTTCACCGGCCGAACTGGTTTGTCATCGCGCGGCGATGCCGACAGTCATTCGCTGGGCATTACTTACGGCCAGACGCTCGACGATGGCCGCGGTCGATTTTTGTTCGGCCTGTCGCACAACAAGGAAGATCTGTTGATGGCGCGCGAGCGGCCGTGGGGCGAGCGGGCTGTCGATCTGTTCGGTAATCCGGCCAACACCGGTCCGTCCGACGGCATCTTCAACTCGGTGGCCTTGCGTGACTATCGCTATCCCAACACCAGCTATGGCGGTGCCTTTGTGATCGGCGGCACACGCTACACCTACGACAACGCCGTTCGGCCGACTCGCAACGACGCCGCCTTCAACGCGTCGACCGGCATCGGCGGCGACGGCTTCAACGACGCCGACTTCGCGCCGCTGCGTAACGAGAGCGAAGTGTTGGCAGCGTTGACTCACTTCGACTACAAGCTGACGGACGCTGTGAAGGTGTTTGGCGAGTTCCAGTATTCGCGCACCGAGACTGACTCGCCGCTGCAGCCGAGCTTTGATTCGGCCATCGCGCTCACGGCGGACAATCCATTGATTCCGGCTGATGTGCTGGCACTGATGTCGGCCGCCGGCCAGACGACGCTGTCGGTCGGTCGAACCAACTTCGACCAGGGCCAGAATCACCGGCTGGTGGATCGCAACACCTATACGCTGGTGGGCGGCTTCGAAGGTGAGATCGGTGGCTTTCAGTGGACCGCATTCCACCAGTACGGCCGCTATGAGGCTGATGTGTCTCGCACTCACGAGCGTATTCAGAGTCGCTATCTCGAAGCGGTCGACGTGATCGTCGGCCCGAATGGCACGCCGGTTTGTAGAAGCACTACGGCGAGGGCCGCCGGCTGCGTGCCACTGAGCTTGTTCGGTCGGAACGCAGCGACGCCTCAAGCTCTCGCGTACTTCGACTACACCCAGCGCACCAACATCGTGAATACGCAGACGGTCTCCGGGGTGCAGCTGACTGGTGGCTTGCTCGATCTGCCGGCAGGCGAAGTGCAGCTTGCCACCGGCATCGAATATCGCGAAGAGACCTTGAGCGTGAAGGAAGATCCGCTCGCAGTCGCGCGGCTGTTGCAGCGTGCAATCGGCAGTTCGCTCGACGCTGACTTCAATGTGAAAGAAGCGTTCGCCGAAGTGCTGGTGCCACTGCTGGTCGACAAGCCGTTCGTGAGATCCTTGTCCGTGGAAGGCGCGGCTCGCTTCTCCGACTACAACACCGTCGGCAATACATTCGCATGGAAGTTGGGAACCCAGTGGGCGCCCATCGACGACGTGCGTTTCCGGGTGACCAATTCGCGTAGCGTGCGTGCGCCGAACCTGGCTGAGTTGAGCAGTCCGGGAACGACCAGCTCGGTGTTCATTCTGGATCCATGCGATTCCACCCGACTCAATCTGACTGCCAACCGCTCGACGAATTGCGCGGCCTTGCAGTTGGCGCCGACGTATTCGGATCCATTCGCTAATCAGGCCAAGCAGGTGCTCACGTCCGGCAACTCCAACTTGAAAGAAGAGGAGTCGGATAGCTGGACCGTCGGTGCGGTGTTCACCCCGGGTTTCGCGCCTGGCCTGTCGCTGTCCATCGATTGGTTCAAGATCGAAATCGAAGACGCCATCAACGTGGTGCCGTTGCAGCGGTTGGTGGATAGCTGCGTGGATTCGGCCAGCATTGCCAATCCCTTCTGCGGTTTGATCACTCGGCGTGCAGACGGCGCGATCACCAGTGTGAACGTCACGCCTATCAATGTCGGCAGTCTCGAAACCAGCGGTATCGATTTCCAAGCCAACTACAGTTTGCCGTTCGCTAGCGACTGGCGCGTGAACCTGTCGCTGTCCGGTACTTATCTGGATCAGAACAACATTCTGGTGGTCGAGACCGATGCCAGCACGCTCGATGTCAACGTGGGCGAGGTCGACAATCCCCGTTGGCGCGTGAACTTCGTACCGGGCGTCGCATTCGGCGCTTTGCGGGTGGACTGGGCGATGCGTTTCATCGACAGCAGCAAAGTGGATGTGCAGCAGTCGGCCGAGGGGCGCGATGACAACAACGTGTCATCGAAGCTGTATCACGATTTGAGTGCCAGCTATGACTGGAACTCGTTGCGCTTTAGCGCGGGTGTGAACAATCTGTTCGATACGGCGCCACCGTTCAGTCGTGAAACGGTGCGAGGCGACAAGCGTGGTGTGCTGTTCGATAACATCGGGCGCTACTTCTTCCTGGGCCTGACCGCACGGCTGTAGGAGAGCAACGAATGGTGAGAAGACTCATTGCCGTCGCTGCCACCGCCTTGTTCGCTGTGGCAGCGTGGGCCGCCGCGCCCGACATGAGCGGCGTCTGGGTGTATACAGCCAAGGACTCGTATTGGAGCACCAACGACCTGCCGGCCAACTTCAGTCTGGCCCTGGAGATGAAGTTTTCCGGCAATCAGCTCACTTATTCGTCGGTCAACGACTCGGACAAGAACAAGATCGGGCGCCTGAGTTTCGTGGCGCCGTTGGATGGCACGGTGGTGCCGGTGGAAAATCAGTCGCGTTACAACCAGGTCTCGGTGCGGCGGAATGGGCCCGGCGAGCTGGAGATCGTCCAGTACTTGAATGGCGATGTGATCGTTGCCTCCTTCTATACGTTCCGTGATGATGGCCGGACCATGGTCAGACGGGGCGTCGGTAAATCTCCCGAAGGCAAGTCCAAGGCCTATCAGGAGACCTTCCTGCGCAAATGAGCTAATGCACATCGCCAAAATTCTTTGCGCCACGGTTGGCGTTCTCACGCTGACGGCCGCGCTGGCAGCCGCGCCAGTCGTCATCGATCCCGACAAGATCACCGAACACGTTCGGGTGTTGTCATCGGACGAGTTCGAAGGACGCGCGCCGGCCAGCGCGGGCGAGACGAAAACTGTCGACTACCTGATCGCGCAACTCAAGGCGGCTGGCCTGCAGCCCGGCGGTGATAAGCAAGGGTTCGGTCGCGCTTGGACACAAGACGTGCCGCTGCTGCGTGCCGAGATCCAAGGGCCGATGAGCATTAGTGTCCACGCTGCCGGCGAGACGCTGCAATGGAAACAAAGTGAGCAGATCGTGATTCGTGCCGCGCAGACCGGTACGGATCAAGTGAACATCGAGGGCGCGCCCATCGTGTTCGCCGGCTACGGCGTCAGCGCGCCGGAGCGCAATTGGGACGACTACAAGGGCCTGGACTTGAAAGGCAAAGTCGTGCTGATGCTGGTCAACGATCCGGACTTTGACACCGGCTACGGCGACTTCGGCGGCAAGGCCATGACCTACTACGGTCGTTGGACCTACAAGTTCGAAGAGGCTGCACGGCGAGGCGCGGCTGGTGTGTTGGTCGTGCACGAAGAAGCACCCGCGTCTTATCCGTGGGCGACACCAGCGAATAGCGATGCGGCAGCGATGTTCGACATCGTTCGTCGCAATCCTCTCGAACAACACACGCCGATGGAAGGTTGGATCCACAAGGACACGACCCTCGATCTGCTGAAACGCGCCGGGCTGGATTTCGCCAAGCTCAAGGCTCAGGCACAAACACGGGAGTTCCGTCCGGTCACGTTACCAGGCGTGAGTTTCTCGACTCGCTACGCTGTGAATACCCAGCGGGTGATTTCTAAGAACGTCGTCGCCATTCTGCCGGGCAAGAAACACGCGGACGAATACATCGTCTACAGCGCGCATTGGGATCACATCGGCGTGGGCCGGCCGGACGCCGATGGCGACACGATCTATAACGGCGCGGTCGACAATGCCGCTGGCGTCGCGCAAGTGATCGAGATCGCTCGCTTGTTCGCCAACAGCGAGCGCACTGACCGGTCGGTGGTGTTTCTATTTGTGACCGCCGAAGAAAAGAATCTGCTGGGTACGGAGTACTACGCGGCAAACCCGTTGTATCCGCTGGCCAAGACGGTGGGGAATCTGAACACCGATGCACCACGCCCCACCGGCCCGGCCAAGGATTTCACGACTGCCGGCGATGGTGCTGTGACGTTGCAAGACAACGTCATCGCGGTGGCGCGTGAATATGACCGCTACTTCACTCCCGATACGTTGCCTCAAGCCGGCCGATTCTTCCGCTCGGATCATTTCGCGCTGGCCAAACGCGGCGTGCCGGCGATTTCTT
>NZ_JAEUPY010000688.1 GCF_016790065.1 Steroidobacter sp.
GGCCGAGTTTGTCTGGCGTGTGATTCACGACATACGTGCGAATCCGAACTACGTCGGCCGGCGTGCAGCCCGCAGCTTTCAACACCGCTTTTAAGTTCTCCAACGCCTGACGCGTTTGCGCGGCCAGATCGGAGCCACCAACCACATTGCCTTGCGCATCCCACGCGACCTGTCCGGCGAGATGCAATGTCTTGCTGCCCTTCTGCAAGGACGCGTGCGAAAAGCCGTAGCGCACGCTGTCGTAGAGCTCGGGCGGATTGATACGTTCGACGCTCATGATGATTCCTCTGTCGCCGGCAGCTCAGTCCACCAGCTCGAATTGATGTCCCCACGGATCGGCCACGTAGATATTCTTTTTGCCCGCCAGTGGGCCGGCATCCATCGCAATGGTTTCCAGCACCTTGCAACCTTTCTGTTTGAGCCACGCCGCCGCAGCGTCGACATCTGCAACCAGCAGCGCGACGTGATGGCCGCCGAGATCGCAATTGCGCGGCATGGTCTTGTTACGATCGCTCGGCTTGTCGTACTGGACCAGCTGCACTTTCAGGTTCGGCGCCAGCTGCAACATGGCCAAGCTGAGTTTCGCGCCCTTCACGCCGACATGCGTTTCCATCCAGTCCTTGCCATCGGGCCCAGTGGGAATGTCGGCCGCGTCGATGGGCCCGACCTGGAACAGCACACTCGCGCCGAACGCATCCTTGTAGAACGCCAGCGCCGCTTCCAGATCCGGCACGGTGCGAGAGACATGATCGACAGCGAGAAATTCAGGTCGAGCGGCCATGAACGCAACTCCACTACCAAGGTTTGTGACCCGTCATCCCGGAATGAGCGCAAGCACTCGCAACGGACTGCCCGAGCCATTGACGATCTTCAACGGTGGCGCAATCACCACCGCGCCCGTGGCTGGCAGCTGATCCAGATTCATCGAGCTCGCCAAGCCAAAGCGGTTCGCCCCGTGCATCAACGTGTGACAAGGAAACATCGGATTGAAGGTCGCCGCCTGCCCAGCGTCGGTGCCCACGGTTTCCACGCCGACGCCCAGAATGTCCCGTTGCTTGGTCAGAAACGGCAGGCAGTCCGGATGAAAGCCCGGCGTGTGCGGACCGTCTTCACGAATATTCAAGAATTTCTCGGCACCGGTGCGCTTGGACCAGTCCGTGCGAATCAACAACCACGCGCCTTTGGGAATGCGCCCGTGCTTCGCCTCCCACGCTTCGATCACTTCGGTGGTGACCAGAAAGTCGACGTTCTCGCGCACTCGATCGCTGACATCCACCACGCACGCTGGACCGATCAGCTTCTGCACGGGAATGTTATGCGTGGCATTCTCGGGATAATCTTTGCCGGTGACCCAGTGAATGGGCGCGTCGAAATGCGTGCCGGTGTGCTCACCGCAAGCGATGTTGTTCCAGTACCAGCCTGGACCGCGCTCGTCGTAACGTGAGATTTCTTCCAACGAGAACGGCTTGGAAGGTGCGAACTGCGGCGGCAGCTGAATGGTCGGAGTGGCCGGCTCCAGCGGCACCGTCAGGTCCACGACCTTGATGCCTCCATCGAGAATGCCAGCCGCTAGAGAGGCGAGCACCGCGGAATGATCGGCCATGACACGCTCCTTAGTTCAAGTCCGCCTACGCACTAACCTTACCCAACTTCACCAATATTTCTCTCACCGCGCGCACACCATCCGCTTCCAGCGGCAATAGCGGTCGTCGCGGAAAGCCACCGGGCAACCCCAATTCGTTGAGCGCCGCTTTGAAGATGGCCTGTGCCGAACCGAAGCGCCCGGTGTAGTCGGTGTTGAACCAGGCACGCATCAGCACTTCGTTTCTATCACCCAATTGGCGCGCGCGGGGAATATCGTTGTCCCAAATGGCATTGAAGTAGCCAGGCAGTTCACGACCCAGCACAGCGCCCGCACCCATGGTGCCGTCGGCACCTTGTTGAACCAACAGAATGCCCAGATCGTTCATCGGCACCCCGAACACGCGCACCTTGTCCTTCAATGCAAACAACACATCAACGAAGTGACGCAGGTCGGCCGTGGAATTCTTGATCGCAACGACATTCGACAACTCGGCGATCTCACGTAGCAAATCGAGCGACATGTCGACGTTGGTGCCGGGCGGCCAGTTATAAACACAGATGGGCAACGACACCGCATCGTTGACCTCTCGGTAGAACGCCAGAATCTCACGATTGGTCGGCACCATATACGGCGGCGGCGTGACCAGAATGCCGTTGAACCCGTGTTCCGCTGCAAGCTTGGCGTGGGCTGCAACTTCGCCCGAGGTGTAACCGCTGCAACCTGCGATGATGGGTATCTTGCCGCCGAGCTTGCGCCCCACCGCCTGCATCAGTTGCTTGCGCTCAGCCTGGTTAATCGTGAACCACTCGCCTTGCGTCCCACCGATGATGATGCCGTGCATGCCCTCTTGATGCAGCCACTGCAACAGCCGATCCAGGGCGTCCAGATCGAGCGCACCCTCACCGGTGAACGGTGTGGTGATTGCCGGGATGTATCCCCGCCACTGGACCGAATGCCTGTCCATACATTGACCTTCTAAGCTTCGACGACTGACACGCTAAGAAGAATGCCGAGCCGGTTCAATAGTCCCACGCGGCCATTACGTTGCGTTCACGGCAACGGTTGGTCATGACGCACCACTTGGCCGCCTTTCATCACAAAGCCGATGGTTCTGAGCGCGGCGATGTCCTGTGCGGGATTGGCGCTCACGGCGATGATGTCGGCGTACTTGCCAGGTTTCAGCGAACCCACGTCCTTTTCCATCTCCAGCATGGTCGCGGGCTTCAACGTCGCGGCCTGCAGCGCCTGCAATGGCGTCATGCCGGCAGCCACATAAAGTTCAGCCTCGCGCACCGTCGCCGTCGTGCCCGCATTCGGCTCGAAGGGAAATTGATCGGTGCCGAGCGCGATGTTGACGCCAAGCTTGACCGCCGTTTGCAACATCTTGTGATGGTCGACGCGAGTGCTCCGCACGCGCTCGAGGTACCAGGGCGGCGAGCCGATTTTTCGGTAGAACTCCAGCGCACCCTCATCGGTCACCACCGCGGTCGGCACCAGCCACGCGCCTTGAGCCTTCATGGTGCGCAGTTGTTTCTCCGTCAGGTGATACGCGTGCTCGAAACAATCGATGCCGAGCGCCAGGGCTTCATCGGCGGCAATCGGCGAGCCATTGTGAGCTGTCACCTTCGCACCATTACGATGCGCCACTTCGATCACCGTCTTCATCTCATCATGCGTCATGGTCGACGCCGAGATGCTGCCGTGTGAATCGGAAATGCCGCCGGAGATGGCGACCTTGATCCAGGTCGCCCCATTCTTGATCTGTTGACGCACGGCCTTGGCCAGCTCGGCGGGACCGTCGGCTTCGAGGAAGCCATGCCCGCCCGTCGTCGCAATGATCTCGCCAGCCGATTGAATGCGCGGCCCCAGCGCAGTGCCGCCATCGATGGCCGCCTTCAACGCAAAGTCACTGCCATGCTCTTCGCCGACCATCCTCACCGTCGTCACGCCTGCATACAACGATTTGCGTGCGTTCTCGGCCATGCGCAGCACCAGCTGCATGTCAGTCTCATTCTCCAACGCCGCGCCAGCTGGGCCGGGCAACTTCAATCCAAAATGGGTATGCATGTTCAGCAGGCCCGGCGCGAGCCACTTACCGTCCATGCGAATGGTGTGTGCGTCGGCCGGGATGCTGGTGGTCGCCGCCGGACCCATAGCTTTGATACGGTCGCCTTCGATGACTACGACGGCATTCGGAATGGTAGAGCCATCTTCGACGTTGATTACCGAAGCTCCGACGATGGCAACCGTGCCCTGCTGAGACGCCGCCTGCGTGAAAACCGCAGTGGGCACAGCAACTGCCAGTGACGCCTTGAGCATCACCGCGGCCAGCAGGATCGAGCGCTTACACCATCGCCACATCATTCTTCTCCTCGGCCGAACCGTTGCGGTCGTGGCCCTATCATGAAGCGCCCACCCTCCAGGTCAATCTGGACATCAGCCGAAGTTTGTTGCCCTCAGCGCAACGATGCAGCGGGGTCCAGTGCATTGAACCCACCTTGCCACCGCTGCAAGCTGGTTCCGGCCGCCTCGCCATAACCAACTCACCCGCGCGGCCGCAGGTCATTCCAAGCACCGCAGGTCATTCATGAGTGCGCGACACTGGTCCTCGAACCTCCTGTTCCTGATCATCGCCATCGGCACCGAAGCCGGCATCGCCAATGTGTGGAAGTTCAGCTACCTGGCCGGCGCCAATGGCGGCGGCTTGTTCGTGGCGCTGTATTCCCTGGCGTTGTTCCTGATCGCCATCCCGGCCTTGATGGCCGAAATGCTGATCGGCCGGCACGGCGGTAAGAGCGTCGTCGGCAGCATGAATGTACTGGTGACGCGGGACGGACTTTCTCCCTTTTGGAAGTCCTTCGGTGTGCTGGCTACCGCCAGTGTGATCTTGATCCTGAGCTACTACTTCGTGATCTGCGGCTGGATGCTCGACTACTTCGTCTTCGGCCTGCGCGGCGGCTTCAAAGGCATCGACGCGGCCGGCGCCGCTTCGGCCTACCAGGAGATGCTGTCCAGCCCGTCGCGGATGTTGCTGTTCTCCGGAATCATCATTGCGACGACCGCGGTCGTGATCGCTCGCGGCATCAATAAAGGCATTGAACGGGTGTCGGGCGTGTTGACGCCGCTGCGGTTTGTGATTTTGTTTCTGCTGCTCATCTACTCTGCAATCCTTGCCGATTTCTCGCGGGCGGCCAGCTTTCTGTTCAGCGTCGACTTGAGCAAGCTTACCGCTGGCGTGGTCGTTACCGCGTTCGGGCAGGCGTTCTTCTCTTTGGGCATCGGCGTTGGCGTCATGATGATGATGGGCGCCTACATGAAGCGGGAGTACTCCATTACTCGCGCGGTGCTCACTGTGGCTGTCGCTCAGGGCTTGGTTGCTTTGATTGCCGGGCTTTCCATCTTTCCTCTGGTGTTTACCTACGGCCTCGAGCCGACTCAAGGGCCGGGGTTGATCTTCGTTACGCTGCCGGTTGCGTTTGGGCAGATGCCTTATGGGCAGGTTTTCGGGACGCTGCTCTTCTTACTACTTTCCTTCGCTGCGCTGACCGCGACTATTGTGATTCAGGAGCCAATCGTTGCGGCCCTTGAGGAGTACACCAGTTGGTCGCGGCCAGCTTTGGCCTATACCACTGGGTTTGTTATTTGGTTGATGGGGTTTGTTACGGTGCTGTCGTTCAATCACTGGAGCGATGTGCATCCTCTGCAGTGGCTAGGTTTCGAGTCGACGCGGACACCGTTCGAGGTACTCGACTATCTCACGTCGAACTTAATGATGCCGTTGGGAGGATTGATGGTCGCTCTCATCGCCGGCTGGGCTTTGTCACGCACCGCTGTTCGCGATGAACTAGACCTTGGCGACGGCCTGGCTTTCAAACTCTGGTACGCCGCCACGCGCTATCTGGTACCGATTGCCATCCTGGTTATCTTCTACTCGGTGCTTTAAGAGAAGGCCGTCTTCACAGGGGAAAGAGCGCTGCCGCAAGGGCTCGGCAAGCGCGACCCCGCACGCAACCACGGCGGCGCAGTGCGCGCCCCGCAAGCTGAGATGAGCTGTAGGCAGCGCCAGGGGGAGAGGTGTCCCTCCCGGCGCATAAAACGACATGGATGTCGTTTTCTGAGCGCCACAGGGACGTGAAGAAAACGATCCCTCGGGACAAAGGGCTATGCGCGTCGCCGGGAGGGACACCTCTCCCCCTGGCGCTGCGAACCACCGACGCAACCGAAGCAAAAAAACAAGGCCGACGCCCAAACAAGGAACGCCGGCCAAAAACAGCCACAAAGAAGCCGCGAGATCGTGCTGGGTCGAAACCT
Source organism: Steroidobacter sp. (assembly GCF_016790065.1). Taxonomy (GTDB): domain Bacteria; phylum Pseudomonadota; class Gammaproteobacteria; order Steroidobacterales; family Steroidobacteraceae; genus Steroidobacter. Next base: position 5,897 of record NZ_JAEUPY010000688.1, read on the forward strand.
ACTGAAACTTATAACTCACACTCACACCAAACACTCGCGTGGACGGTTCCAACTGAACGCCACTATAGAAAGCCTTCTCATACGTATTCGAGAAATAATCCTCATCGAACACATTCTCCGCATACGCCACCACCCGCAACTTCTCCCCTTGCACACCTATGCGAAGGTTGGTCACATCGTAGCTAGGAGCAATGAACGGCCAGCTGTAATACCGATAAACGTAAGGATTCGACAAAGTCTCATCCCGATAATTCCACTCCGCCCGGGCGAACGCTTCGAAGGTGGATGAGATGGGCATGGTGTACTGACCCTGCACACCGGCCGTCCAACGCGGCGCATCCACCAGCGGTTTACCGGACAGATCGAGCACCAACCCGTCGATCAACGCCGCAGGATAGTCTTCGTAGTTGGCCTTCAAATACCCAACCTGCGCACTCAACTTGAACCGCTCCGTCACCGCGGCATCGGCACTCACCTCAGCGCCGTAGCTCCTCGCCTTGGCCGCATTCGCAATACCGCTGACCGCTCGAATCGAGCCGTTGTCCAAGTATTGGAACCGAATCAACTGCTGCACATCCTTCCAATCCATGTAGAACAGCGTGCCATCCAACCGCAGCCGGCGACCGAACAAGTCCAGCTTCACGCCGGTCTCGTAGTTCCACAGGATCTCCGGCTTGAACTCATTGCTCAGGTTGATGTTGTTGCTGCTCTGAGTGCCGCCCGACTTGAAGCCGCGCGACGCCGTCGCATACACCAACACATTCGACGCCGGCTCCCAGCCAATGGTGAAGCGTGGCGAGAAGTCGTCGAAATCGACCGTGCGGTCATTGATACCAGTGAGCACCTGGTTAGAGCGCGTCACCGCATACGTATCGATTTCCTCATACGAGTAGCGACCGCCGAGCACCATGTGCCACTTCTCCGCAAACCGCCAGGTGGCCTGGCCGAACACCGCCCAGTACTTCGACGACGCGACCGAATCGCCGCCCGTCACTTCGAAGCCTTCAGGGAAGTTCTGCGGGCTGTCGGCACCGTGATAGGTCGACTGATCCATCACACCCTCATCCTTGCCGATGGACGCGCCGATGCTCCACTCGAGCTTCTGCGTCCCGAGCGACTGCAGCCGCAGCTCGCCGCTGGTGGACTTGCGATTCAACAACAGATCTTCGTAATAGAAGTCCGGACTACCGCCGTCCACGTCACCGTAGTTGAACACGTCCGACTCGATGCGCCCCGCCACCGCGGTCAACGCCATGGTGTCGAACTCATAAACCGCTCGCGTGCTGGCGTATTTGTACTCACTGCCCACGCTTTGCGGCCGATTGAAGTTCACCCGGTCATCGTTGCTCGGATAGAAGCCGACGCCGTCTGGATTGGTGACGTTACCCTGCGCATTGCCATAGTAGACCGCTCGCCAAGTCGCGGTGATGAAGCCAGTAGGCACGCCGACGCGCATGCCGGTTTCTTCGTCGCTATAGCTGTACGAGAAGTCCCACGTGAGTCGATCGTTCGGCGTCAGGCGGGCCTGCACACGAGCCGTCTTGTAGTCGGAATCGTTGCCGCCACCGATGGGATTGATGTTCTTGATCCAGCCGTCCGATTCCTCGATCTGGCCGGACGCACGGATTGCGAAAACGCCATCCACGATGGGAATATTCACGACGCCGTGCCCGGCGCGCGTGTCATGACTGCTGTAGTCGAGCCCGATCTCGCCATA
>NZ_JAEUPY010000108.1 GCF_016790065.1 Steroidobacter sp.
ACTGCGCAGAGCAGCGGCTGGATCTGGGACATCGGCTTGCCGACCCGGCGTGGCATTGGCCATGTCTATTCGAGTTCGCACACTTCCGACGACGCAGCTGAACGCGAGCTGCGCGCTTACATCGAGCGCACCGGCGGCTCGGTGGGTGAAGCTTCGCCGCGCAAGCTGACGTTTCATCCCGGCTATCGGGAAAAGTTCTGGCATCGAAACTGCGTCGCCATCGGCCTGTCCGCCGGCTTCATCGAACCCCTGGAAGCCTCAGCGATTGCATTGGTCGAACTGTCGGCCGCGATGCTCAGCGATCAAATGCCGGCGACGCGCGCCGCGATGGACATCGTCGCGCGACGCTTCAACGATTCCTTCACCTATCGCTGGGAACGAGTCATCGACTTTCTGAAACTGCACTACGTGCTGACCCAGCGCACCGACTCGGATTTCTGGCGCGATAACTGCCGCGCCGAGTCCATGACCGAGCGCTTACAAGAACAGCTGACGATCTGGCGTCATCAACCGCCGTCCCGTTACGATTTGCATCGTCTCGAAGAAGTGTTTCCGTCGGCGAGTTATCAGTACGTGCTGTACGGAATGGGCTTTCGTCCGGACCGCCGGCAAGCGACGCGTCGCTCGGACGATTTGGATCGAGCCGACGGTTTCTTTCGCGAAGCTGCTGCGCTCACGACCCGAATGCTCGCAGCGCTGCCCACCAACCGAGAGCTGATCAGCCACATCAAGCGCCACGGCCTGTCGAAGATTTAGCGTATGACCCAACACGCCCTGCTGAACAACCTGGATCACAAAGCGTTGCGCGTAATCACTACGCGCGGCGCCGAGTATGGCGACAACGTCATGCTCGCACTGACGTTCCCGGCCGAGTTTCGGAATCTACAAGCGCACTACCCCGTCGTGTTTCGCAAGAACGCGCAGGGCCAGTTCGAGCCCGTCGCGCTGCTGGGTTTCAAGGACGGTCAGAATTTGTTTTTGACACGACAAGGCTGGGACGCGACCTACATTCCACTGACCATCGAGCGCCAACCGTTTCTGATTGGCTTTTCCGCGGACCGCCAGCCGATGATACACATCGACCTGGATAGCCCGCGCGTCAGCCGCGAGCAAGGCGAACCGATCTTTCGGGACTTCGGCGGCAACACCGAATTCCTGGAACGCATGAACTCGGTACTGCTGGCCATCCACGACGGCCTGGCCGGTAACGAGTCATTCATCGGCGCGCTGCTTCAGCACGAATTGCTCGAGTCGTTCGTGTTCGACATCACGCTGAACGACGGCTCGCAGAATCGTCTGGCCGGCTTCTACACCATCAATGAAGAACGGTTGCTCCAATTGAATGGCGACGCGCTGGAACGATTGAACCGCGCCGGTCATTTGCAGGCCATCTACATGACGATTGCATCGCTCTCCAACTTTCGAGCGCTGATCGAGCGCGTCAACACACTCAATGCTGGCGATCGCTAACAAAGTCCGGGAGATCACTGGCGTCGACGCGCGCGCCTTGCCTGAGGACGTGCTGTTATCGACCCAGCCGATCGTACTCAAAGGCCTGGTTGCCGATTGGCCAATGGTGCGTGCGGCGCTGGATTCCGACCGCACCGCCAGCGCATACATTCGCCAGTTCTATCGTGACGCGACGGTGGGCGCATTGCTCGGCGCGCCCGACATCGAAGGCCGGTTCTATTACAACGAGGATCTCAGCGGCTTCAATTTCAAACCGGTGAAGCTCAAGCTGGACACCATGCTCGATGAAGTCGAGCGCCACCGGGATGCCGTCAAACCACCGGCCATCTATGTGGGCTCGACCACCGTCGACACCTGCCTGCCCGGCTTTCGTGACCAGAACGACTTGGGTTTCGGCGAGCGCCAACCGTTGGTGAGCATTTGGCTCGGCAATCGCACGCGCATCGCGGCTCATCATGATCTGCCCGACAACATCGCGTGCGTCGTGGCCGGTCATCGCCGCTTCACGCTGTTCCCGCCGGAGCAGTTGGCGAATCTGTATATCGGGCCGCTGGATTTCACGCCCGCCGGCCAGGCCATCAGCATGGTGGACTTTGCCAAACCGGACTTGCAGCGTTTTCCTAAATTCGCCGAAGCCGTACAGCACGCACAGGTGGCGGAGTTGGAACCGGGCGATGCGATCTTCATTCCCAGCATGTGGTGGCATCACATCGAAGCGCTCGACCCCTTCAGTGTGCTGGTGAATTACTGGTGGCGCCAATCACCCGCATTCATGGATTCGCCCATCGCCGCATTGATGCTCGCCATCATGACCGTGCGTGACTTGCCAAAAGAGCAGCGAGACGCGTGGTCCAACTTGTTCAAGCATTACGTTTTCGAAGCGGACCAGAACACCGCCGCGCACATTCCAGAAGCTGCCCGACGCTCGCTGTCGCCCATGGACGCAGACCTGGTCCGCGACATTCGAGCCAGGCTGCTACAAAGATTGAATCGTTAGGGGAGTCAACATGACCAGCCAGCCGAACGACCAGCGCATCAGGAAAATCGTCATTGCCGGCGGCGGCACCGCGGGCTGGATGGTCGCCGCGGGCTTATCGCGGACCTTGGGCAAAGCGCTCGACATCAAGCTGGTGGAGTCCGACGAGATCGGCACCGTCGGCGTCGGCGAAGCGACCATTCCCACGCTGGTCACCTTCCACCGCCTGCTCGACATCAACGAGCAAGAATTCATGGCCGCCACTCAAGGCACCTTCAAGCTCGGCATCGGTTTCGAAAACTGGCGCGACCTGAACCGTAACTACATTCATTCGTTCGGCACCACCGGCAAGGATCATTGGACCGCCGGCTTCCAACACTTCTGGCTCAAAGGCCGCGAGCGCAATCTGGCTAGCGATTACGGCGACTACTGCGTCGAACTCAAAGCTTCGCTGCAGAACCGCTTCGCGCATCTGCCACGCGGCGGCATGAACTACGCGTTCCACATCGACGCCGGCTTGTACGCCAGGTTCTTGCGCAAGTTCAGCGAGGGTTACGGCGTCCAGCGCATCGAAGGCAAGATCAGCAACGTGCTGACCCATGACGACACCGGCTTCATCAAAGCCATTCGTCTGGACTCCGGCGCCGAGATCGAAGGCGACTTGTTCATCGACTGCACCGGCTTTCGCGCCTTGCTCATCGGCCAGACGTTGCATGAACCGTATGAGGATTGGTCGCACTGGCTGCCTTGCGACACTGCCGTCGCGCTGCAAACCGAATCGGTGGGCGAAGCGATTCCGTACACACGCTCCATCGCTCGCGAAGCCGGCTGGCAGTGGCGCATCCCGCTGCAACATCGAGTCGGCAATGGCATGGTCTATTGCAGCCGGTTCATCAGCGACGACCAAGCCAAGCAAACGCTGCTCGCCAACATCGAAGGCAAGGTACGCACCGAGCCGCGTGTCATCAAGTTCAAGCCCGGGCAGAGACGACAGACGTGGTTGAAAAACTGTGTCGCCGTCGGCCTGGCCAGCGGCTTCATCGAGCCGCTGGAATCGACCAGCATTCATCTGATCAGCCGCAGCATCATTCGGTTGCTACAAATGTTTCCGAGCCGAGGCATCAATGCGTCGGATGTGCAGGAGTTCAATCGCCAGACGGTGTCTGAGCTGGAACACATCCGCGACTTTATCGTTCTGCATTATCACGTCACGGATCGTCAGGACACACCGTTCTGGAACGCCTGCCGCACCATGGACATTCCAGCGTCGCTACAACATCGGATCGATCTGTTTCGCGAGACCGGGCGTGTGTTTCGGACGATGAACGAGCTGTTCGCGGAGAATTCCTGGATCCAGGTGATGCTGGGCCAGGGCATCCTGCCCAAGCAATACCATCAGGTGGCGGATTTGATGAGCGACGCAGAGCTGTCGCGCTTCCTCGACGGCATCAAGTCAAACGTCGACAACACGGTGCTGCAACTACCGAAGCACCAGACTTACGTCGAGCAGTATTGCAAGGCGAACGCTTAGCCTTTGAACAACGCCTGCAACATCTTCTTACCGTGCCAAGCGAAGCGCGCACGGCGACTCATCTTGTTCAGGCTGAAGTACACGCGCTGCTGACCACCGAACGCACGGAAGAAACGTTCGATGCTTTCGACCATGGAGCCGGTCATATCGAACTCTTGACTGCGCGCCTTGGAACGCACAATCGCTTCCCACACGAGCAAGCTATGCGCACCACTGGTCCGCAGTTCTGGATCGGCGCCGCCCGCTAAGTAATACGTGGTCTTGCCGTCCCAAACCAAATATAGCGCCGCGTGAATAGCGCCGCTCTCGTCGCGCGCCACCAGAATTTCGCGCCGACCGCGTTGTGCACAGGCTGCGTCCAGACGACGCATCGGCGGCGAATCGAACGGATTCGGATTGCCTTGTCGCGCATAAGACTTGCCGATGAGCTGAATACAAGCCTCGATGTCGGTGATGGTTTCCACCTTCAGTTGCTTGCGCGCCTTGCGACTCTCGCGACGAATGTTTTCTCGGAGCGCGTCCCAAAGTTGCTCTTCGCTCTGGGCGAGATCGATCACGTAGGTGTAACGCGCCATCTCCTCGAAACCATTCCACACAAACGGCAACATGTTGGTAATGCCGCTGTGACAATTGATTTGCAGAATGTCGTAATCGGGCAGCTGCTCCAGCAGCGCCACGGTCAAATCTTTTTCGACTTCGTAGCGGCGTGCGCTCTTGGTCGCATCGCCCAGATCCAGCCACGGGCCGAGTCGATGAGTGAGCGGCGGCAGCGTAATCACACTGAACAAGCCGCGGCGCTCTTCATAGATGGGCCAACGCGCACGCAGCACGCCGCCGGAAGAAACCGTGATCTCCCGCCAGGCGCCAGGTGCGACGGCATCGAGCCACCAAGGCTCTTGAAAAATACAATAGCTGGTCGACCGCTCCATTGCGGTGGACACAGACTCCGACTCAGAAACAGACATTGCCGCTGTGTTGATCGACTGCTCGACAGGAAACTTCAAGGTGCGCGCCATCGCCGAAGCCATGGTTCATTCATCCGCGCCCTGAGGGCGACTTTGGAGGCTCGGCGGTTACTTTGACGATAGTAATTCAATCCGGGGCGGCTTATTCACATAAGCCGGCGGCGAATTGTCATGTTGTGGCGTAGTCGTTACAAGCGGAAATTTACTAGTGAGCGTTGCAGCGCTGCGCACTGTCGGCACACCGACAGTTGGTAGCAGATTTGGCTTTCTTCACCCGCATCGAACAAACTTTTTAGCGACATCAGCGAGCTTGCACACGCACCTTGCTCGAGCTCTTCACTTCTTCCATCACGAAGTACGTGTGCGTCTGCTGCACGCCCTTGATGCACGCGATATGACTACTGAGCACGTTGCGATACTCCTTCATATCGCGCACCCGGATCTTCAATAGATAGTCGAAACCGCCGGCCACCATGTGCGCCTCCTGGACGAACTCCAGCACTTCCATGGCGGTCCGGAACCGGTCGAACACTTCCGGGGTGGTGCGATCGAGTGCCACCTGCACATAGGCCAGCAGGTTTTGGCCCAGGTGGGTGGGCGACAGGTCGGCGCGATAGCCGACGATGTAGCCGGCCTGTTCCAGCCGCCGGACCCGCTCCACCGCCGGGGTCACGCTGATGTGCAGCTCCCGGGCCAGCTGAGCCATGGTGAGCCGCCCGTCCTCCTGCAGCCGGGTCAGGATGCGCTGGTCGACCTTGTCCAGTACCAGGCCCGCGCCTGAGCCAGTTGATTTCACGGATTGGACCCCCTTTATAAGTCGTTTCGACGCCCCTCAGGTCCGTACGCTAGTGCTTTCATCCCAGTTAGTACAAGCCCTTTTAGCGCCCCAATTACCTCATGGTTGCTCAAACCTCCGCCGTTCCTACTGCTCCGACGCTCGCAGAGCTGCGCGAACAGATCCGAAGCAACACGCTTCTAGACGAAGTCACCTGCGTGAAGGCTCTGCTGAAGAGCTCGAGCTTCTCGCTGGATGCCCGTTCCCGCGCCAAGGCCCGAGCCGCCGCGCTGGTTTCGGGGGCCCGCGCCCGTTCCAAAGAGCGCCCGCTGCTGGACTCGTTCCTGCAGCAGTTCGCCCTTTCCAATGAGGAAGGCGTGGCGCTGATGTGCTTGGCCGAAGGCCTGCTGCGCATCCCCGATGACCTGACCGCCGACCGCCTGATCGCCGACAAGATCGCTTCCGGTAATTGGGCCGCGCACGCCGGTCAGTCGCATTCGACTTGGGTGAATGCGTCCACCTGGGGCTTGATGCTCACCGGCCACCTGGTAGAGCCGCCGCGCCAGGCTCGCGAAGACACGGCGAATTGGCTGCAGAACCTGTCGCGTCGAATCAGCGCGCCGGTGCTGCGAACCGCGTTCCGTCAGGGCATGCGCATCATCGGCGGCGAATTCGTCGTCGGCCGCACCATCAACGAAGCGTTGGAACGGTCGGCCAAGACCTCCGAGCTGTCGCTGTGCTCGTTCGACATGCTCGGCGAAGGCGCGCGCACTTGGGCGGACGCTGAGCGCTATCGCAAGTCCTATGAGCAAGCGTTGGACGCCATCGGCTCACAACGCAAAGGCACACCCATCGACGACCGCTCCAATCTGTCGGTGAAGTTGTCCGCGCTCGAGCCTCGTTACGATTTGATGCACGAAGGCTTGGTGATGCAGCGCCTGGGCCCCACCGTCATTGACCTGGCACGCCGCGCCGCTGCCGCCGACGTGGGCTTCACCATCGACGCCGAAGAAGCCGATCGTCTGGACCTGTCGCTGAACATTTTCGAAGCGCTGGCTCGGGATAAAACCACTCAGTCGTGGCAAGGCCTCGGCATCGTGATTCAGGCGTACGGCAAGCGCGCGCCGCTGGTCATCGAATGGGTCGCATCGCTGGCCCGTATCACCGGGCGTCGCATCTGTGTGCGTCTGGTGAAAGGCGCGTACTGGGACGCTGAGATCAAGCGCGCTCAGGAACGCGGCCTGTCGTCGTTCCCGGTGTTCACGCGCAAAGTGTCCACCGACGTTTCTTATCTCGCCTGCGCCGAACGTTTGTTCCGGCATCGCGATGTCATCTATCCGATGTTCGCAACTCACAACGCGCACACCATCGCAGCCGTGCTGGAGCTGCGTCCGACTGGAGCGAAGTTCGAGTTCCAGCGTTTGCACGGCATGGGCGCGCTGCTGCACGCCGAAGCCCAGCGACAGATCGAAGGTTTCCCGCGCGTTCGTGCCTACGCGCCGGTCGGTCAACACGAGGAGCTATTGTCCTATCTCGTGCGCCGGCTGCTTGAGAATGGCGCGAACAGCTCGTTCGTTAGTCGCTTCATGAATGAAAGCGTCCCCGTAGACACCGTAGTGGAGGATCCGATTGCAGCCTTGCAAGCGGCAGACAGCATGACCAACCCGCATATCCCGTTGCCGAACAACTTGTACGGCGAGTCCCGTGAAAATTCCGCTGGCGTGGACTGGGGCAATCCTCAGCAGCTCGCCGAACAAATCGCATCGTTGCAAAAGACCGGCGAACTGCCGCATGCCGCGCCTTCGACCCTGGTGGGATCGGCGCAAACCGCGCGCAACGAAGTGAGAAACCCGGCCAACCGCGCTGAGCTGGTCGGCTATGTCAGCACCGCCACGCGTGAAGACATTGCGCTGGCTTTCGACAAGGCAGGTCAGGCTCGCAAAGCTTGGGACGATGCCGGTGCGACTCATCGCGCCGTTTGTTTGGTTGCCGCTGCCGACAAGCTGCGCTCCCACCGTCCGGAGCTGGTGCGTTTGTTGGTGAAGGAAGCCGGCAAGACGCTGCCGGATGCGATCGCCGAAGTGCGCGAAGCCGAAGACTTCTGCCGCTACTACGCAGCGCAGGCTCGCGAACACTTTGCCGAGCCTTTGGAATTGCCGGGCCCGACTGGCGAAGACAACAAGCTGAGCCTGCGTGGCCGCGGCGTGTTTGCCTGTATCAGCCCGTGGAACTTCCCGCTCGCGATTTTCTTGGGCCAGGTGGCCGCTGCATTGGTCGCTGGCAACAGCGTCGTGTGTAAGCCTGCCGAAACGACGCCGCTGATCGCCGCGCTCGCCGTGCGCCTGATGCACGAAGCTGGCGTGCCTCACGATGTGCTGCACTTCGTGCCGGCTGCCGGCAAGCTGTTCGGCGAAGTCGCGTTCCAGCACCCGGCGTTGGGTGGCGTGTGCTTCACCGGTTCGACCTCGACTGCTCAGTTCATCAATCGCGCGCTCGCTGCACGCGACGGCGCCATCGTGCCGCTGATCGCCGAAACCGGCGGTATCAACGCGATGATCGTCGACTCGTCGGCACTGCTGGAACAGGTTGCCGATGACGTGCTGACTTCCGCCTTCACCTCCGCCGGTCAGCGCTGCTCGGCGTTGCGCCTGTTGTTCGTGCAGGACGAAGTGGCCGATCGTTTGATCGAGCTGATCGCCGGCGGTATGGATCAATTGCTGATCGGCGATCCGGCGATTGCGTCCACCGACGTGGGCCCGGTCATCGACGCCAAGTCGGCAGCGAAGCTGGAGAGCTACAGCGCCGGCGTGGCGCAGAGAGGCATCAAGCTGCTCAAGCAGTGCCAACTCAACGAAGTGCGCACCGAAGGCAGCTACTTCGCTCCTCGCATGCTGGAACTGAGCGACGCTCGTCAGCTGACCAGCGAAGAGTTCGGCCCGATCCTGCACGTGGTGCGCTTCAAGCGCGACAGGCTCAGCGACGTGCTCGCCGCCATCCGTGACGCCGGCTTCGGCCTCACGCTCGGCGTGCACACTCGTATCGAAAGCGTGTGGCAGGAAATCGTCGCCGAAGCTGCGGTGGGTAACATCTATATCAATCGCAACATGATCGGCGCCGTGGTCGGCGTGCAACCGTTCGGTGGCGAAGGCCTGTCCGGCACCGGCCCGAAAGCCGGCGGCCCGCACTACCTGTTCCGCTTCGCGACTGAGCGCACGCTCACGGTGAACACCGTCGCGACCGGCGGCAACGCGAAGTTGTTGTCGATCGGTTCGTAATTCTTGGTCGATGGGAGGCGTGGCGCCCGCCACGCCTCCGCTACTACTGCTGCGAAACCTGCGCGCGGCGGAATTCCACGCGATAGTTCAACGCGAGCACGAAGTAAGGATCGGCGCCGTCGAAGGGGCCGCTGTTGGCAATCGCCACACCGACCAAGCGATCACCCTCGCTGTGCAAGCGAAGGCTGGTGTTATGCCGCCGACGTGCAGCGTCGGAAGTGGGCACGAACGCGGACGACAACCCTTGCAACCAACCATCGCGAAAGCTCGCTTTGTCCACCAGCGCCCAAGGCTGGTTGTCGATGCGAAAGTGAGCATCGCCGTCGGGCTGCACACGAAAGCGCACCGGCTTGTCGCCTTCATGAGTAAACAACGTTCCCGTCCATTCACCTTGCCATTGCGCGGGGGCTTGAGTGGACGGCTTCGCTGACTCCGGCGTTGCTGGCAACGTTGGTCCCCGCCACTTCGGATACAACGCACGCAGCACCTCATCGCGCACTTCACCAGGCGAGGAAGCGTAGCGATTCGTGAGCACAGCCACGACCAAGCCTTCTTCGGGCAATAAAAACAGATTGGTGTGCGAGCCCGACATGGAACCGCCGTGGCCAATGCCGACCGGGCCGTTCTCATAGGTCTCCATGGTGTAGAGACCGACGCCGTAGTCGTCGTCGATGCCGACTCCATGCGAAGTCATCTTGCGCATCTCTCGAAGCGTGGGCTCGTTCAGCAGCGCACGCTGTCCAGGCACGCGCTGGCCGAGCAAGAACATGCCGAAGCGGACCAGATCGTGAGCGCTCGATTGAATGCCACCGAACGCGGGTTCATCGAAGATCAGCGACGGAATGCGTTCGCCTTGCAATCCGTATAGCGTCGCTGTGCCCTGCAAACGCGCGCCGCCAGTGCCGACAGCGGTGCGCGTCAGATTCAGAGGCTGGAACACTTGCTGGCGCATGTACTCGGCGAAGGGCTGTCCAGAAACACGAGCGATCACGTGTCCCAGCACGCCGTAACCGAAATTGCTGTATTCGAAGCGCGCGCCCGGCGTGCGAATGATATTGCCGTAGCGCGCGATGGTCAGATCTACCGGCGGCACGAGCGCAGCTTCACGCTCGCCATAGAAGAACTGTTCTGTCGGCGCGAGGCCCGATGTGTGATTGGCCATCTGACGAACGCTGACCGCATTCGCATCGGCGGACCATGAGTGCAGCTGAGCCGTGCCCAAGTAGCCGTTGATCGGCGTATCGAGTGCGACCTTGCCCTGCTGAACCAGATTCATCAGCCCGACACCGGTGAACGTTTTGCTGATGGACGCGAGCAGATACACGGTGTGGGGATCGGCAGCGACGCGATTCTCGCGATCGGCCCAGCCGAAGCCTTCCTCCCACAGCACCTTGCCGTCTTTCGCGACCGCGACCGCGATCGACGGCACACCGTCGTTCTCGATCTTGGCGTGAATGCGAGCACGCACAGGATCGAACCGGTCGGCGGCGTGAGTAACACTCACGCACGCCAACAGCATCAGCCCCAAATACTTCATGCCTTCTTCCGCCGCTCGAAGCGCATGTTATCGGCACGAGCGCCATGCATCCTCGCTGCGACGATTTCACCGCGAGCATCGAGTTCGAACGTCACAGCATGTGGCGCCCAACCGGTGCGCGCATTGAAGTGCTCAGGCGTCACGGACACGAGCTTGATGGGCTCGGGCCGCCACAGGTGATACATCACCAAGTCGCCACCTTCAGCCGTCATTCGATAGCGAGCATCGAGTTCGTCGCTGAAATAGTCACCTTCATAGCGAGCAAGGTCAGTGACTGGCGCAGGCTGCACGCGCTTGAACAGGCGCGGTTGCATGCTGATGCCATAAATGCTTTCCAATGCGTTGATCGAACCATCCTTGGCGGCGACGATCCGGAAATGCGACCAACCCCCGACGTGGAACGTACCGTCAGGCTTGATGACAGCGGCCGCCGGCTCCTCCACTCCCCACCAACCGAAGAGCTGGTCGCCGCGACGCTCCAACGTCAGCGACGGTGCGGTCGGGTTGATGTAAGTGCCCGGCAGTCGAGCCAGCACAGCCTTACTCAGCACGCCCGCTTTCGACGCCGCCGTCTCAGCCGGCTTCGGCGCCTTGCCGGTAAGAAACACTTCCGCTGCCTTATGCGCCAGACCGCCGACGTCCATACGACGATTCGCCAGTACCGCCACACCCAGATCGTGCTCGGGATAGAACGTGAAATACGTGGTGAAGCTGCCGTCGCCGCCCGAGTGAGCCACGATCTTGCGGCCATTGATCTCGCTCGGTGTCAGACCGAATGCGTACTTCGCCGCGCGACCGTCGCGCAGCGTGCCGCTGGTGCAAACCAAGTCGATCAGCGTTCGATCGCCGACCTTCGGACGGAAGAAGTTATCGGACCATTTCGCCAGATCCGTCACATTGGTTATCAACCCGCTGTGACCCACCGATTCGGTGGTCAACACAGTTCGCTGCCACCGGCCGTCGGCCCCTTTCTCATACGACGTGGCGCGCTCCGTAATCACTTCGTCAGCATCGTCGCCGAAGAAGGTGCGCTGCATGCCCAGCGGACCGAACATGCGTTCGCTGCTGAACTGCCGTAACGATTTCCCAGTGATGACAGCAATGATCTCCGCCAGCAACGAATAGCCAGTGTTGTTGTAGGAGTGCGCAGTGCCTGGCTCGAAGTTCAGCTCGCGCTGCAGTTTCACCAGCTCGATGATTTGCCGCTGCGTGGACACATCACGCACGTCGCGCCCAGCGACCTCCAACAAAGTGTATTCATCACGCAATCCGTTAGTGTGATGAACCAGCTGCCGCACTGTGATCGGGTGCCCGAAGTCGGGCACCCACGGTAGGTAGTGACGCACATTGGCATCCAGATCGAGCCGCCCTTCGCTCGCCAGCAACGCGATGGCGAACGCGGTGAACTGTTTGGAAACGCTCGCAACGTTGAACTGAGTCGTCGGCGTGATTGCGACGCCTTGATCCAGATCGGCCAGGCCGTAGCCTTTCGCAAACAACACGCGGCCTTGCCGATACAGCCCGATGGCCGCACCGGCTTCGCCCGCCGCGATGTGCTCATGAAACAGCGCGTCGATGGCCGCTTCCAACTCGCCGACTGGCAGCGTTGCCGGTACGGAGGAGTTGGCCAGCAACTTCGGAGCAAACACGACCCCAGCCGCCGCGAGCAAGCCCGCACGGCGAGAAAAGTTCACCATGGAAAGCTCCTCAGTGCTTGAAGCGAACCGATAGGATGAAATTGCGCGGTTCGCCGTACCAGTTCGACATCGAGGCCGAGCCGACGCTCTGGTAGTAGGTCTTGTCGGTCACATTGTTGATGTTGAACGCGGCCGACCAGGCAGTGTTGATCTGGTACTCGGCGCGAGCATTCACCAGCGTGTAGCCGCCCTGCTCGAACTTGTAAGGAACGAAGACGGTGCCGCCGCTGCCATTGGACGCCGCCACGCTGCCAGCGAAGTAGCTGCGCGACTGTGCGGTGAGACCAGCGCTCAACTTCCATGCATCCAACGCACCGGGCAACGTCAGCGTGGTCCACAACTTGAACAAGTGCTTCGGTGTCTGCGCCATGTAAGCGGCGCCGTTGTTGGCGTAGCCGGCTTTGAACTCGTTGCTGTTGATGGTGTAGCCCACGAACAGATCCCAGTTTCGGAGCAGACTGCCGTTGATCTCCATATCCACACCGCGACTTTGCACTTCGCCATTACCGAGGTAACAGCAATTCGCGCCGGTGCTCTGTACCGACGAGGGCGGGTATCTGCCGTCCAGAACCGCGGCATTCTCCTGGGTGATTTGATAGACCGCGACCTGGGTCGCCGCACGGCCTTCCAGCAAGCCACCCTTCACGCCGACCTCGAAGCCATTGCCGGTCTTCGGATCCAGCGGCCGAGCATCCGTGATCGGACCCTGCAAGTTGCCGGACTGCGACTGGTACGACTCGGAGAAGCTGCCGTAGACCACCCAGTCGCGGCTCAGGTCGTAAGTGAAGCCGGCGTACGGCGTGACTACATTGCGATCGCTGTAGTCATACAGGTAGTAGCTGCTGCGGCTGACGTAATCGCCTTCGTTGTAATTGGTTTTATAGTTGCTGCGCCGAGCGCCCATCACGATGTCCAGCGGATCGCTGACGCTGAGCTTCAAGCTGGCATACACGCCGCTCTGCTTCTGGTTCCAGTCGATGAACATGTCTGGACTTGGGGTGCGCGTCGGACGTGCAATGCTGCTGGGATCGAAGTTGAACGCGCTGACGTTGCTGGCCATGGGATAAAACCAGGCGACGCCGCCGCTTTTCACTTCCTGCCAGTCATAACCCACCGCCACGCGGTGCGTGCGACCGAACAGATCGAAGTTGCCTTTCAAGGTGATGTCGGCCAGCGTTTGCACCGGATTCAGGTGGGTCTCGCTGCTGTACATGGCCGGGATCAAGCCAGTGGTGCGATCGACGGCACCGTAGGCATACATGTTGCTGTCGATACGATCCTGCTCGCTGCGCGTGGCATTGACCCGCAACGACCAGCGCTCGCCGAGACGTTGATCGAGACCGGCAAACAGCGTCGTCGTCTGCGCTTCCTCAGTGGCCCACGACGGCGCCAACACCGTGTCGCGCGGCAAGTGCAGATCGCCGCCGTCTGCATAGCGCGGCAAGCCGAAGCCGATGTGCGGACCTTTGTTGTCCTCATAGGTGAAGCCGGCCAGCACACGCGAGCTGTCGGTGATGTCGGCTTCGAGCACGCCGTAAACCGTGTCCTGCGACTGACGGCCGACGTCGTACACCAGATCGTTGCGCTCGCTCACGACAACCGTGCGGCCACGCAGCTTGCCGTCGAAACCGATCGGGCCGGAAACATCCAGCTGGGCACGAAACTGATCCCAGCGACCGGCCAGCAGCGCCATCTCGACTTGATTGATGTCGGTGGGCCGCTTGCGAATCAGCTGAATGCTGCCGCTGGGCGCACTGTTACCTGAGAACAGCGCATCGGGGCTACGCGTCACTTCCACCTGCTCATAGATCGCCAGATCCGGCAGCTGACGAAACCCCAGACCGTTGGTGAGCGGCGCGCCGCCATCGATCTGAATGCTCTCGATACGAAAGCCGCGCGAGTAGAAATCCTTTTGGGTCAGCGACGTGGTGGTGATCGTCACGCCGGTGGTCTGCTCGAGTGCAGCCGTCAGCGTGTTGAGGTTCTGTGCGTCGAGGCGGTCGCGAGTGACGATGGTCACCGCTTGCGGCCGATCGCGCAGCGTGTCGCCGGTGCGCGAGCTGAGAATGGGATCGTTGATGGTCGTGCCGGTCACGATCACGGTTTCGGTGGTGGCATCGCTGATCTTGGCCGACGGATCGCGCCTCACCGAGACCGTGCGCTCGTTGAGGAACGAGAAAGTGAGTCCGGTGTTGGCGAGCAGCTTGCCCAGCGCCTCGCTCGGCGTGAATGAGCCGATCACTTCGCGTGCGACGACGCCTCGGCCTTCTTGCGGATCGATGACGACCTGCAGGCCGGTCTGGCGTGCGAATTCATTGAGCGCGTCGCCGATGGGCAGCGCCGAGATTTCGAATCTGGTGGCGGTTTCCGCCCCCTGTGCGCCGAACGCGGCGGCCATTGCCACCACTGCTACGCCCGTGATTGCGCCTACATGTAAGGCCATTTGGTGAGCTCCCCGGTTTTATAGTGACGCGGCCCGGCACCTTGACGGTCCGCTAACCGGATAGACCCGCAGGGCTCCCGCAACTAGGTACGCCCGCCCCGAAAATAAAGTTGTACCTACTTTTCTGGCCACGACAGATCTATATAGAGGTATGGCTCCGCCCAACGAACCCTCCTCACCCCCGCCGCCCGGCGACTCGGCCGAACGGCGCCGATCGCCGCGCTTTGCCGCGCTGGTGGCGGAGCAGTTCGGTGGCGGGCTGTATCGCTACCTGCTGAGCCGGTTGTCGCATCGGCAGGCCGCCGAGGACCTGGCGCAGGAGGTGTACCTGCGGCTGCTGCGGTTCGCGGATCGCGAACTGGTGCAGTCGCCGGAAAACTACGTGTACCGCGTTGCTTTCAACGTGTTGCATGAATTCCGCCTACATCAACGGCGCAATCCGGTGCAGTTCGATTCGACCACAGCCACCGAGCTGGAATCGCTGCTGCCGGACGACGCACCCACCGCGGAACAACTTTACGAGCAAGACGATCGCGAGCAACAGCTGGAAGCCGTGCTCGCGAAGCTGCCGGCCATGCAGCGTTCGGTGTTTCTGTTAGCCGTTCGCCACGACGTGCCGCACGAGGAAATCGCGGCTCGGCTGGGAATTTCCTTGCACACGGTGCGAAAGTACTTGTACCGGACTCTGCATTTTTGTCGAACACAAATGATCAGCCAGAACAGGACGTCAGCCAAATGAGACCGTTAGAGGACGCATCGCGGGATATCGTTGCGCAGCAGGCTGCGCAATGGCTATGCGAACTACCCCATAGCGACGCCGCCCGGCGCGTCGCTTTCGTGCAATGGTTGAAGCGCTCGCCGACTCATATCGAAGAGTTTTTGCTGGCCTCGACGGTCTGCGCCTCGTTCGCTCGCGAGCGTGGCAACGCTTCAGACGATGTCGAACGTTTGATCGCGGAAGCGCTGCAAGCACCGCCGAGCGCTGAGGTCATGCAGCTACACGCGCTGGCCGATGAACGACCCAAGGTCGCTGTTACTCGTCCACGTCGTGGTTGGATGGCCGCCGCGGCCGCGGTTTGTGTGCTCGCCATCGGCGCGCTGTTGATCGTGCCTTGGAGCATCGATCGGCTCAACACCTACACGACGCGCACCGGCGAGCAACGGACCATTCGCTTGGAAGACGGTTCGCGAGTGCAGATGAATGCCCGTTCGCGCTTCATCGTTCGCTATTCTGCTGAGGCGCGAGATCTCGAGCTGCTGGAAGGCGAAGCGGTGTTCGATGTTCAGCACGACACTCAGCGACCGTTTCGCGTTCACACACGCGATGCCGTCATTCAAGCCGTCGGCACCCAGTTCAACGTTTATCGCCAGGCGTCTGGTCGCACTGTCGTGTCAGTGCTCGAAGGCGTGGTTCGCGTGACTCGCGACGCTGAACCCGTCGTTGCCAGCGCTGTATCCACCGCTGAGAGTGGCGCACCGCTACTGGTCCGCGCCGGCCAGGGCGCCGATGTTTCTCACGACGGCGCCATCGAGAAAAGAGAGAGCGCCGACATCGCTCGCGTCATGTCGTGGCAGAACCGCCGGTTAGTGTTTCGCGAAGATCGGCTCGAAGACATCGCCCACGAGTTCGCTCGCTACAGTCCATTTCATCTGGAACTCGACGGCGCCGCCGTCAAGGACAAACGCATCACCGGCACCTTCGACGCCGACGACCCGCAGTCGCTGGTCATGTTTCTGGACAGCTTGGGCACGTTCCAGATCGAAACGTCCGGACAGGGCGCAGCCATCGCGCCTCGCTTATAATCCCGGCCGCCGCTGGCAGCATGCGACCAGTCGGAGCTCGTCGACATCGCATGTTCAAAGGGAACTGGACGTTCGATGAATCGTTCGCAGATCGGTCGGTGGTTGCTCGCCCTGCTCGGCATGTTGGTGTTCGCGATGCCCGCGTTTGCAGGCAAGCTGGAGGCGGGCATGGAGCCGCCGGATCAGCTCGGCCGAGGGCCGGACGGCAAGCCGGTGCGCATCAGCGAGCATCGCGGCAAGATCGTGATCGTCTCGTTCTGGGCCATCTGGTGCCCACCCTGCCGTAAAGAACTGCCGGTGCTGGACGCGATTCAGAAAGCCGCCGGCCCGGACAAGATCCGCGTGTTCTCGGTCAATTGGAAGGAACCTCGCGAGCGCTTCCTGGAGCTCAAGCGCAAGCTCAACGACATGAGCCTGACTCTGCTCAGCGATGCCTCAGGCAAGCTCGGTGCTCAATACGGCGTCGATGCCATTCCACACATGGTGATCATCGGTCGCGACGGCAAGATCGCGGCCATACACCGTGGCTACTCGGAAGCGATGCTCGACGGCCTGATCGAGGAGATCAACTCGCTTTGGCAGCAGGGCGAAGCACCGGCCACTGTCGAGCAGCCGGAAACAACCTAACTCTGATTCGACGAAGCGAGTGAACTGCCAGCTGCAATTGCCGCTCAGAGCATGTCCTACTGGAAATCGAAGCCGCCTTCCTCCTTGATCGCTTGCACATCGCGGGCGCCGTGGAGCACGCGCACGATGATGACCTCGTCCGCACGCTGCAGGTAGTAGGCAACGTGGCTGCGATAGACCAACGCTCGCATGCTCTCGCCGAGGGCGTTGCGGAGCGAGCCCATCGTCGGCAGGTC
>NZ_JAEUPY010000115.1 GCF_016790065.1 Steroidobacter sp.
ATGTTATTTTTCATGCTCCCTCCGATCAGATGTTTCAGCCAACTCGAGTGCTTACCCCCGCCCTAGTGCGAAGGGGAGAAGAACGGTGTCATGACAGCGGTCGCGATCAACACGAGGCAGATGAGCACATACTCCACGGCAACTGTGCGCTGAAACGAAGCAACTGCGCCCGAACTGCTCGCCAGCACCGGTCCGTAGCGCCACTTGTTTAATCCGGCGAGCGCCATGAGGAGCACGAACCCACCGGCCTTGGCAAGCAGCAACAGACCATAGGTCTGAGCCAAGACGCTCCAGCGATCAACGAGCGCCAGCGTCAGAGCCACCCCCAATAGAAAGAGGCCGGGTACGACGATGCTGGCCAGCTGACTGAACTGGGCCACGATGTGTGCGCAACGCTGCCTGGGCTCAAGACGACTTACGATGTGCAACGGTGCAAGCCCGCCAAACCAGAAAGCGACCACCAGCAGATGCAAGATCAGCACGATTGACAGCCACGCGCTTCGCTCAACATCCGCGGTGTGGCCCACAAACGTGAACCCCACCACGACACTCAAGCCACCCAAGAGGCCGAGAAGGATGGGCGCCACACCTTCGCGGCGTATCGTGATAGCTATGAGGCCCAAACCAGCCAACCGAGCACCCGCTGCGGCGCTCAGGGGCGAATCCAGCACAAGCTGCTGCAGACTCCAATCGAAAACCCCTGCTAGAGAGCCCGCCATCCGTGCGGCCTCAAGTGAATAGTGGACGGCGACGAATGCGATGCCCGCGAGCGCTGAGATAAACCCGACATCGCGTATGCGCCGGGAGGACTGTTCAAGCAAGCGGCCGAACGTGGCGATCGATATCGCTATGCCGGCCGCCTGAAAGAGCGCGATAAAGCTCAGCGCGCGCACAACCACTGAGATCACGTCCGTCGCCGTCATGGGGAACTCCGATTCCCTCGCTACTTCGGCTGCACCGTGAACTTCAATGCACCGTTCATGACATGATTGTCACTTCCCACCACACGCCAGTTGACGGTGTACTTGCCCGGCGCCAATGGCTGGAGCGGAACCGCAATCGCCTTCGATGCCTCTTTCGGCAACGAGGCGACCGGTTTCGCTTGCTTCTCGCCCTCCTTCTGGAGGGAGAGCGCGGTCAGGCGCGTTGCTTCAGAGAAATGCAACATGAGACTCGCTGGCGGGTCGGCGAGCACGGCATTGTCCGCGGGCATCGCCATTTCGAGATGCGTGTGTGCTTGCGCTATCCCGGTGAAGGCCGCTGCAAGCACGAGCGCTGAAAGCAATTTCTTAACAAACACGTATAAGTCTCCAGAGTGGGAACAACACAACGAAACAACACACTCACCGCGAGATCGAGAACGGCGACGGTCAGCCGTTGGTGCGCTCAGAACCAAACGCGCAACCCCGCCACCAACTGCACATCGCTAGTGTCATGACCCGCTGCGCGCGCCAGGTCTGCGGTCTTGCCGAACTGGCGTGACCAAACCACGCCGACAAACGGCGCGAATTCTCGTCGAATTTCGTAACGGAGCCTCAGCCCCACTTCTGCATCAGACAACCCAGCGCCGATGGCATTCGCGGCGTCGTCCTTGCCGTAGATGTCAAACTCCACTTCGGGCTGCAACACCAATCGTTGCGTCAGCAGCAGGTCGTATTCACCGGAGAAACGCGCAGCGGTCCGACCCTCCTCACCGACATAGAAGGTTGCTTCGACTTCGAAGAAATAGGGCGCGAGGCCCTGCAGCCCGAGGGCCGCCCAAGTCCGCTCCGGGCCTTCGGCGAAGTCGTGGCGGACACCCGCCTGCACGCTCCACCAGCGGCTGAAGATTCGATCCCACAACAGTTCGGTGCGAATCTCCTCCTCACCGTCGACACGCTCACCTTCGGTCTTGAACCAGAGCTTGTTGTAATCGTTGCCGTAGAATGCTTGCCCATCCCAGATCAGCGCATTGGCATCGTCGACCTTGCGCCACTCGAGTCGATCCAGCAGCACCATGCTGTATGGCGCAGTATCTTCCATCTGCATCAATTCGATCATTCGCTCTGCGGACATGTCCGGCATGGGTGTTTGCGGAGGGAGCGGCGGCACATGGGCGCGTTCGCTCTCGGTCGGCGCATCCTTCGCGCCGGAATCATGGTGAGCGTGCCCGTTCTCTGGTGATGCAGGCATTTCATGGCCGGCATGTTCAAGTTCTTCAGCGGACCGATCGTCTTTGGTCTCACCTCGTGCTTCATGACCTGCGTGCTCATCCGCGGCAGGTTGTGGTATCGGCTGCTGATGCTCCGGTGGATGCTGCGCAGTCGCGGGCATGGCCACGATCGCGCCAATCGCGGTCAACAAGACGGTCACGCAATTCATTCGTGATCTCCATGTTGGCCGGCAGGCGCCACTTCGACCTCTCGGAACATCCCGGCCTCCATGTGGTACAGCAGATGGCAGTGATACGCCCATCTGCCTAGAGCGTCCGCCGTGACCGCATAGCTGATCCGCTGCGCCGGATTGACGGTGACAGTATGTTTGCGGACCTGGAATTCGCCGTCTGGGGTTTCGATCTCGCTCCACATGCCGTGCAAGTGGATCGGGTGCGTCATCATCGAATCATTCACTAACGTGATTCGCAGTCGTTCACCATGGTTGAACCGCAGTGGCTGCGCCTCCGAGAACTTCTGGCCATTGAACGACCAGATGAAGCGCTCCATGTGTCCGGTCAGATGCAACTCGATCTCACGATCTGGATCGCGCCGATCGATCGGCCCACCGATCGTATGAAGATCTGCATACGTGAGTACGCGTCGTCCGTTATCGCGCAAGCCGACGCCCGGATCATCGAGCCGCGAATTGACCTGCTGAGCTTGCGAGTCGACGGTGACTTTACGTTCGGTCGCTGCATGTTTGGGTGCACCCGAGGCGGCGGCTCCATGATTCATCGCCGCGTGCCCCATGGCGGCGTGGTCCATCGGTTCGGCGGCCTTTTCCTCACCGTGCTTCATCGCGCTGTGATCCATCGGCATCTCTTCGCCGGGCTTCATTTCACTGTGATCCATGGGCATCGAGGCCTGCTCGGCCGGGCCGCTAGAATTTTTCCCAGCGGTACTCGGTGCGCCGTGCTGCATTTGTCCCATGCCACTCATGTCATGAGCCATACCCATATCGCCCATCGTGAGCAACGGCCGGGGATCGAGCGGTGGGATGTCTGCCTGCATTCCTTCGCGCGGCGCCAAGGTGCCGAGGGCGTAGCCCGTGCGATCCATGGCCTGAGCAAAGATTGAGTAAGCTCGATCGTCCTTCGGCTCCACGATGACGTCGTACGTTTCGGCGGTGGCGATACGGAACTCGTCCACTGTGACCGGCTCAACGTCCTGCCCGTCCGCTGCGACGACGGTCAACTTCAGATCGGGAATGCGCACGTCGAAGATGCTCATTGCGGATCCATTGATGAACCGCAACCGGACTCTTTCACCGCGCGAGAACAGCCCTGTCCAGTTGCTGCCCGGCGCGACACCGTTCATCAAATACGTGTAGGCATAGCCGCCCACGTCTTGGATATCCGTGGGGTTCATTCGCATCTGTCCCCACATGCGCCGATCCGCGACCGTTGGTTTCAAACCTTGCTGTCGGACGTCTTCGAAAAAGTCGCCGACCGTGCGCTTGCCGAAGTTGAAGTAATCGCTTTGCTTCTTGAGCGTGGCGAAGAGCCGCTCCGGATCGATGTCGGTCCAGTCCGAAAGAAGGATCACATACTCCCGATCGGCACGCTGTCGTTCGCCGCCTTTGCGCTCGATGACGATGGGGCCATACAGACCGGTTTGCTCCTGAAAGCGCGAATGCGCGTGATACCAGTACGTCCCGTATTGATTCACCTTGAAGCGATAGGTGTACATGCCGCCGCTCGGGATACCTTCGAAACTGAGTCCCGGCACACCATCCATGTCGGCGGGCACGATCATGCCGTGCCAGTGAATCGAGCTGCGCACCGGCAGGCGATTCGCCACGCGCAACGTAATGGTGTCGCCTTCGCGCCAACGCAGAAGCGGCGCCGGCACTTGCCCATTCACCACCGTCCCGATCCGAGCCTTGCCGGTGAAGTTCACGGGCGTCTCGCCGATCTGTAAGTCGAACTCCGTGCCGGAAAGAACACTCTGCTTCGTGTTCTGCGGCCAGGCGAGATTCCGCGTCGTACCCAGGACGAACAAGCCGGCACCTGTGCCAGCAAGAAACTTTCGTCGATTCATGCCCCCGAGCGGGGTGCGCAACAATTCAATCTTGGACATCACAACCTCTTGGCAGATTCATGCAGCGGGCGCGCATCGGGCACGCCCGTTTCGGCCTCTGCTGATTCCTCAGAGAAGCAATTGAGAATGGACTGTCGCCCGGGCTCGGCCGTCGTGGGCGCGTCGAGAAATTCAACGAGGTGGGTACGCCAACGCTTGAGCTCATCGATTTTTCCATCGATGACTCGCAACTTCTGTTGGACGACGGTGGTCGCCGCGTCGTGCGCGCTATCGAGTGCGAGCAGCTCGCTAATTTCTTCCAACGAGAAGCCCAGCAGGCGTCCACGGCGAATGAACCTGAGTTGCTTCAGGTTGAGCTGCGAGTATTCACGGAACCCGGACGGCCGACGGAAATCGGCCGCCAGCAACCCGGCTTTCTCGTAGAACCGAATGGTGTCGATGCTGACATTGGCAAGCTTCGCCAGCCGGCCAATCGAAAACGCTTGCATGAAAACTCCCACCCGTCCGGCTGCATCGCTGCGGCCGAGGCGCATCACGCGCGCGGCGCAGGGATTCAACGGACCCTTCGGATATCAAAGCGCCAAGTGGCAGCAAAGAACGCTGCCGCGGCGCTCACCGCGACGATGGAGTGGGTGTCAGGCGGGAGGACGGAATAGGAGGGAGATTCGATCCGGCGTGTGCCGGAAAGCGGGAGCCGCCAGCAGGTGTTCTTCCGGCGGCGCAACGTTCAGCGTTGCTGGGGGCATCGCTAACCCCGAAAGATGCAAGCATGCGCAGTCGCACCCGGTCTCGCAACAGTGTTCGTGCGAGGCGGAATCGTGAGGTTTGCTGGTCAGGTCTTCGGAAACAGCTGGGTTCTCGCTGTTGGCTGCCGTGGTCACATGATCCGGACACGGCCTCTCCTGGGTCTGGGTCACGGCAGGCGCCGCCTCAGCGTGGCCGGACTCAGCCGGATGCGGCATCGAATACGCGAACTCGCCCAAGACGAGACGCGCGATGAGCAGCAGAACAATCGACCAGCGATGAAGAAAAGCACGGTGCACCGACGTAGCGTATCGCCCCCAGCGCAGAGTCGCAATCGCGACGCGTTGAGGATTCGCCTACAGCACGAGGCTGGCCCTGAATCTGGACCGTACTCCAGATTTTTCTTTGACGAATCAAGTGCCTTCCAGGAACAACAAATGTCGGCGCCGGATTGACGACACACCCTCACGGCCTGCCCTCTCTGGGTCCTCGCGCCACTGTCTCAGGAGAACCGTATGTCACACGAGACCATGCAAGCTTGCATTGACGCATGTAATGCGTGCGCTACCGCCTGCGATCACTGCACGAGCGCTTGCCTACAAGAAGATGATGTGAAAGCACTCGCTCACTGCATTGCACTCGATCTCGACTGTGCCGAGATCTGCCGAACAGCTGCGGCTTTCACGAGTCGTGGCAGCGAGTTCGCATCGGTGATATGCGCCGCCTGCGCCGATGTCTGTGATGCATGCGCTGAAGAATGCGAACGTCACGATATGGACCACTGCCGTGAATGCGCTGCCGCCTGCAGACGCTGTGCCGATGAATGCCGCCGGATGTCGACACAGTGATCCGGCGCCAGCACGGGCCGTGCGGCCCGCCCCACGATGCGTCAGTAAGCGCATCGTATTGATCAACTCAGTCCTTCGCAGGAGTTACATTCATGTCCCTCTTACCCAGAGAATGCCTTCTATCAGCCACCGTGATCGTTGGCATATTCGTCGCCCCGTCGCTCCAGGCGGAGGAACCAGGCCGCGGGTTCACTGCACAGTTTGAAGTCTCGTATCTGAAGTCTATTGCCGACCATCACCTTTCCGCGCTGAGAATGACAGAACTCGCTGCTGGGACGGACACCACACGCGACCCAGCCATCTCGCCGGCGGAAGGCACGTCGCCTACGCCAGACAGGCAACCGGTCGAAGCGAAAGCCGTCTCCGAGGAGCTGAAGTCTCTCGCACGGCGCAACAACCGCATGCAACGCGAAGAGATTCTCACGGCACTGAAGTTCCTGCGAGATTGGTATGGAATGGAGTACAGCCCGAAGATCGACAAACGGGGGCAGGCGCAGATCGCTTTGCTCGAACATGCGCCCGCCGGTGCGGACTTCGATCGCCTCTTTATGGAAGTACTGAGCCGACACCACTATCTCGCCCTTCGCCCGAGTACACAGTGCCAGGTTTCCGCTGAACTCGAGCATCACATGCTGCAGCGGTACTGTTCCGGCATCGTTCACGGCCAGATCAATGACATTTCAGACATGCGCGAAATGCTTTGCCGAGACTTTTCCATTTGTGACTATCAGCCACACGTCGGGTTGAAAGGAAGGCACTCCGGCGAGGACGGTGAAGCGCAGACGGACACGAAGCTGGAGCAATAGGCCGGAGTCTATGAGTCGGATGTCGGCGGCCCGCATTCTTAGCGGGCCGCGCCTGCGCCATCTAGTGCTACTTCTGCCACTTCTTGAGCTCTGCGATGTCCTTCTCGCTCGCTGTCATGATCTCACGTGCTTTCTTCTGAACCTGAGGGTCTGCACCGTGATCAAGCTCCACTTTGGCCATGGCGATCGCCTGTTCATGATGCTGGATCATCATGGTCGCGAAGTCCTGATCGGTCTTGCCTGTCATTTTCATGTTGTGCATTTTCGTCATGCCGCTGGACATGGCCTCATGCAGCGCCTTGGATCCCTCTGACTGTTGCATGCCCACGCTCTTGGCCGACTGCTGTTGATGCTGCGCGTGTTGGTCATCGGCGCTCTGCGCAGGAGAAGCTATCAGAACGGCCGCTGCAACCGCGGCAGCGCATGAAATTTTGTAAGTCATTGTCTCAACCTCGCGTTGGGTGGGTACATCTAAACGATCGTCGCCGGCATGCCGGTTCCCTTATGCGCAAGTGAACTGATTGATCAGTGGGACAGAAGCCTAGTGCCGCAGGTTCCAAGGACACGCGTGCCACCTTGCATCGCCGCCGAGGTGGCGAGGGCGCGGGAAACGTTGCGGGGGGAAGGCTCGGAAGGTCTCGCGTTGGGGAAGCGCTCGTCGGAGAAGCCGAAACTCCCATGTCGGGATGGCAAAAAACTATGGATCTTGATCCACACTCTCCGTGTCGCGACCTGGGTCAGACGGCTGCAAACTCAATCGCAATTTGCTAGGTCAGCCGAGCCCCCCGCTCGCTCCAATCTGGCCCCTAAGCGCTGACTTAAAAGCCGCAACACGAGCTGACACGCCAGTTCCTGATCAGCGTACGGCCGCACGAGTGACGTCGAGCCGCTGTCGGGCAGCACAGATTGCGCATCTTGCGCAGATCATGTGCGAAGTCTGCGACCACGCATGAGCAAGTACGCGGCTGGAATTACGAGCATCGAGAGCAAAGGCGCGCTGATCATGCCACCGACCATCGGCGCGGCGATCCGCTGCATGACTTCCGAACCGGTGCCATGGCTCCACAGGATCGGCACCAACCCCGCGATAATTACGCTGACCGTCATTGCCTTCGGTCGAACGCGCTGCACGGCGCCTTCGCGGATCGCGTCCATCAGCGACTCGCGGGTCGCTGCTTGGCCCTGAGAAAGACGCGTCTCCCACGCTTGCTTGAGATAGAGCAGCATGATCACACCGAACTCCGCGGCGACACCGGCGAGCGCAATGAAGCCGACGGCAGTGGCCACCGACACCTCATGGCCGAGCAGATAGATGAACCAGAAACCGCCGATCAGCGCGAACGGCAACGCGGCCATGATCAACGCCGCCTCATCGAAGCGTCGAAACGCGAGGTAGAGCAACACGAAAACGATGAGGAGCGTGAACGGCACCACGATCTTGAGCTTCGCTGTGGCACGTTCCAGGTACTCGAACTGACCTGACCACGCGATCGAATAGCCCGTTGGCAATTTCACTTCGCGAGCCACAGCGTGCTGCATGTCCTCGACCGCGGACTGCAGATCGCGACCGCGGAGGTCAACATAGATCCAGCCCGATAAACGCGCATTCTCACTGCGGAGCATCGGCGGACCATCCGTGATGCGCAGATCCGCCACGGTGCCGAGCGTGATCTGCGCGCCCGCCTTCGTGACGATCGGCAAAGCGCGCAAATCACTCAGCGAATCACGCAACTCTCGCGGATAGCGCACGCTGATCGGAAAGCGCTGCAAGCCCTCAATCGTCTCACCGATCGTTTCGCCGCCGATTGCGGCAGTGACAATGCTCTGTACGTCCTCGATATTCAACCCGTAGCGCGCGGCTGCGAGCCGATCGATATCGACTTCGATATACCGTCCGCCCGAGAGACGCTCGGCCAGGGCTGAGGTGACGCCTGGCACGTTCTTGACTGCTTCTTCGATCTCGCGCGCTACGCGATCAATGACGGCAAGATCGGTCCCGGCCACCTTGATACCGACGGGACTCTTGATGCCCGTCGCCAGCATGTCGATGCGATTGCGAATGGGCGGTATCCAGATGTTCGCGAGACCCGGAATCTTGACCGTGCGATCGAGTTCTTCAATGAGCTTCTCCGGAGTCATGCCCTCGCGCCACTGGTCGCGCGGCTTGAACTGCACGGTGGTTTCGGTCATCTCGATCGGCGCTGGATCGGTGGCGGTATCGGCACGGCCCATCTTGCCGAACACGCGCTCGACCTCCGGCACCGTCATGATGAGACGATCCATCTGTTGCAGCAGCTGTGAGGCTTTACCGGCGGACAGCCCGGGCAACGCGCTCGGCATGTGCAGTACGTCGCCCTCATCGAGCGGCGGCATGAACTCGCCGCCCAGTTGCATCAGTGGAATCACGGTGAGGGCCAGTAGCACGACACCGATCGCGATCGTGGCGCGCGGCCACTCGAGCACATGATCCAGCACTGGCCTATACACACGGATGAGGAAGCGATTGATGGGATTGCGGTCCTCGGAAGGGATCTTGCCGCGAATGAGATAGCCCATCAGCACCGGGACCACTGTCACAGCGAGGCCGGCGGCCGCGGCCATCGCATACGTTTTGGTATACGCGAGTGGCGAGAACAAACGTCCCTCTTGCGCCTCTAGCGTAAAGATCGGAATGAACGACAGCGTAATAATCAGGAGCGAGAAGAAGAGCGCCGGACCGACTTCGACGCTGGCATCGCCAATGAGCTTCCAATGCTCGGCGCTGGTGGGTTCGCGATCCGGATGTTCCTCGCGCCAGCGCTCGATGTGCTTGTGTGCATTCTCGATCATGACGATCGCCGCATCGACCATCGCGCCGATCGCAATCGCGATACCGCCGAGCGACATGATGTTGGCATTGATGCCCTGGTAGTACATGACGATGAAGGCGGCAAGCACGCCCAGCGGCAACGACACGATCGCCACAAAAGACGATCGGAGATGAAACAGGAAGGCGAGGCAGACGAGTGCGACGACGATGAATTCTTCGACCAGCTTCTGCGTCAGATTACGGACGGACCGCTCGATCAGCTGCGAACGATCATAGGTCGTTACGATCTCCACGCCCTCTGGAAGACTGGCGCGCAGCGTCTCCAGCTTCGCGCGCACGGCTTCAATGGTCTCTAGTGCATTCTTGCCCGAGCGCATGACGATGATGCCGCCCGTGACCTCACCTTCCCCATTGAGTTCGGCGATCCCACGGCGCAGCTCCGGGCCGAGCTGTAGCCACGCAACATCCTTCAACTGAACCGGCACACCATCGACCGAGGTGCGCAGTGGGATCTCGCGAAAATCGTCGAGGTCGCGCAGATAGCCGGTCGCGCGCACCATGTATTCCGCCTCTGCCAGTTCGAGCACGGAACCGCCGGCCTCTTGGTTCGCCGCTTGAATGGCCTCAATCACTTCGCTATGCGTAATCCCAAACGCACGCAGCCGATCCG
>NZ_JAEUPY010000178.1 GCF_016790065.1 Steroidobacter sp.
CACCAGCGAGGCTTGCGCGTGGATCGCGCAACTGGAAACGGGGGCGTTGACCGAGCAGGACGTGAGTGCACTTCGAGAATGGGTGAAGCGCAGCCCACGACATGCAGCTGAGATGCGCCGCCTGGCGCATCTCGCCGAGGACGTGAATTTGCTCGCCGGCATGGATGGAGCCTTGGGCGAAGCGATCCACTTGTTCCGGCCGATGTTGTTGGCACAGCGTGGCCGACGCCGCCGAATGCAATGGCTGACGGCCGCTGCTACCGTCGCACTGGCGGTCGGCGCCATCGTAGTGAACGTGAAACTCCAGCAGGGCACGCAACCGCAGTTGTTGGCGACGACCGTCGGCGACTACCGCACCGAGGTCCTTGCCGATGGCAGCGAGGTGAAGCTCAACTCCAATAGCCAGATCGAAGTGAGCTTCACCGGCGACATGCGCCGCGTGCGATTGCTGAAAGGCGAGGCTTACTTCACTGTCGCACACGACGAGCAGGTGCCGTTCGTCGTGTTCGCACAGGATAAATATGTGCGCGCTGTCGGCACGGCATTCTCGGTACGGATGACGGGACCGGATCTTGCCGTGCTGGTCACCGATGGCGTCGTCGAGTTGAAGGAAGTGGCATTGCCGGTATCGACGAGCACGGCCGCGCCGGTCGTCAGGTTGTACTCAGGGCAGGGCATCAACATCCCGCTCGAGGAGGATTTGCGTCCCAGTAGCGCTGCTGACGCCGTCGCTGCTCACAGCGAGCGCGAGGTGCAGCGTGCGCTGGCGTGGCGCGAAGGGCTGCTCGATTTCAGCCGTACGCCCCTCGACGCGGTGGTCGCCGAGGTGAGCCGTCACACGGCGCTACGGATTGAAATCGCCGACCCCTCATTACGTGAACTGAAATTCGACGGTATGTTCCGGGTCGGGCAGGTAGACGAATTGCTGGAAGCGTTGCAAAGTGGCTTCCAGGTCGAGGTCGAGCGCGTCGCTGAGCATCACGTTCGACTGCGGCGTCAGTAATTTTACAATTCAGTTGAAATTTATATGGAGGTTTTGTTCGGCTCGCGGCACTTACTCCTCGAGACCGACATGATCTTGGAATGGATGGGCTTTAGACAGTAGCCACGCGGGTAATCGGCTTGCGGACATTGGTATTGGCATGCTCGCTGTTGTTGAGTGTTTGCACCGAGAGCGTGCAGGCCGGCGAGCAGGTCTATGAGTTGCACATCGCTGCCGGCAACGCCGATGAGTCGTTGCGAGCGTTGGCACGACTCACCGGCCACGCGTTGCTGTATCGATCGGCCGACGTCGGCACCATCCAGACACGAGGTTTATCAGGGAGCTTCACCGTGCAGCAGGCGCTGGCAGGCCTGTTCGATGGCACGGATCTATCCGGCGGTCTCACGGAGGGCGGCGTCATCGCGGTGTCGCGCTCTTCGTCCCATACAACGAGTAATCGGGAGACCGTCGTGACGAAGGGTGAGAAGAAATCGGTAATCGCATCCATCTCGGCATTTGCGCTGAGTGTGTTTGGATCGCAGT
>NZ_JAEUPY010000192.1 GCF_016790065.1 Steroidobacter sp.
GTCGTAGGTGAGCGTGAGTCGATCGTGTTCGACCTTGGCCAGGGTCGACAGCGGAATGCCGGTGCGGTCGCTCATTTCCGTGAGCGGCCAATCGTTACGATTGCGCAGCGCGCGCAGCACCCGGCCCAGGGTCGGTTTGTCGCCAGCCCGTTCGCTGCGTCGGGCGGTAGCGGCTTTTGCCGCGGGTTTAGTGGTTTTCATAGGGAAGATTCTACCGGCATCTGGAGGCCCCGGCTCACAGCCGAGGCGGGTTTTGCACGATCAGGTTGACGATTCTCTAATCAGGACTATTATTGCCAATGGGAGAAAATACCGCCGCCACGAAAGCGGCCCCCTGTTCAGGTGAGGAAGCGATGCGCGCACGCATAGCGACGACGATGGCGGCTGTGGGTTATTTGCTGGGGGCGATGGCGAGCCCGTCGTGGGCCCAGGAGGGAGCGCAAATTCCGCCGCCTGGACCGGCCACCGAAGCGGTGGTGCCGCAAGCGGAGGCGCCGAATGTCGCTCCGTTGACGCGCGAGAACGTCGAAGCCTGGCTGGATGGCTACGTGCCTTATGCGCTGCAGACCAGCGGCGTGGCCGGCGCGGTCGTGGTCGTCGTCAAGGACGGCCAGGTGTTGGTGCAAAAGGGTTACGGCTATTCCGACGTGGCCGCACGCAAGCCGGTCGATCCCGAACTCACTTTGTTTCGTCCTGGCTCGATTTCCAAGTTGTTCACCTGGACGGCGGTGATGCAACAGGTGGAGCAGGGCAAGCTCGATCTGGATGCCGACGTGAATCAGTATCTGGATTTCAAGATTCCAGAGCGCGACGGTAAACCGGTGACCTTGCGTAACATCATGACGCACACCGCCGGCTTCGAAGAACAGTTCAAAGGCTTGATGGGCACCGAAGAGAATCCGGTCGCCCCCTACGGCGAACTCTTGAAGAAGTGGGTGCCGACTCGCATCTTCGCGCCGGGCACCACGCCTGCCTATTCCAACTACGCGACGTCGCTCGCGGGTTACATCGTTGAACGCGTATCCGGCACACCGTTCGACGATTACATCGAACAACACATCTTCCAACCGCTCGGCATGCAACACGCCAGCTTCCGTCAGCCGTTGCCCGAGCAGCTCAAGCCGCTGATGTCCCATGGCTACGAAACGTCGGCGGGCGAACCCAAGCAGTACGAGTTCGTCGGTCCGGCGCCCGCAGGCAGCCTGGCCGCGAGCGGCGCCGACATGGCCAAATTCATGATCGCTCACTTGCAGAATGGCGAATACGGTTCCGGCCGCATCCTGCAGGAGAGCACCGCTCAGCAGATGCATACGACTGCGTTGACCATCCTGCCGCGCGTGCATCGCATGCTGCTGGGGTTCTACGAACAGAACTACAACGGCCATCGCGCGCTCGGCCACGGCGGCGACACCAATTGGTTCCACAGCGATTTGCATCTGTTCCCCGACGACAACGTCGGCATGTTCGTTTCCTTGAACAGCGCCGGCAAAGGGCCCGGCACTCATAACATTCGTAGCACGCTGTTCGATCAGTTCGCTGAGCGTTATCTGCCGGGCAAAACGCTGGACGGCAAGGTCGATGAGAAGACCGCCGCCGAGCATGCCGGTCTGATGACCGGTGTGTATGAAAACTCGCGTCGCGCCGACAGCAGCCTGTTCAGCCTGCTTGGGCTGGCCGGCCCGATCAAGATCGTCGCCAATCCGGATCACACCATCAGCGTGTCCATGGCCAAGAACCTGGCCGGCGACGCCATCAAATGGCGCGAGATCGAGCCGTTCGTGTGGCGCGATGTCGATGGCCAGAGCCTGCTGGCCGCAGAGTTCAAAGACGGTCAGGTCACTCGCTTCACTTTCGACGGCCTGTCGCCGTTCATGATGTTCGATCGCGTGCCGAGCGCGAAGTCGCCGGCATTGTGGTTGCCGCTGATCGTCGTAGGTTTGATCGCGCTGCTGCTCACCAGCCTGGCGTGGCCAGTGTCCGCGCTGGTGCGTCGTCACTATGGCGTGCCGTATCGGCTCGAGGGCCAGGACGCGAAGGCGCATCGCTGGGTTCGTATCGCTGCTACGGCCGCGGTCGCCGTGTTCGCCGTGTGGGCCATCACCATCGCCAAGATGATGGGCGATCTGCGCCTGCTCTCCGACAGCAGCAATGGTTGGTTGTGGTTCATGCAGCTGGTGTCGCTGGTCGTGTTCATCGGCGGTGCCGTGCTCGGCGTGTGGAACGCGTTGGTGGTCGTGCGCAGCCCGCGCAGGTGGTACTCGAAAGTGTGGGCCGTGCTGCTGGCTGTGGCGCTGTTGATCCTGTTGGGCGTGGCATTCGCCTATCACCTGATTGCTTTTGATGTGAATTATTAAGATGGCTGTTCCTGTGAAAATGAAGGTCGAGATCGAAGGGCTGCGCTTGAAGTCGCCGTTTCGGATCTCCGGCTACACCTTTACTGAAGTGCCGGTCGCCGTGGTGACTTTGCAGAGCGGGTCGGCGGTCGGCCGAGGCGAGGCGGGCGGCGTTTATTACCTCAACGATACGCCCGAGAAAATGCTGCCGACGTTGGAGGCACATCGCGCCACCATCGAACGCGGCATCGATCGTCAGCAGTTGTTGACGCTTCTGCCGCCGGGCGGCGCGCGCAACGCGCTGGACTGTGCGTTGTGGGATCTCGAAGCGAAGCTGCTCGGCAAGCCGGTGTGGCAGCTCGCAGGTCTCGAGCGGGTCGTGCCGCGCATCACCACGTTTACTTTGAGTGCCGATGGCCCGCCGGCCGTGGTGCGCGCGGCCGAAGCTTTGCCGGACGCCAAGGCACTCAAGCTCAAACTCGATGGCGACGTGGCGATGGACATCGAGCGCGTACGTGGCGTGCGTCGACTGCGGCCGGATGTTTGGATCGGCGTCGATGCGAATCAAGGCTATTCGATGCAGACGTTGCAGCAGGTGATGCCGACGTTTGTAGAAGCCGGCGTAAAGCTGGTGGAACAGCCCTTGCCGCGCGGTCGCGAAGCCGAGCTGGAGGGTTTCCGCAGCTCCATTCCCATTGCGGCGGATGAGAGCGTGCAAGGCCTGGCCGACGTGGCGGGCCTGGTGGGCCGCTTCCAAGTGGTCAATATCAAACTCGATAAATGCGGTGGCTTGACCGAAGGCCTGGCAATCGCGCACGAAGCGCGTCGCCTCGGGATGCAAGTCATGGTCGGCAACATGATGGGCAGCAGCCTGTCGATGGCGCCGTCGTTCGTGGTGGCGCAGCTGTGCGACTACGTGGATCTGGATGGACCGATTTTTCTGGCACAAGACCGCAATCCCGGCGTCATTTACCAGGATGGCAATGTGCACTGCTCCGGCAGTATTTGGGGTGACGCGAACTGACTTGAACTGAAGCGAGTCCGCCACGGCGCGGCGATCGACCAATAACACGGGGAGCGACTATGACTAATTGCATCAGACTGTCGCGCGGTATGGCACTCGGCCTGTCCGGTAGCGCATTGGCGATGATGATGGGCGTCACCAATGTGCGTGCCGCTGAAGACAACGTGATCGTCGAAATCATCGTGACTGCGCAGAAGCGCAACGAGAGCCTGCAGGACGTTCCCGCCTCCGTGAGTGCATTTGGCGAGGAGCAATTGACTCGTGTGCACGCTACCCAGTTGCAGGATTACGCCGCGTACATGCCTGGCATCAATATCAGTAGCGGCGGCAGCCCCGGCCAGACCACCATCACCTTGCGTGGTATCGCGCCGGTGGGCCCAGGTTCGGTGGTGGGCACCTACGTCGACGATACGCCGCTCGGTGCGAGCAACAACTACGCTCGTGCGACCGGCTTCGCTCTCGACCTCATGCCTTATGACATCGAACGCGTCGAAGTGCTGCGCGGCCCGCAAGGCACGCTGTACGGCGCCGGCGCGATGGGTGGCTTGTTGAAGTACGTGTTGAAAGAACCGAGCACCGAGGGATTCGAATTCCGCGGCGGTATCGAAGGCTCCGATGTGAGCGGCGCCGATGATTTGGGGTGGGGTGCTCGCGTCGGCGTGAATGTGCCGCTGAGTGATTCGGTCGCGTTACGGGCCAGCTACTTTCAACAGAACACACCGGGTTACATCGACAACGATTACACCGGCGAACAAGACGTGAACGATCTGGAGCAGAGCGGCGGTCGTCTGGCGCTGTTGTGGCAAATCAACGAGAACGCCTCGCTGAAGCTCGGCGGCATGTGGCAGCGTTTGGATTCGGATGACAATGCGTCGATGACGCTGTCGCTGGCCGGTGCCGATCCATTCCGCGCGCGTCGAGATCTGCCGGATCTCACCGTGTCGAAGTCCTGGGACGAGCCATTCAGCAAGGACGTGGATTACTACTCGGCCACTCTCAACTGGGATCTGGGGTGGGGCGAGTTCGTCTCGGCGAGCAGCTACTCCACCACGCATACCTCGCAGACCCAGGACGCGACTATCACGTTCGGCGCGTTCTTCCCGTTCTACAGCACGGTGCTGGAGCTGCCGGGCTTTCCTTACGATCCCGGCCTGGCCAAGTTCAATATCACGTTGGATCACAAGAAGTGGACCCAGGAATTCCGCCTCGCCTCTAGTGGCGACGGTGCGATCCAGTGGCGCGTCGGTGCGTTCTACACGAAGGAAGATAGCGAAAACGAACAGGTGGTTTACGCGACCGATGTAAACCGCGTGCCGCTCGCGGGTTTTCAGCCGAACTTCGCGTTTGCGCTGCTGCCGTCCGAGTACCAGGAGGTCGCCGTGTTCGGCGACGTGACGTTCAGGATCAGCGACAGTTTCGATGTGACTACCGGTCTGCGATTTGCGGCGAACGAACAGAAGTTCCGCCAGATTAGCGGCGGTGCGGTGCTGCCGACCGCGAACCAGCCGGGTGAGTCTGATGAGGACGTGTTCACTTACGCAGTTAGCCCGCGCTGGCACCTGACGGACGACACGATGCTCTACGCGCGAGTTGCCACCGGTTATCGGCCGGGCGGCCCGAACACCATCGTGCTCAACATGCCGCCGCAGGTGGAAGCCGATGAGCTGACCAACTACGAGCTGGGCTTGAAGACCATCTTCATGGACGGTCGTGCGTTGTTGAACGCCTCGGTGTTCTATATCGACTGGCAGGACATTCAACAAATTCGAAGCTTCGCCGGTGTCAGCGGCCTGGGCAATGCCGGTGACGCGGAAAGTAAAGGTGTGGAGTTCGAGTCGTTGTTCTCGGTCAGCCCAGGGCTGCAGCTCGGCTTCAACTTCTCGTATACGGACGCGACCTTGAAATCGAGTCCGGAGGACCTGCCGAATGCACTGGGCGTACAGCTGCCCGGTGTACCGGAGTGGTCTGGTGCGATCACCGCGAACTATTCGTTCACGGCCTTCGGCGGCCACGACGCCAATGTCGGCGGCGGCTGGCGCTACATCGATGAGCGTTGGTCCCAAGTGGTCATGACTGCAGACAATCGCGCGTACTTGTTGCCCTCGTACGATGTGCTGGATCTGCACGCGGACGTGCAGATCAGTAACGCGACGCTGCGGTTGTTTGTAAAGAATCTCACCGATGAGCGCGCTTTCACCGGCGGCGGCGTCACCGTGGATGGTCTCGATCAGCCGGTCCGTCTCGATCTCAACGTGCTTCAGCCACGCACCGTGGGTGTGAGCATCGATTTCCAATTCTAAGTTTCAGTCACAAGCTAAATCGTACCGTGAACTCAACAGCAAACATTTCGACTGTGTTGGACCTGCCGCAACCGTACCTGTTGTTCCTGGGGGATACCACGGAACCAGGATTCGCCAAGACGGCGTTCGGCTTGCGTGACTGGGCACCCGAGCAATGTGTGGGCGAGCTGGCATGCTCGCCCGACGCCATCACGCTCGGGCTGCCCAAGCTCACGCCGGCGCAGGCGCGAGCCAAGGGGGCGCGGTCCATGATCATCGGTGTAGCAAACATGGGCGGGCGCATCCTGGACAGCTGGATGCCTTCGCTGCTGGCCGCACTGGAGGCCGGGCTCGATTTGGTGGGTGGCATGCATACGCGTCTCGTCGACACGCCGGCGTTAGTTGCAGCCGCCGAGCGTCATGGACGTCGGCTCATCGACGTCCGCACGCCGCCGCGAGGAATCCCGACCGCCAGTGGTCGTAAACGCAGCGGTATGCGACTACTGGCGGTCGGAACCGATTGTGCGTTGGGCAAGAAATACACCGCGCTGGCCATTGCCAAAGCGTTCAAGCAACGCGGCGTGAGCGCTGATTTTCGTGCCACTGGCCAGACCGGCATCATGATCGCCGGCAGCGGCATGCCCATGGACGCGGTGGTGTCGGACTTCGAAGCCGGTGCTGCCGAACAGATCTCACCTGAGGCTGCGGCCGACCACTGGGACGTCATCGAAGGGCAGGGCTCGTTGTTTCATCCCGCCTATGCGGCTGTGTCTCTCGGTTTGTTACATGGCAGCCAGCCCGACGTGATCGTGGTGTGCCACGAGCCGGGCCGCACTCATGTGCTTGGCCTGCCGGACTATGTGTTGCCGTCGTTGGAAGAGACCATCGATCTGAATCTGCGGCTGGGTCGTCGTACCAATCCGGCGATTCGTTGCGGCGGTATCAGTTTGAATACCTCCAAGCTGTCGGAAGCCGAGGCGCGAGCATTGTTCGCGAGCGAGAGCAAGCGACTGGGCCTGCCGGTCGCCGATCCG
This sequence comes from Steroidobacter sp., assembly GCF_016790065.1. Classification (GTDB taxonomy): domain Bacteria; phylum Pseudomonadota; class Gammaproteobacteria; order Steroidobacterales; family Steroidobacteraceae; genus Steroidobacter. The sequence goes on from NZ_JAEUPY010000192.1 coordinate 6,671, forward strand.
ATTCGCGGCGGCGCCGAGTTCGAGCAGTTGCTCGACCGCTGCTTGGGTGTTTGATGCAGACCTCGAGCTGGTTTCAACGCTACCTGCTGCCGGGCTTTGCCTTCAAAGCAGTGGTCATCGGCGGTGGCTATGCTACCGG
>NZ_JAEUPY010000704.1 GCF_016790065.1 Steroidobacter sp.
AGAAACAGCAGGATCCAGAAGCCCGGCACCGCATGGAACGCATCGACATCTCCGTGCGACGCATGAACGACGTCATCGACGGCATGCTGGGGCTGGCACAGCTCACCAAAGTCGAACTGGCGCGCCGCCCGGTCGATCTCAACTCGGTCGCGGCCGAAGTCGTTCAGGAATTACAGCAGCAATATCCCGAGCAACGCGTGCACTTCAACATCGACTGCGGCCCGGCCATTCACGCCGATCCGAGATTGATGCGTAGCCTGGTGTTCAACCTGCTGGGCAACGCTTGGAAATATACCAGCCACTCAGAACGTCCGGCGGTGACGCTGACACGCGTCCAGGACGACGCTGGCCCGGCTTTCGTGGTCAAAGATAACGGCGTGGGCTTCGATATGAACTTCGCCCAACATTTGTTCGAGCCGTTCCGACGCATGCACACCATGTCCGAGTTCCCGGGCGTTGGTATCGGCCTCGCGACCTCGGCCCGCATCGTGCAGCGTTACGAGGGCCGGATCTGGGCAGAAAGCACCGTCGGCCACGGTGCGGCGTTTCATTTCACGCTGCCGCAGGCTTCAGCGACCGAATAGGAAACGTCAGAACTCCTGCCAATCGTCGCCGCTGGCTTTGGCCATCGGCGCGACGGCGGTCAGTTTGCGCGCCACCGGAGCAGATCTCACCGGCGTGCTTATAGGTTTGACGACGGCCAGCGGTTTGGTCGCCATCGGCGCGCCGCCAATCGACGTAGCATTGCCCGACGTGCGGAACTGCCCCACCTGCGACACCAGCCCCTGGCCTTGCTGTTCCAGCGACTTGCTCGCTGCGGAAGCCTCTTCGACCAGCGCGGCATTCTGCTGCGTCATCGCGTCCATCTGCGACACGGCGTTATTCACCTGAACGATGCCCTGCGCCTGCTGTTCGCTAGCGGCGGCAATCTCAGCCACGATGTCACTGACTCGCTTCACCGATGCCACGATGTCGGTCAGCGTGCGGCCCGACTCATCCACCAGCTCGGAGCCGGCGCGCACCTTGGCGACGGAATCGTTGATGAGCTCTTTGATTTCTTTCGCGGCGCTGGCGCTGCGTTGCGCGAGGCTGCGCACTTCGGAAGCCACCACTGCGAAGCCGCGCCCCTGTTCGCCAGCGCGTGCGGCTTCGACTGCGGCGTTCAATGCCAGCAGATTGGTTTGGAATGCGATCTCGTCGATGACGCCGATGATGTCCGCGATCTTGCGGCTGGAAGCGTTGATCTCATCCATCGCTCCAACGGCTCGCTGCACCACCTCGCCGCCCTTCTCAGCATGCGTACGCGCGCTGCTGGAAAGCTGATTGGCCTGGCGCGCATTGTCGGCATTCTGTTTCACCGTCGCCGTCATCTGCTCCATGCTGGAAGCCGTTTCTTCCAGCGCCGCAGCCTGCTCCTGAGTGCGCTGGTTCAGATCGTCATTGCCACGAGCGATCTGCAAGGCGCCGCTGGACATGGATGCCGATAGCGACTTGGTCGTCGAGATGACGGTGTGCAACTTCTCGATGAAACCATTCAACGAACGCGCGATGTCGCCGAACTCGGCATCCATCGCAGGCAATTGATAGGTGAGATCGCCGTCGCCGGCGCGCAGATCTTCGGTCGCACGCAATACCTGGCGCAATGGATTGACGATGCTACGAGCGATCGCAATCGCCAGCACGATGGACAACACCACCGCGATGGCACCGCCGCCGAGCAACACCTTGCTGGCGAACGAGCTGGCCGTTTCAGCCGTCGCGTTCCGCTCAGCCAACAATTGCTGTTGGATATCTTCGATCTCAGCGAGGATGGCGCGCATCGCGTCCATGCTCTTCTTACTGCGAGCCTCGCGCTCCAGCGCAACGACGTCCGCCATCGTGGCGTTGCCGGTAATCACTTCGCGACGCAGCTCGATGGCCGGTTCCAGGGCTTGCGTGACCCACTCTTGCTGAGCCGCTTGAAGCCTTTTGAGTTTTTCCTCGACCCGCTCGTCGGCGGTCAATTCATCGAGTTTGGCGGCATGGGCGGCGAACTCCTGCCGGCCGACGTTGTAGGGCCCCAGAAAGGTGTCGAGGCCGGCGAGCAGGAAGCCGCGGGTGCCGGTCTCCATATTAATGAGAGCGTCGGTCAGGCCGTTGACCTGTTCGATGACGTCGTAGGTCTGCACGCTGGCGCGCTGGGCCGCTACCTGCCTGCTTTGGCTGACAGTGGCCACCACGATCAATACCACTAGGATCGCCACCACGAGCGCAAACGCCGCGATCAGACGCGAGTTGATGCTGAGTCTGGACAGGCTCACGGCCACTCCCACGCAAACGAGTTTGGTACCCCGCCTCCCTTATCGGTCGCTGCCTACGGCAGCTTGATTAAGTCCGCGGCAATTCGGGGATCGCCGTAAAATCCGCGGCCCATTTCACCCGGAAAAACTTACAGGCGTGGCACGTGGCGCTTGACTTGCGCAATCGGCCCGTTCCGCCAATGTGACAGCTCGTCGGCGACTCGCCAGCAAGCGCTCGCAAGTGACTGACACCGCAGAAAAAGCTTATTGGGCTTATGCACCAAAATAGCGCAGACGGCGGGAAGTTAACGGCCGGGAGCTGAACTGCGGCTAACATGCGGCCCGCCGATGAACACGTCTTTCACCACACCGGAGGGATCATGACCGTCTTGCGCAATACCGCAGGTGATCCGGCCAAACAGCAGTTAGCCATCGAAGCTCTTGCCAAAGAGAGCGACGCCCCGGTCGAGCATGTCCGCGAGCTGTACGAAATCGAGCACGCGCGCCTGAACCAGCAAGCCCGTGTGAAGACGTTCGTGTCGGTGATTGCCACCCGCCTGGTGCGCAACGTGTTGCACGCGGAACGCAACCCCAGCTGATTCCTCGTCGCTGCTTGATTGGGTCGATCCCCTTCTGGGATCGGCCGCTGTGCGCGCCACTCGCGCCACTGACGGCCTTGCCGTCATCTACCGATCATCCAATCGCAATCTGAGTTGAACCTCGCCGGCGTATTCCTAGGCCGGTTCGCGCGCCCATGAATCAATGGCAAGGAATGCGGCGCCGGACTCCCTATCCATTCGCAGGAGAGTTCCATGCCTCATCCCATGCAATTGGCCGCACCCGCGGCTTTGCTGGCGGCGCTTTGCTCGTTGGCCGCGCTGGCCGGCGACCACGACCGCAATGACGATGCCGACCGTCATGACTCCAAAAACGGCTGGGCGCGCAGCTCGGTCCAGGTCGGCGACCGGCCGTTCTATCTGATCGACGGTCTCGACGACAGCCGCCTCAAAGACAAACTGCAACGCTGCGAGAACGGCCCGTTCTACAAAACTGATTTTTCCATCGCTCACCGCGGCGCGCCGCTGCAGTTTCCCGAGCACACCAAAGAATCGTATGAAGCCGGTGCGCGCCAAGGCGCGGGCATCGTGGAATGCGATGTGACTTTCACCAAGGACGGCGAACTGGTGTGCCGTCACGCCGAGTGCGATCTGCACACGACTACCAACATCGTCGACACGCCGCTGAACGGGCAGTGCACGGTGCCGTGGTCGGGTCAGGGCTCGAGCCCCAAGTGCTGTACCAGCGACATCACCTTGGCCGAGTTCAAGACCTTGAAAGGCAAGATGGATGCGTCCAACCCCAACGCGACCACAGCCAAAGGTTATCTCGGCGGCACCGCTTCGTGGCGCACTGATCTCTACACCGGTCGCGGCACGTTGCTCACGCTGCGCGAAAGCATCGAGCTGAACAAAAAGCTCGGCGTCAAACACACTCCGGAACTGAAGTCCGGCGATCCGCAGCGCCTGCTCACCGTATTCGGCGGCCAGGAAAACTACGCGCAAAAGATGATCGACCAGTTCAAAGCCGCCGGCGTGCATCCGCGCGACGTGTGGCCGCAGTCGTTCGACGTGCGTGACGTGCTGTACTGGATCAAGAACGAGCCGCGCTTCGGTCAGCAGGCCGTTTATCTGGACGATGTCGATCCTTCGTCCGGTTTTCCGCGCCTGACCTTGGATGAGCTGAAGCAGCTCAAGAAACAAGGCGTGAAAATCATCGCTCCGCCCATCGGCGTGCTGCTGGCAGTGAACGACGCCAACCAGATCGTGCCTTCGCAATACGCATTGGACATCAAAGGCCAGGGCTTCGACATCATCACCTGGTCGTTCGAGCGTGCCGACCTGCGCAATGGCGGCGTTGGTGCCGGCTTCTACTACAGCTTCGACCCGACCGGCCGTGCGCTGAAAAAAGACAGCGATATGTACAAAGCGCTGGATGTACTGGCCAAGAAAGTCGGCGTCATCGGCGTTTTCTCCGACTGGCCGGCCACCGTGAGCTATTACGCGAGCTGCATGGCATTGAAATAGTTCCTGACAACGCGATTGGCATTTCATGCCACACTGGTTCGAGTTCGCGCCGCCCAGCGGCGGCGCGAACTCTGGTAACAATGTGGGCTCTGGAATGTCGCGGTTTTCCCAATGAAGCCAATCGCTGTTGCGCTAATCGCTCTGGCCCTTCCCTGCTCCGCCGCGCATGCCTGGTCGCGGCCGGGTCATATGGTGAGCGCCGCCATTGCTTATGACGAGTTGAGCGCGCAGGAACGCAAGACCATCGACAAGATCGTGGCGCTGGCGGAGAAACATCCCGACCGTGGCACCTTCGAAGTCGCGGCCGGTCGAGCCACCGGTGAAGAACGCAGCCGTCGCATATTCCTCGAACTCGCACGTTGGCCCGACGACATTCGCGGCGGCGTTCACGATCATCCGACGTGGCATTACTCGTCGCGCCCCATCGTCGATGCCTCGTCGTCACCGGCCAAGCTGCCCGACGATGTTCCGCAGGGTTCAGCACTCGAAGCCTTCGCACTGAACTTGAGTGTTGCGGCCGATGCTCGCGCGTCCGCAGGTGAACGCGCGGTGGCGCTGTGTTGGGTGTTTCATCTGGTCGGCGACATGCATCAACCGCTGCATAGCGTGTCGCAAGTTTCCAAACGTTTCCCGGAAGGTGATCGCGGCGGCAGCCTGCAATTCGTTCGCGATCCTCACAACAACGAGCCGGTCACGCTGCACTGGTATTGGGACGACAGCGTCAGCCGCGACGGCGAGCTCGACGCAGTGACTCGTTCGGCCACCGAGTTGATGCGTCGGTTACCGCGTGCTCAATTCAAAGAACTGCAGCCCTTTCAAAACACGATGGAATTCTCCGTGTGGACTCAAGAGAGTTATGAAATAGCCAGCACCTTCGCCTACGGCCCCGACCTGCGGGTCAGCGATTCCGCACGCACCGCTCCGCAACTGCCGAAGCGTTACCTGGATCGATCCCAAGAAATCGCCGAGCAACGCCTGACCTTGGCCGGCTACCGCCTCGCCGCGGTACTGCGCTGGGCTTTTCGCGAGCCGCCCCGCTAGCGA
>NZ_JAEUPY010000235.1 GCF_016790065.1 Steroidobacter sp.
GGGAGGATTCGACATGGGCTTGCTAGATCAACTCGGCAGCGCTGTGGGTGGCGCGCTTGGACAAGGGCAAGGGACTGGCCAGGGCGGTTTGGTGGCGATCTTGTTGCCACAGGTCATTGCCATGCTGAGCAAGCCTGGCGCGCTCGGCAATCTCACCAGCGCGTTCCAGAACGCCGGGCTGGGCAATGTGTTGCAGTCGTGGCTCGGTTCGGGTCAGAACCTGCCGATCTCGGCGGATCAGGTCAAACAGGTGCTCGGCTCGGGCACGATCGCAGATCTGGCGAAAAAGGCGGGCGTGGGCGAGGGCGATGCGTCCAGCGCGTTGGCTGGCTTGCTGCCGCAGGTCATCGACAAGTTGAGCCCGGGCGGCAAGGTGCCGGAAGGCGACAGCTTGGGCGGCGCGCTGGCGTCGCTGGGCAAGCTGTTCGGCTAAACAACGTTGCAGTTGCTGCTGGCCCGGAGTGCTGCTCCGGGCCGGCGAGAATTATTTCCAGGTGCCGGCTGCTTGCTGAGCAGCGGCATTCACGGGCCGCGCAACCAACCCGGTTTGGGCAATCGAAACTTCATAGCGCGCACCGTCGGACATGGGCATGTAGGCAGCATTGCCATAGATGGCGTCGACGAACGGCAGACGATCCGGTTTATCTAGCGTCAGCTGCCACAAATCCAACCCAGGATTCTCGGCCAGCGCATACACGGTGCGCTCAGCCGTGCGCTCCTGCTCGATGTTTCGATAACGGCCGCCGACGCGCTCCAACCGATACTGCGCATCCAGGCCGAATAAATTCACCCAGCCTTTCCATTTCAGCACGCGAGCGTCGAGCTGCCACTCGTCGCCCGACAAAACAAACATTTGAATCTCGCCGTTGGGCACTTGGGTCAGCGTGGCGTTGAAGGTTTGCGGGCCGCGCTGTTCGAACACGATCTCGGCAACTGGACGCTCGTGAGTCAACCGAGCGTACGTATGCATGTTCAACGACACCACAAACAGCAGCGCTGCGACGGCCAGTAACAACGAGCCCATCAGCGCGCTGCCACTGGCGGCGAGAAAGCGAGCTCGGAACAGCCGCTGACACGCGAGCATCAGCAGCAGCAAGCCGAAGATCGCAATGATCAGAATGACTGCGTCCGAGATCACGCGTTAACCATCCTTGTCGGCCAGCTGGCAAAGCACTGGCATTAGCGCTCGCTCAACCGCCCAGCTTCTTGTAGCGAATACGATGCGGCGTATCCGCATCGTCGCCCTTGCGACGCTTGAAGTCTTCGACGTACTCGGCGTAGTTGCCTTCGAACCAGGTCACTTCGGAATTGCCTTCGAAGGCCAGGATGTGAGTGGCGATACGGTCCAGGAACCAGCGATCGTGCGAGATCACGATGGCGCAGCCGGGGAAGCCGAGCAGCGCTTCTTCCAGTGCGCGCAAGGTTTCCACGTCCAAGTCATTGGTGGGTTCGTCGAGCATCAGCACGTTGCCGCCGCTCTTCAACACTTTCGCCAAGTGCACGCGATTGCGCTCACCACCCGACAGCTCGCCGATCAGCTGCTGTTGCTGAGTGCCGCGGAAATTGAAGCGGCCCACATAGCTGCGCGACGATGTTTCATAGTTGCCGACCCTGATGATCTCCAGACCGCCGGAGAGCTCCTGCCACACGGTGTTGCTGTCGGTGAGCGACTGGCGGGATTGATCCACGTAAGCCAGCTGCACTGAAGAACCAATTCGGATCTCGCCCGAATCCGGTTTCTCCTGGCCGGTAATCATGCGGAACATGGTGGTCTTACCGGCGCCGTTCGGGCCGATCACACCGACGATGCCGCCGGCCGGCAGATTGAAGCTCAGGTTGTCGAACAGCAGCCGGTCGCCGAAGCTCTTTTTCAAGTTGTTGGCTTCGATCACCAACTCACCCAGGCGCGGGCCGGGTGGAATGTAGATTTCGTTGGTTTCGTTGCGCTTCTGGAATTCCTGCGAGGACAGCTCTTCGAAGCGTTGCATGCGGGCCTTGCTCTTGGCCTGGCGTGCTTTCGGATTGGCGCGCACCCATTCCAATTCGCGCTCGAGGGTTTTGCGCAGGCCTTCTTGCTGCTTCTCTTCGACCGCCAGGCGTTTTTCTTTCTGGTCGAGCCAGGAAGAGTAGTTGCCTTGCCAGGGAATGCCGTGGCCGCGGTCCAATTCCAGGATCCAGCCGGCGACGTTGTCCAGGAAGTAACGATCGTGGGTCACCGCGATCACGGTGCCCGGATAGTTTTCCAGGAAACGCTCCAACCATGCGACCGACTCGGCGTCCAAATGGTTGGTGGGCTCGTCCAGCAGCAGCATGTCCGGCTTGGACAGCAGCAAGCGGCACAGCGCGACGCGACGGCGCTCACCGCCGGAAATCTTGGTCACATCGGCGTCCCACGGCGGCAAGCGCAAAGCATCGGCGGCCACTTCCAGGGTGCGCTCCAGCTCCCAACCGCCTTTGGCGTCGATGGCGTCCTGCAGCTTGGCTTGCTCATCCAGCAGCTTGGTCATTTCGTCCGGATCCAGGTCCGGATCGGCGAATTTGTCGCTGACGGCATTGAAGCGGTCGATCAGCGACTGCACGTCGCCGACGCCTTCGAGCACGTTGCCGCGCACGTCCTTGTTCGGATCCAGGCCCGGCTCCTGTTTCAGGAAGCCGATCTTGGTGCCGGGCTGCGGCCGCGCTTCGCCGTCGATCTCCTTGTCCTCGCCCGCCATGATGCGCAGGAGCGTGGATTTACCCGAGCCGTTCAAGCCGAGCACGCCGATCTTGGCACCGGGGAAAAATGACAGGGAAATGTCCCGCAGGATGATGCGCTTGGGCGGCACCACCTTGGAGACGCGATTCATGGTGTAAATGAACTGGGCCATAAATTCTCGGGGCCTGGGGTCGGGGGCACGCGGGGCGCGCGCAAAGGAGCCCGATCATACAGGCTACCCAGCTGGCGCTCCATCATGCAGCATTGGACCCGATGACCCTCTATCTAGTACTGCTGTTACCGTTCGTCGGCGCCCTGGGCGCGGCGCTTCTGCGTGCCAACGCGCGAAATGTCGAAGCATGGCTCGCCGCCGCCATCGCCATTTCTTGCGCAACTCTGCTAGCGAGGTACTACCCCGACATGGTGGCGGGCCGCGTGGTGAGCGTGGCCTTCGAGTGGTTGCCCCAATATGGGCTGACGTTCGGGCTGCGCCTCGATGGCTTCGCCTGGATGTTCGCCATGATGGTGACGGTGATCGGCGCGCTGGTGGTGGTCTACGCGCGCTATTACATGTCGCCGGCCGATCCGGTGCCGCGCTTTTTCTCGTTCTTGCTGGCGTTCATGGGCTCGATGCTGGGCGTGGTGCTGTCGGGCAACTTGATCCAGCTGGTGATGTTCTGGGAGCTGACCAGCTTCACCTCGTTCGTGCTGATCGCGTACTGGTACCACCGTGCAGATGCGCGAGCTGGCGCACGAATGGCGCTTACCGTGACCGCAGCGGGCGGCATGTGTTTGCTCGCTGCTGTGCTGATGCTGGGCTACATCGCCGGCAGCTATGACTTGGATCAAGTGATTGCGGCCACGCCGGCCATCCAGGCGCATGAGCTGTATCCGTGGATTCTGGTGCTGGTGTTGCTCGGTGCCTTCACCAAGAGTGCGCAGTTCCCGTTCCACTTCTGGCTGCCGCGAGCCATGTCGGCACCGACGCCGGTGTCGTCGTATTTGCATTCGGCCACCATGGTCAAAGCTGGCGTGTTCTTGCTGGCGCGACTGTGGCCGGTGCTGTCGGGCACCGATCTGTGGTTCGCCATCGTCTGTAGCGCCGGCTTGGCGTCACTGCTGGTCGGCGCCTACGCCGCGACTTTCCAGCGCGACATGAAGGGCGTCCTCGCCTATTCGACCATCAGCCATCTTGGGCTGATCACGCTGCTGCTCGGCATGAACAGCACGCTCGCGCTGGTGGCGGCGGTGTTCCACATGCTCAACCACGCGACCTTCAAGGCGTCGTTGTTCATGGCGGCGGGCGTCGTCGATCACGAAACCGGCACGCGCGATCTGCAGCGCCTCGGCGGTCTGTATCAAGCCATGCCGATCACTGCGACCTTGGCACTGGTGGCGGCGGCGGCCATGGCCGGTGTGCCGCTGTTGAACGGCTTCTTGTCCAAAGAAATGTTTTTCGCCGAAACCATTTTCGCCGGCGAGGCTTTGTGGTTGCGCATCTTGTTGCCGGCGACCGCCACGGTGGCCGGTATGTTCAGCGTGGCGTACTCGGCGCGTTTCATTCGTCAGGTGTTCTTCGGTGTCGCGCCGGGCGAGTTGCCACGCGAACCGCACGAGCCATCGCGATGGATGTTGTTGCCCAGTGCGATGTTGGTGCTGGCGTGTTTGCTGGTTGGCAGTCTGCCTGGCCTCACCATCGGTCCGGTGCTCGATCTGGCGACTCGTTCCATTCTCGGCGATGCGCGCATGCCGCCGTACAGCCTCGCGGTGTGGCACGGTTTGAACATGCCGTTGATCATGAGCACGCTGGCCTTCGTGGGTGGCCTGGTGATTCATGCTTGGATGACGCGCCTGGGTCATCCTGAGGGCGTGCTGACGCCGATG
>NZ_JAEUPY010000241.1 GCF_016790065.1 Steroidobacter sp.
ACGTGATCCTGCCCCGAAATTGGCGATTCACGTGGGGGCAGCGACGCGCTCGGTGTTGAGCTTGCCGGTGCTGGGCGAGAAGGGCCATGTCCCATGACCTGAGAGCCACATTCATTCGTGCCGAGGCGGATGCGCGCGTCGAAGCTGCATTCGCGCGTCACAAGCAAGGCGATATTCCTTTCGCCTACGAGGTCTACAAGGAAGTTATTGCGGCGTTTCCGGAGCATTCGCGCGCGCTTCATTATCTTGGTTTGATTGCGCAACAAACGGGCCACCCGAGTGAAGCGGTACGCCTGTTGCAGCGGTCGATAGCGCTCGATCCCAGCGATGCGCGGGCTCACAATCATCTTGGCCAGATGTGGGTGCGGCTGAAGAACAAGCCTGCAGCGCTCGACTGTTTCGAGAAAGCCGTGCAGGCCGATGCGACGCATGCGGATTCCATCAACAGCCTGGCGAACGCCTTGCTGGTGCGCGATCCGGTGCGAGCCATCGAGCTGTATCGACGCGTGCTCGAACTCGATCCGCAGTCGGCGAACGCGGCTTACAACCTGGCGAACGCTCTGAACGAACAGCGCGATTCCGATGCCGCACTCGTCCTGTATCAGCGCGCGCTGGAAATCGATCCGCAGCACGTGCGTGCCCACCGCAACGTCGCGGTGTTGATGGAGCAGAAGGGGCGCTTCGAGCAAGCTGCCGGCCACTACCAGAGCGCGCTCGAGATCAATCCGCGCCATGCGGGTGCGTTGGCCAACCTGATCTCACTTCGCTTCTATGAACCGACGCTTGAGAATATCCACCGCGCGCAGCAATTGCTCACCGATGCATCGGTCGGCGATGAGGAGCGAATCAAGCTGAATAGTGGCCTGGGCAAGTATCACGACCGCGAAGGTCGATACGCGCAAGCGTTCGAGCATTTCCTCGCCGCCAAACGCATCGTCGGCGAACGCGGCGCCGGATTCGACGTGCGTCGTATCGTCGATCAAGTCGATCGCACTATCGATGCTTTCTCACCGACGTTTTTCCAGAGAGCGCCGCGCCACGGCAGCGACTCAGCACGGCCCATATTTATCGTGGGCATGCCGCGCTCTGGCACCACACTCACCGAGCAGATTCTGGCCAGTCACAAGTCGGTGTACGGTGCCGGCGAGTTGCAGGATTTGCCGCGCATCCTCAAAGGATTACGACCGGGCTATCCAGCCAATATCGACACGCTCGATGAATCTCAGCTGGCGGCGTTGGCGGAGGAGTATTTGCGAAGTCTGCAGGCGCAGGCCGGTGAAGCGCTGCGTATCACCGATAAGCTGCCGGTCAACTTCATGCATCTAGGCATGATCGCCACGCTGTTTCCTCGCGCGCGGATCGTGCATTGTCGACGTGACCCGATGGATGTCGGTTTGTCTTGCCTGATCGAACAGTTCGATATGGAGAATGATTTCTCCACACGCCTGGATTTTTTCGGTCAGTACTTCCTGCAGTACGATCGGCTCATGGCGCATTGGCGCGCGACGCTGCCGTTACCGATGTTCGAGCTGCGCTACGAGCAGTTAGTAGCGGATTCGTCGACCCAGGTTCATGCACTGGTCGACTACTGTGGTTTGGAATGGGATGAGGCTTGCTTGAAGTTTCAGCAAGCCGATCGAGCGGTGCGAACGCCGAGCCGCTGGCAAGTCCGTCAACCCATCTACCAACGTTCGGTGGGTCGCTGGCGTAATTACGCCGAGCAAATGGAGCCGCTGCGTCGGTTGCTGAGTGAGAGCGGTTACGAGTACTAACCCGCGACCTTCTTGAAGGCTCGCATCGTCAGTGTCTCTGTCACTCGCTGCGCTTCAGCGAGTTGTTCAAGCAGCGCGCGACAGCGGTCGGCGGCCATGGGGCGGCTGAAGTAATAACCTTGACCGTAGAAGCAACCCAACGCGCGTAGTCGCTGAGCTTGGGCTTCGGTTTCGATACCTTCGGCGACCGTGGCCAGGCTCAGTTGGCGAGCCATGGCGATGATGCCGGTGACGATGGCTTCGTCGCTCGGGTCGGTTTCGATATTGCGCACGAACGATTGGTCGATCTTGACGGCGTCCACCGGCAGCGTTTTCAGATAGCTCAGATTGGAGAAGCCGGTGCCGAAGTCGTCGATATACACCCGCGAGCCTTCGTGCCGCAGCGAGTCGATCATGACCACGTGCTTGCTGGAGTTCTGCATCCACGCCGACTCGGTGACCTCGAACGACAGCCAGCGAGGATCGACCTGGTATTCGAGCGCGGTTTCCTGCACGTAAATCGGGAACTGAGTGCGTTCGAACTGCGTCGGCGGCACGTTGACGGCTACCGGCGCCAGCAGCAGCCCGTTGCTCTGCCATTCGCTCAACTGTTTGCAGACCTTGCGAACCACCTGCTCCGTGAGCGCGATGATCATGCCGCTCTTCTCGGCGACCGGAATGAATCGGCCCGGGGACACCGAACCGAGTTCCGGATCGTTCCAGCGAGCCAATGCTTCGAACGAGACCAGCAGACCGGTCTGCAGATCCACGACTGGTTGATACTCGACGTGGATGCGATCTTCATCCACTGCACGTCGTAGCGCTTGTTCCAGCGCAAGATGCTCGCTGATCTCCGCTGTCATTTCCTGCGCGAACTCGCGATAGCAGTCTCGACCGTCGTCCTTGGCTCGATGGAGCGCGATGTCCGCATGCCTCAGTAGCAACGCTGCGTCGTCGCCATGATTGGGATAGACGGAGATGCCGACGCTCGCGCTCAATGAAATGCGTGAGTCGTTTACCACCACCGGTTCGCGAATCTTCGCCAACAGTCTATCGGCCAATGCGCGCAGTCCCGGTCCCTGCGTCGTTTCTAGCGCGATGACGACAAATTCGTCGCCGCTCAGGTGCAGGACGGTGTCGTGCGCCGAGGTGGCTGCACACAGACGGCGCGCTATGATTTTGATGACGGCGTTACCGAAGCCGTGCCCGCCCGAATCGTTGACGTTCTTGAAGCGATCGAGATCGATGTGTAGCAACGCGAGGCCCTGTCCCGAAGCACGCATCTGTTCCAGCATTGCCGGCAGATGGGCATCCAGATAGGTGCGATTGGGCAACTCGGTGAGTGAGTCGTGTTGAATGAGATGGGTCAGGCGATGCTGATTCTCTTGCAGCGCCTGCTCGGCTTGTTTGCGCTGGGTGACATCGCGACCGACGATACAGATCAGGCGATGCCGGCCTTCGACCACGTCGGTGATGGTCACCTCTTCTTCGTGCACGCTACCGTCACGCGCTCGCAGATGCAGTTCCATTGCTGGTAGCGGACCATCCAGCGACGTTGGCAGATCAACATACAGACTGCGCAGGTTGAGCGACGGCAGATCGTCCCGGACGTAGCCGAGGGTGCGCATCAGCGTTTCGTTGGCATCGAGAATGCGACCGGACACGGGATCCGCCAGCACCACGCTTTCATTCAGATGGGCGAGGATGTTGCGATGACGGCTCTCCAGCTCGGCTTGCGCGGCCCAGCTTTGTCGCAAGCGATACAGCAACGCGAACAGTGCCGCCGCGGCGAGTAACACCAACGCGGCGAGCGCGCCCATGACTTTCCAGGTGGTGTCTCGACCCAGATGACCCAAATCGCGCGGGAGTTGAGTGGTGAAATAGGCGATCGGTTGGTCGGCCACGTCACGGACCAGGGCGTATCCCACAACGGAATCATTGCCCGTGACTTGCGCATCCAGCGCTCGATCGCCGGCTGCACCGGATATCCACGACTGGACACTGGCTGGCAGGTGCGGGGCGGGCGTCCGCGAGGTGTCGATGACCACCAGCTTGACCGGCAGGCGGCTGTCCTGCTCGATGCGGGTGATGTCGTGCGGCCGGATGAAACGCGCGAAGAACATCACCGAACCGGTGGCGCCCGACTTGTCCGAGCGTCGAATTTCCACGGCGGCGAACGCCAGCAGTCCTTGAGAGGTTTGCAAAATTCGCCGGGTCGATTCCAGCTTGCGCAGGCTCGGCTCGGTGGGCCGCAGCTGGCCGAACAGATCGAGTAATTCTTTCGGGGCCGGGGAGATCAGCTCGGGGCCGGCTTCGGGCAGTAGCGCCGAGTAGGTGTCCGCCCCGTCGCCCGCCAGGATGGCGACGACATCGACATCCATGCCTTGGAGCGAGTCGACCGAGAAATTCGCGCTCAGAAAGTCCCGCTTCTGGCCGAGCACATAGGCCTGCGCATCGTCCCACTCGGCATAGTCGCGCGTGCTCATCGCCAACTGCCCCAGGTCGGACTCGAACGCCCGGGCCACCTGCGCGGCCCGCTCGGTGGTCTGCTCCAGCTCGATCTTGTCGAAACGGCCGATCAAAACGCGCGAGACGAAGCCCATCGCCACGAGTAGCGCGACCACACTCGCCACCAAGCCAAAGACCAGGAGCCTGCCGCGCAAACCGTTACCAACCTTTTCGTGTTCTTGGAAAACGCACCGGGATATAACGGCCGCGCGACCGCGTCAAGCAGTCTGTGCGACGCTGATCCTGGCGACGCTGTGAGGCCGGTCACTCAGGGCTATTGCGTAGGCGATCTCGGCGCGTCCCAAAGGCCCGGCAGCACGCCGTCCACTACCGCTCGCTATGCAAAGACTGCATCGGGCCGGCAAGGGGCCGACAGCACACTGGGGCGATGAACGACTCGACGCGGCGTTTGATCGGGGTCCTGGGCGGCATGGGGCCGATGGCCACCATCGACTTCATGGCCAAAGTGGTCGCTTTGACGCCGGCGACTTGCGACCAGGCGCACATGCCCTTGATCGTGCATCAGGTGCCGCAGATTCCTGACCGAACCGCGGCCATCATGGGCGGTGGCGATGCTCCGTTGGCGCCGATGCTGGCCGGCTTGCGCAGGCTGGCGCGGGCCGGCGTTGAGCTGGCGGTCATTCCCTGTAACACTGCCCATCACTGGCATGCACAGCTTTCGCAACTCCAAGAGCTGCCACTGCTGCATATCGCGGAAGCCGTGAGGCAGGAGCTGATTCTGAGTGGGGCGCACGACAAGAAGGTCGCGTTGATGGCGACCCGAGGGACGCACCTTGCAGGCGTGTACTCCGGTCGTTTGGGGGCGGCGTTCGAGCCGTTGATGACCGGCGACGAAGCCGTGCAGAACCTGGTCGATGCGTCGATTGCAGCTGTCAAAGGTGGTGACCTGGCGCAAGGAACCCGTGCCGCACTGGAAGCTGCCGATCGCTTGTTCGCAGCCGGCGCCGAAGTGTTGATCCTAGGCTGCACCGAATTGCCAGTAGCATTGGCCAATACCGCCATCCAGGATCGATGTATCGATTCGACGCTCGCGCTCGCCCGCCTGTGCGTGAAAGAATCCATGCGTGACGATACAAACGTGCGGGCCGCTTAACTACTCGGCATCGGAATGGATATTCGCTGGCTGCAAGATTTCCTGACCATCGCCGAGACGGGTAACTTCACTCGCGCCGCCGAGATCCGTAACAGCTCGCAGGCCGCGTTCAGCCGGCGCATTCAAAGCCTCGAGCAATGGTTGGGCGTGCCGCTGATCGATCGCAGCGCCTTTCCCACCAAGCTCACGCCGGAAGGCGAACGATTTCGCGAACGCGCCGCCGAGATCGTACTGCAAGTGGCGGACGCCAAGACGTCGCTCACTGGTGCGGTGGTCGGGCGAGGTCAGCAGGTGCGGATCGCGCTTCCACATGCTCTTGCCACTGGGCGCCTCGCCGCGTGGTGGGCGGAGTGGGGTGGGCTCCACATGAATGATGTGACCTGCACCGCCGTGCCCGGCAATGTCCACGACACTGTCACCGCATTGGTCTCCGGCAACGCTGACCTGCTCATTTGTTTCCATACGGCCGAGCAACCGATTCATCTGTCCGCTCAATACGAGCGCGTCGTCATCGGTGCAGAAAATCTGCGTCCCTACGTGGCGGCAAGTCTGGCCGCGAACGTACAGAAACATTTTCCGGGGACCCAGCGAGCGCCGTTGTCGTTGTTGATGTATTCCTCCGGTGCTTACTTGGGCCGAATGGTGGATCTGATCATCGAATCGGTGCGACCACGACTGATCGGTCGCTGTGTGTTCGAGGCCGACATGGCCGATGTGTTGCGTAATCTTTGTGTGGAAGGTCGAGGCGTCGCCTGGCTGCCGGACTGTTCGGCGGAAGGCGCGCCGCCGGGAAGCCTGGTGGCTCTGGAAGGCTGGAGTCAGAGCATGTCGGTGGTCGCCTACCGAGACCGGCAAGCACGCAATCCCAAAGTAGAAAGACTATGGCCGGCGCTGTCCGGTAAGAAGCCAGCCCAGGCGCGTAAGCGCAAGCGCGACGCATAACGCGCCCGCCGATTCATATTAAAGATCCTCGAGCCGACGAAATCCCCCCGTCGGAACCTCAGCTAACTCAAAAGATTTTCGAACCCGCGGAAACCCGCCTGCCGCGCTGTATTTGCCAGTAACTTGGCAGTAGTGTGGCGTCATGTCCGTGTCGCCCGAGGAATGGTTCGATCGCGAAATTCTGCCGCATGAGGCAGCGTTGATGCGCTATCTGAATCGGGTCTGGCCGCAGCGGGATGAAGTTCCAGATCTGCGGCAGGAGATCTACATCAGGGTGTTCGCGGCGGCCTCTCCGGTCCCGCCGTATGCGCCGAAGGCGTTCCTGTTTACTACCGCACGAAACTTGGTGATCAAGCGACTGCGCCGGAACAAGGTGATCTTCATCGGTGCCGGCGGCGAATTGGATGCGCTGAATGTATTGGTGGACGAAGCTTCGCCAGAACAGGATCTGGCCGGCGTCCAGGAGTTGACGCAACTGGCCCGGGCTTTCGACCGCTTGCCTGAGCGTTGTCGTAGCGTGATGTGGATGCGCAAGGTGCAGCAGCTGTCGCAGAAGGAAGTGGCGCAGCGACTGGGCATTCAAGAGAAGGCAGTGGAGAAGCAGGTGGCACGAGGCATGAGGCTGCTGGCCATGGCGCTGGCGGATGCCGGCAGCGACGCGCTGGCAGCGGAAGATGAAAGAGCAACCGCACAGGAGGCAGCGGAACGTGCGTAGCCAACAGATAGAAGAAGTAGCCGCGGAGTGGCTGAGTAAGCGCGACAGCGGCAACTGGAGCGAGGCTGACGAAGCGCAGCTGGCGCAATGGCTGGAGCATTCGCCGGCGAACAAAGTCGAGTATCTGCGCCTGCGACGATCATGGAATCAAGCAAACAAGTTGCGCGCGTTGGGTGCGGGTGTCGACGCAAACGAAATACCGCCGCGAGGGCAGTGGCGGCTGCAAACGTTTCCTGTGCCTGACAGCGTGCCTGCTGCCCGCGCCGATTCGCGGCCCGACGTCGATGAAGGCGTGGCTCCTCCGCCGAGCAATGCGACCAAGTCGGCGCGCGGCAAATGGTTCGGGCTCGCGGCCAGTGTGGTGATGGCGCTGGCTGGGACCACCGGTTGGTGGCTGATGCGACAGGGCCAGGAGTCTTATGCGACTGCCATTGGGCGCATCGAGCGAGTGCCGCTGGCTGATGGCTCGCAAGTAACATTGAACACCAGCAGCAAGGTGCAAGTGACTCTCACCGACACGCAGCGTCGTATCGACCTGCGCGAGGGTGAGGCGTTCTTCGAAGTCGCCAAGGATGCGTCTCGGCCTTTCGTCGTCTACGCCGGTGATCAGCGAGTCATTGCAGTGGGCACCAAGTTCTCCGTCTGGAGGACTGGCGCGAGCGCTCGTGTGGTCGTGGTGGAGGGCCGAGTGCGCGTCGACACTGTGGCCGAAGACCCGCGAGGTGCGCATGCAACTGAACTTGGAGCGGGTGAGGTGGCGCGTGCCGATGCGATGGGTGTGACTGTAGCGGCGCCTAAACTCAATGAAGCTGAAGCCAATCTCGCCTGGCGTTCGGGTTTCCTGAATTTCCGCGACACGTCGCTGTCGGAAGCAGTCGCCGAGTTCAATCGTTACAACGAGCGCAAACTGGTGATCGCCGATCCGTCCATCGCTCAACTGCGCATCGGCGCCAATCTGAGAATGAACAACATCGCCGCCTTCGTGCGCGTGCTGGAGCAGGAGTTCGCGATTCAGGCCAGCGATCAGGGTGAACGGATTTTACTGAGCGCGGCGAAGGACAGCCGTTGATTGTGAGTGGCTGAGGGGGGATTTGTCGCCGGTGAGGATCTCAATAGATACGGCAATCATTTCGAGCACAGCCGTATGGGGAGTCACCGGAAATGAAATTACATGAATTGAGAGCGGCAGTTCTGGCTGCGCTGGGCTGTTGCGGACTGGCCTTCACGGCCTTTGCCGGCGAGCCGCAAGACATCGATATTCCCTCGGGGACGCTGATCGCTGCGCTCGAGACGCTGGGCAAACAGTTTGGCGTCGAGTTGGCCTATCGGCCCGAGTTGGTCAAAGACCTGCGCACATCCGGCGTGCGCGGCAAGATCTCAGCTGAAGATGCCGTGAAGCAGTTGCTTCAAGGCACGCCGCTGTCGGTGAGAACCGATACCACGGGTGTGCTGGTGATTTCCGATGCCAAACCCAGCGGCGCACGCTCGTCGTTGTTGCTGCGGGATCAACTCGATTCGCCGGACGCGGTGGAAGAAGTCATCGTCACTGGCAAGGGCACGCTCGACCTGCTGTCGTTTGGCAAGGAAGCGCAGACACTACGAAACATTCCGCAGTCCGTGTCGATCATGACTCGCCAGCGCATGGAAGATCAAAACATCACTACGCTCGGCGAAGTGCTCGACAGCACCGTCGGCATCTTTGCGCACGATCAAGGCGACGGCGGTGGTTCCGTCAACGCCTATGCCAGAGGCAACCTCATGGGCGCGCAGTTCGACGGTGTCGCAGGCAGTCGTTCCGTGGTGATGGGCGATTCGCAGTTCGATATGGCGATTTACGATCGCGTCGAAGTGTTGCGAGGGCCTGCTGGTCTGGCGACCGGTGTCGGTGAGCTTGGCGGCACGGTCAACATGGTGCGTAAGCGGCCGCGCGACCAATTCGGTGCGGGGGCTAGTCTCTCGGTCGGCTCATGGAACAACTATCACGGCGATGTGGACTTTACTGGCCCACTCAGTGCCTCCGGACGCCTGCGCGGGCGTGCGGTACTGATCGGCGAGCAGCGCGATTACTTTTACGACAAGGCGGACAAGCAGTCGTGGACGGGCTACGGCATCGTCGAGTTCGACGTGACCGAGGCCACGACCGTGGGACTGTCGGCTGGTGTACAGCGTACCGATCTCACGCCGACCAATGGACAGCCGATGTATGTTTACGGCGATGGATCGTATGCATTGCTCGGCGCGCCGCGCTCGATCAATCTGATAACGGGTTGGTCCACTGTCAAGCGCAACATCGACGAGCAAGTGTTCGATGTCGTGCATCGCTTCGACAATGGCTGGAAGGTGAAGCTCAACGTCAATCGTCGCGAATCGCTGTTTGACTACCGGGCCGGCGAGCCATCGAGCCCCATCGACGCTGCCACCGATCAGATGGATTTCTGGGCAGCCACCTACGCCATCGAATACGAGAGCTTGGGTATCGACATCAACGTCACGGGTTCGGTCGAGCTGTTCGGGCGCAAGCATGACTTGCTGCTGGGCTTCAATGTCGACCGCTTCGATCGCGAAATTCCTTGGGGAGGGGCCAGCCTGGGATCCTTGAATGCGTTCAATCCCGGAGTCGATGCGTCAGTGGTACCCGCGCGGACCTTTTCATTGGGCAGTCGCGTGGATCAGCAGGGCGTCTACGGCATGGCGCGCATCAGTTTGTTAGATCCGCTCACTGTGATTCTCGGTGGCCGGGTCAGCGATTATTCCGACGCGTCGCGCGGGTTCGCGCCGATCGATTCACCCGTTCCGTGGCAGGACGGCGAACCAACCAATGGTGAGTTCACGCCTTACGCCGGTGTGGTTTGGGACATCAGTCGCGAGTTCTCGTGGTACGGCAGCTATACGCAAGTGTTCCAGCCGCAGAGTGATCTGGACTATCAGGCCAATTTGCTCGATCCGCGCGTCGGCTACCAAGTCGAGACGGGACTCAAGGGCGAACACTTCGATGGGCGGTTGAACACGTCATTCGCCGTCTTCCGGCTCCGCGACAGCAACTTGGCGACGCCGGACACCGATCCCAACCATCCCTGTTTCAACGGCGATGTTTGTTACAAAGCCGCCGGCCTGATCGAGACCAAAGGCTGGGAGATGGAGATCGTCGGGCGGCTGCAGCCGGGTTGGGATCTGACCTTGGGATATACGGCTTACAGTCAAGAAGATGCCCAGACCGGTGAAGCTTTCAACACACGGTTGCCGGATCATGTGTTCAAACTCTGGAGCAACTATCGGTTCGACGGCTCGCTGTTCGGTGGCGCCTTGCAGGGCTGGAATGTCGGCTTGGGCGTGCACAAACAGAACGGTGTCTATTACGCCGAGGGCACACCAGCAGTGACTATCGTCGAGGCTGATGGCTACACCGTAGCTGACTTGCAGGTCGGCTATAAGGTCAGCGAGAAGCTCAGAACCACGCTGACGATCAGCAATCTGTTCGATCGCAATTACTACTCCGCGATCTGGGATGCGAGCGCACGTAACATGTACGGAGAACCGCGTGCGGTGATGCTGACGGTTCGGGCGACGCTGTGAGTTCAATTGGAGTGATGAGAGCGCGGCATGCCGCGCTCCTGTCGGCGTCAGCTCTAGCACTTCATTTCGGGTCGGCGGTAGCAGCGCCCGCCACGGATCGATTCTCTGCCGTCAGAGAGCATATCCGTGCGGAGATGACGAAAGCGGGCACTCCGTCCGTAGCGATTTCCGTGGCTCAGCACGGCAAGATTTTGTGGGAAGAAGGTTTCGGCTGGGCCGATCGTGAGAATCGGGTTCCAGCCACACCGCACACCGTCTATTTGCTCGCGTCGACGTCCAAACCTATCACTGCGACGGGTTTGATGGTGCTGGTCGAGGCTGGCAAGGTGGAGCTGGATCGTCCCATCGATGACTACCTTGGGCCCGTCCGATTGCAAGCGCGGATCGGCGACGCTACTCAAGCAACCGTGCGTCGTGTGGCGAACCATACTGCGGGGCTGCCGATGCACCACCAGATTTTCTATTCTGGTGAGCCCCGGCCAGCGATCGGCACGACCCTGCAGCACTATGGCAACTTGATCACCGCGCCTGGCGAACGCTTCGAGTATTCCAATCTCGGCTATGGCGCGCTCGAAGCGGTGATTGCGCAGGTTTCCGAACAACCGTTCGATGAGTTCATGCGTGCGAGGGTCTTTGCCAAGCTGGGCATGACGCATACCTCGGTCGGTCGCGACGATGCGCTCAAGGATTACATTGCTGTTGCCTATGACGATACCGATGCGCGTATCCCGCTGTATTCCGTCGATACGCTGGGCGCGGGTGGCATGTATTCGAGCGTCCACGATCTTGCGCGCTTCGGCATGCTTCACTTGCAGGACCGCGTTGCCGATCAGGCGCGGATCTTGTCCGATGCGTCGCTAGTTGAAATGCATCGCCCCACCAGCCGTCATTACAGCGGTCAGGGCTACGGCATAGGATGGGCCGTAAGGCCGCGGGCGGATGGCTATTCGGAAGTATCTCACGGCGGCAACCTGCCGGGCGTTCATTCCATCTATCGCCTGGTCCCCTCCGAGCACATCGTCGTCAGCCTATTAAGTAACAAGAGTGGCGACTTCGACATCTCGGATGGCATCGTGGATGAGGTGCTCAAGATCTTGCTACCCAAGCGGAAAGCGGATCAGGAGTCTGAGGAAGAGGCAGCAGCACCGAAGCCTGCATTCACGCCGCCGCCCGCGCTGCTGGGACGTTGGAGCGGCACTGTGCACACCTATCAGAGCGAGGTGCCAATCACTCTTGAGTTCTTGGAGTGCGGGCAGGTTCACGCGAAGATTGGCAGTGAATTCACAGCGCTGGTGTCCGACGTGAAGTTCGAAGACGGCTGGTTGTCTGGTAACGTGATTGGCTCGCTGGGTACGGATGACATTCGGCGCCGGCATTCGAACGCGCTGTCGTTGTCTTTGAAATTGCGGGGCACGGTGATGAATGGCGGGGTCGCGGCCCAGGCCCGCGGCCTGCCAGGCTCAATTGATAGCTATCTGCTGACGCACTGGACTACACTGAAGAAACTATGACGTCTCTTAACATTCGTCGCGCTCTTTGGATGGTCTTGCTCAGTGTGTTGGCTACAGGTGCGTGGGCCGCCGAACCAGTTTGGCGCACATTGCCGCTACCACCACCGCCACCGGCGCCAGTGAAACAGGGAATGGCTGCGGTCAATGGCGTGCGTCTGCATTACGCGCTGTACGGTCGTGGCGAACCGCTCATCCTGCTGCATGGAGGTTCAGGGCAGGGCGATCACTGGGCCCTGCAGATTCCTGCATTCATGACGCGTTATCAGGTGTTGACCATCGATAGCCGTGGACACGGCCGGAGCACGCTCGGCACCGAACCCTTGAGCTATCGGCAGATGGCCGATGACTTGGTGGCGCTGATGGATCAGTTGCAGATCTCGAAAGCGTCGATCGTGGGGTGGAGCGATGGTGGAATCATTGGCCTCGACCTGGCCATCCGCCATCCCGAGCGATTGGTTCGGCTGGTCGCCTTCGGCGCGAACTACCGAACCGACGGTGCGCGGGCCGAGCCGCTGGACAGTCCAACGGGGCCGGCTTGGGCCGAGTTGTCGACGCGCGAATACGCTGCGCTATCTCCTACGCCAGACAAATTCGACGCCTTCCGTCAGGCGTTGGGTGCCATGTATGCGAATCAGCCCAACTACAGTGATGCACAGTTGCGCGCCATCCATACCCCAACGTTGATCTCGGCCGGTTACTACGATGAGTACTACGAGCTCGATCACACCATCGCAATGGCGCGCCTCATTCCCGGCGCACAGCTAGCCATCCTGCCTAACGCGAGTCACTTCGGCATCTGGCAGGTGCCGCAGGTGTTCAATCAAATGGTGCTGGATTTTCTGGCGCAGTAGCGGCCTCAGCGCTCGGCGCTCACCAAGAAATCGCCGTTACGCTGGCTGACGCGGACCGGATAACCTTTCTCCACGATATCGACGAACGACTCCACGCCGGTCGACCGGAAGTTGCCGGCGACGCTCAAGCTGGCGACTGAGGCATCCTCGATCAGGATTTTGCGTTGGTTGTAACGATTGAACTCCGCCGCCGCCGCGGCCAGCGTGACGTTCTTGAGGACCAACATGCCGCTGCGCCAGCTCAGTTCTTGTTCCGCTTCGCGTGTTTCTTTGTGTTGAACGATCAGCTCGGTACCGCTGGTGCGAGCTATGCTGCCCGCGGGCAAGGATTGCGCTGCGCTTTGTTTCGAGTCCGGGGCGCCGGCCGAGACGATCTTCACCACGCCTTCAGTAACGACCACTTCAATGTCGTCGCCGGCATTGCCCATGCCTCGGCGTACCGAGAAGCTGGTGCCGACGGCGATCACGCGTTTGTCGCCGGCGAAGACCACGAAGGGGCGCTTGGCATCCTTGGCGACTTCAAAAAAGGCTTCGCCGTAGGTGAGGTCGATGCGTCTTTCGGTCTCACTGATCGCCACCTTGATCCTGCTGTCGGTGTTGAGAGTGACTTTGGAGCCATCGGCGATCGGCAACGAGGCGACGCCGCCGACCGGCGTGGTGAAGCTATTGGCCGATTGCCACAGATGCACAGCGGCCCACGTCACAGCCGCGAGCGCGACGCTTGCTGCCAGCACACCGGCGCGGCGTCCGAACGCGAGGCGCTTCGAGTCGCTGCCGCGGGCGCGCTGAGCAAAGAACGGCGAGAGATTCCATTGGCCCGGCGGGGGCGGATCTTCGCTGGGCGAACCGGCGCCCAACGCTTTCAAGCGCAGCGCTCCTTCCCAGGCACTTTGCAAGCGCCAGTAGGCGACGCTATGTGCCATGGACTCACTCATCCAGCGCTCGAAGTCCTGCTCATCCGCCGCGGACCAGTTGCCGGAATCGCGACGCGCCAGCCACCGACCGGCTTCGTCTTCAATACGCTGTGTGCTTTCCATGCTCATGGCGAGTCCTGTTCTTGAGTGTCATCGGCAAAACTTTCCTTCGCTAAGAAGCGCTCGGTGCTGGTATAGGTGGCGCTCCAGGGAGCCTGGCCCAAGTACTGCGCCAGCAGTTGGCTGCCTCTTTGCACCTGGCCTTCCACGGTGCGCTCGCTCAAGCCCAAGCGACGCGCCACTTCCCGTTGCGGTATCTCCAGCACGCGTCTCATCCAGACCACTTTGCGGCACTTGGCCGGCAATCGATCGAAAGCGCGAGCCAGTCGCGCCAGCTCCTGGTGGCCGCCGACCTGCCGATCGGGCGTCTTTTCATCGACCACATCGTTCGACAGATCGGTATCGCCCGCCGCTTGTATCGAGACGATGCGTTCACGGCGCCGGCGGTCTGCCATGATGTGTTTGGCGATGGAGAACAGGAACGCTTTGGGCGACTGGGGGCGGGTGTCACGCGACGCCTCGCAGATCCGTGCGTAAGCCTCTTGCCGCAGATCGGCGAGTTCGTCGCGATTGGGCCAGGCTCTGGCGAGAAACCGCATCAGCACTGTTTCATGTACCAGTACCTCGCGCTTGAACCAGGAATCGAGCCGGCCGTTCATGGCGGACAGACTACCTCTGTGTCGCGCCGGCCGGCCAGTAGCGGCGCGCGAATAAAATTTAGGTGATGAACGCCGCTCGTTCGACTCAGTATTAATGTGGCGCGGCTCGGTGCTGGCGCTACGTCGATTTAATCCAGGTGGTTTCTGCACCCCGAACGACTACCAAGGCAGCATCAACAGTCGGGGACACGAACGATGAAAAACAAATACTCGGCCACTAGCGCTGCCTTGACGGCTCTCATGGCTGTTGCCTCAACCGCCGTTGCCGCTGGCGTGGAGCAGCCGCAGGGAACCGCGCTTAGGTTGGCGCAGAGCGAGCGACGCGTCAGTCTGGATATTCCTGCCGGCGATCTGACTCATGCGCTCAAGACGCTGGCCGACCAGACCGGTGCGGATCTGGTGTACCGGCCCGAGCAAGTCGAAGGGCTCAAGACTCGCGGTGTCAAAGGCGAGTACGCGCCCAAGGATGCTATCGAAAAATTGCTCGAAGGAACGGCGCTGCAGCTGTCGACCAACGCGGCCGGCGCATTACTCATTGCCGAACCGAAGCGCTCCGGGGCCGCGCAGCGTGCTGGTGATGCGGC
The DNA here is from genome assembly GCF_016790065.1 of Steroidobacter sp. Classification (GTDB taxonomy): domain Bacteria; phylum Pseudomonadota; class Gammaproteobacteria; order Steroidobacterales; family Steroidobacteraceae; genus Steroidobacter. Next base: position 15,183 of record NZ_JAEUPY010000241.1, read on the forward strand.
GACGACCAGTGGTGTGCAGGCTGAAAGTCAGTCGACGCACGCGGACGGGGAGGTCAGCGAGATCGTCGTTACTGCCCATCGTTCGCGGGCCGCCACCAAAACCGATGCGCCGCTCATCGAGACGCCGCAGTCCGTCTCGATCATTACCAGCAAGCAGATCGAAGCACAGGGCGCCAGCTCGATGGAGGCTGTTCTACAGTACAGCGCGAGCATTCATTCCGCGGACGCCGGCACCAGGAACAGCGGCACCGTCGGCACCACTTTCGTCATGCGGGGCTTCGCCAGTTCGGGTTCGCTCTACATCAATGGCAGCAGATTCCCGATCAACACCATCAACGGACCCGAAGAACCTTATTTCTATGAGCGGGTCGAGGTGCTCAAGGGGCCGGCGTCGGTGCTGTACGGTCAGGCTGCTCCGGGCGGCATCATCAACATGGTCACCAAGCGGCCTACTGATGAGCCGTTGCGTGAACTCGAACTGCAAGGCGGCAGCTGGAACCGCAAGCAGGTCAATGGCGATTTCGCCGGGCGTACGGAAGACGGCACTTGGGGATACCGCGTCACGGGCATAGCACGCGACAGCGATACGATGGTCGACTATGTCATGGACGATCGGCGCGCCGTCTCGGGCGTGCTCGAATGGCAGCCTTCCGATGCTACGGTCGTGTCTTTGCTGACCACTTACCGAGAATCGGACACGCTCTACAATTTGGGCAGCCCCCTCGAGGGGACGCTGCTGCCCAATCCCGCCGGCCTGGGGCGCATCCCGCGCACTCGCTATCTGGGCGAGCCTGAAGACACGTTCTTCGAGACGGATCGCACGACCATCGGCTTGCAGGTCGAACACCGCTTCAACGATACCTGGAAGCTATTGTCGAACTCGCTGTGGTTCGATTCCACCGTTGACTATGGCTACGTGGGCGTCGCCTCGTTTACCAATCCGCCGGACTATCGGAGAGCGAACAGTTCCGGTCGCATGCGGGTCGATGCCGAGGACGGCATCAGCATCGATAACCAGCTCCAGGGCGACATCGAGCTGGGGCGCTTCGAACATACCTTGCTGGTGGGACTGGACTACAGTGATCGGTCTTTCAATCGCGTCGACAGCGCTCTGGTGCTGCAGCCGAAGGACGTTTACGCGCCCGTCTACGGTAATCCGTTTACCCGCAATCCCGCCACTCGCAGCACTGAGGCGGCGACCCAGACAGGCGTCTACTTCCAGGATCAGATCAAGTACGACGATCGCTGGATCGTCATGCTGGGCGCGCGCCGGGACCATGTGAATGAGAAATCCGCCAGCAGCACCGGCGCGACCAGCCAACTGAAGAACGATGTGCTCACCTATCGCGCCGGTCTGGTTTATCTGCTGGACAATGGCCTCGCGCCGTACGCCAGTTATGCCGAGTCCTTCCAGCCAGCCTTCGGTCGGGATGTGAATGGTCGGCCGTTCGATCCGCTCACCGGAGAGCAATACGAAGTGGGCTTGAAGTATGAGCCGAAGGGCTACAACGCCCTGGTGACGGTAGCGCTGTTCGAGCTGACACAAAGAAACGTGCTGCGCACGGATCTGTCCAACTTCGGATTCCTACAACAAACCGGCGAAGCCCGTGCGCGCGGTATCGAACTGGAAGCCAGCGCCAGCTTGAGCCGCGGCCTCGATCTGGTGGCCGGCTATTCCTATACCGATGCGCTCGTCACCAAGAGCAATGCCGGCGATCAAGGTCTGCGGTTCGCTGCTCTACCTCGCAACAGAGCCTCTTTGTGGGCGCATTACTCCGTCGCCGACGGTTGGGCCAAGGGCTTGAGCTTTGGCGCGGGCGTGCGTTACGTCGATGACTCGTTGAGCACCCGGGGCCGATTCTTCGTGCCGTCATACACGGTGGCGGATGCAACGCTGGGGTATTGGCTGACTCGCAGCCTGGAATTGAAGTTGATCGTCAACAACATCACGGACAAGGAATATCTCGCGGCCTGCCAGTTCAACTGCGCGTATGGCACTGAACGCAACTTCGTCGCTGCGGCGAAGTACACCTGGTAGCCGGGAGCTGTCCAATGATTTCATATCAGACATGGGCCGGCAGAATGCGGCTGAAGCTCGCCGCCTTGATTTGCTTGCTCACCGCGTCGATGAGCGCGAGCGGGCAAGCGGGCGACATCGAGTTCAACTATCTCGGCACGGCGGGATGGGAGATCAAGTCTGGAGGCCTGGTGATCCTGGTCGATCCGTTCATCTCCGGTTTGAAGTACGGCTTGGAGCGAAGCATCGCGGAGCGAGAAAAAAGCCGTAGCCTGTGGATGGCCGATCGTCCCGTGCCCGACACTGCGCTGATCGACAAGGTGCTGACCAAGGCGGATTTCATCCTGGTCCATCACTCGCATGTCGATCATATTCTGGACGTTCCTCACATCGCCAAGAAGACCGGCGCCAAAGTCATCGGTACCGAGACGACCAGGAACATGCTGCGCGCTCAGGGCGTCCCCGACGCGCAGTTGCACGCTGTACGAGGCGGCGAGGACTATCAGTTCGAAGGGCTGTCGATCCGGGTGATCCCGTCATTGCATACCGCATTCGAGGACAAGAAATACTTCGATTCCCGCCGGCATGGCCCGGAGGTGAAGTTGCCGCTGCAGCGGGCGGATTTCATCGAAGGGGGCACCTTGATGTACCTGATCCGCGTGGGCGGGTACGAGGTGCTGACCATGGGCTCGATGAACTTCATCGAGCGGGAGTTGCAGGGGCTGAAGCCGGATATCCTGATCGCGGGCGTGACCAATTCCAGGCGGCACATCTATGAGTACACAAACCGGCTGCTGGCTGCCACGGGTTCTCCCAAGATCGTCATGCCGAGCCACTGGGACATCTCCCCCCTGTATCGGAACGAGGCGGCCTACCAGCAGGAAAGAACGGAGGTGCTGGGCCCTTTCGTAAAAGAAGTGGCGAGCGCCGCGCCCGCATCGAAGGTCATCCTGCCGATACATTTGCGACCGATCGCCATCAGCGGTGGTCGGGTCGAGGAATAGAGCCGAAGATCCTGACGATCCGAGCGGACGACGGTGCCGAGAGCAGCGCATTACTATATATTCGCAGAGCGTTATTACGACTTCCCGATACGCGGCGCTCTAACTCATGAAAAAACACCTCGTCATCGCCTTGCTGTCGCCATGGGTCTTTGGCTTGGCTAGTGCCGCCACGCAGCCTGATCCCGCGAACTTGCGACATGCGCAAGAACTCTTGCAGCAGCACCCGGTGATCGATGGGCACAACGATTTGCCTTACGTCATCCGCGAGTTCGGCAAACCGATGCGCGATGTCGCTGCCTATGATTTGCGCAAAACGACGCCGCACGACACCGATCTGGCGCGCCTGCATGAGGGCCGTGTCGGCGGCCAGTTCTGGTCCGTGTTCATTCCCAGCACCGACGATACGAAGCGGGCGGGCTTCGCGCGAATTCAGCTGGAGCAGATCGACATTGCCCGTCGCGTCATCGAGCGCTATCCGGAGGCGTTGCAGCTGGCACTCACCGCCGATGATATCGAGCGTGCCAACAAAGCGGGTCGGATCGCGTCGTTGCTCGGCGTGGAAGGCGGGCACGCCATAGAGAATTCGCTAGGCGCATTGCGTATCTACTACGGCCTCGGCGTGCGCTACATGACCCTGACCCACTTCAAGGGTAACGACTGGGCCGATTCCGCCACGGATGTTTCCCGCCACGGCGGCTTGACCAAGTTCGGGCAGGAAGTGGTTCGAGAGATGAATCGCCTTGGCATGCTCGTGGATCTTTCGCATGTGTCTCCCGACACCATGAACGATGCACTGGACGTGACGACTGCCCCGGTCATCTTTTCTCATTCCAACGCCAAGGGACTCACGCCGCATCCACGCAACGTGCCTGATCAGGTGTTGCGACGCTTGCCGCAGAACGGTGGCGTCGTCATGGCATCTTTTATATCGCCGTTCACCGTGAAGGCGTCGCTGCAGAAGCCTTGGGAAGAAGGCTTCAGCAAAGCCAGCGGCGGCGTGCAGTTCGGCGACGAGAAATACGACGCGGCCCGGGACAAGTACGTCACACAGCATCCGGAGCCGAGAGCCACGCTGGCCGACGTTGCCGATCACATCGAGTATTTGCGCAAGGTGGCCGGCATCGAGCACGTCGCCATTGGCAGCGACTTCTATGGCAATAAAGAGGGCATGGCCGCTGGCTTGGAAGATACGTCCCGCTATCCCGTGTTGTTCGCGGAGTTGATCCGGCGGGGTTGGAGTGACGCGGACCTGATCAAGCTTTCGCGCGGGAACATTCTGAAAGCACTACGCGGAGCGGAGCAGGCCGCGGCGAAGCTGCAGCAGAAGGTCGTACCGTCCATTCGGACCATCGAGGAGATCGATGGTGGCCAAGCTCAGCCGAACCTCAACTAGCGAGGTCTGAGGTCACGAGACTAGAAGCTCGCCTGCAAGGATGCATACCAGCCGTGCTGCT
>NZ_JAEUPY010000251.1 GCF_016790065.1 Steroidobacter sp.
GGGTGTGGGCGCAGGCGGCGCGCGAAGGCCGTCCGCTGACTTTGCTGATGATCGACATCGATCATTTCAAAGCTTACAACGACCGCTTCGGCCACCAGGCCGGCGATGAGTGTTTGCGCCGGGTCGCGTGGTCGTTGAGCGATCATGCGCGGCGGCCGTTGGATATTGCGGCTCGCTACGGCGGCGAAGAGTTCGCCATGATTCTCTACGATGCTCGCCGGCAGCATGCGGAGGACATGGCGCGCCAGATCCAGGCCGGCATCGAATCGCTGGCGATCGCTCACACCGTGCCTTCGGCCACCGCCGGCAACCGGTTGACTGTCAGCATCGGCATCGCCTGCGTGCAGCCCACCGCTGACCGCAGTCACTACGGTTTCATCCAGCTCGCCGATGAAGCGCTATACGCGGCCAAAGAGCGCGGCCGTAACTGCATCGTCATCATGGACAAGGAATACGGCGACCTGACCACCGGCTCATTCCGCAAGGAAGCGTCAGTCGTGGCCGGCGCCGAGCAGTAAGCGCTGTCATTTCCCTCGAGCGGCCGCGCAATCGTCGTGGCCGATAATTTGATCTTCAAAGCCTATTGGCCTCGGTCTTGCAGGTCGTCCCACTGCGGCTATGATCGTTGCCCCTCGCTGCGAGAGTTGGCATGACCGTCAAAATCAAGAGTCTGTTGATCGCCAACCGCGGCGAGATCGCCATTCGCGTGATGCGAGCTGCCGCCGAACTCGGCATTCGCACCGTCGCCATTTATTCGCAAGAAGACCGCTTCTCTCTGCATCGCATGAAGGCAGATGAGAGCTACCTGGTCGGTGCCGGCAAAACGCCGGTCGAGGCCTATCTGGACATCGCCGACATCGTGCGCATAGCGCGCGCCGCGCAGGTCGACGCGGTCCATCCCGGTTATGGCTTCTTGTCGGAAAATCCTGAGTTCGCCGAAGCTTGCGCCGCTGCTGGGCTGATCTTCATCGGTCCCACGCCCGAGATCATGCGTCGACTGGGCAACAAAGTGATGGCGCGCAATCTGGCCGTCTCCGCCGGCGTGCCGGTGATGCCGGCGACGCCGCCGTTGCCGCGAGATGACGCCGAATCATTGCGGCTGGCGCGCGAAGTCGGCTTCCCGGTGATGCTCAAAGCCAGTTGGGGCGGCGGCGGGCGCGGCATGCGCATCGTCGAAAACGAACAGGAGCTGCCCGAGATGGTGGCCACCGCGCGTCGCGAAGCCAAGGCGGCTTTCGGCAACGACGAAGTCTATTTGGAAAAGCTGGTGCGCCGGGCGCGCCACATTGAAGTGCAATTGCTGGGCGACTCGCATGGCAATTTGGTGCATTTGTTCGAGCGCGACTGCACCGTTCAGCGTCGCAACCAAAAGGTGATCGAGCGTGCGCCGGCCACTTTCTTCAGCGCCGAGCAGCGCCAGTCGCTGTGCGAGGAAGCGCTCAAGATCGGCCGGGCAGTGAATTATCTCAATGCCGGCACCGTGGAATTCCTGCAAGACGCCGACAGCGGCAAATTTTATTTCATCGAAGTGAACCCGCGCGTGCAGGTCGAGCACACAGTCACTGAGGCGGTGACCGGCATCGATATCGTGCGGGCGCAGATCCGGGTGGCCGAAGGCGCCAGGATCGGCGATGCCGACAGCGGCGTGCCGCGCCAGGAGAACATTCGGCTCAACGGCTACGCGATGCAGTGTCGCGTGACCACCGAAGATCCGGAGAACAATTTCATTCCCGACTACGGGCGCATCACTGCGTATCGCAGTCCGGCGGGCTTCGGCATTCGTCTGGATGCCGGCACGGCTTACTCGGGCGCAATCATTACGCGCTCGTACGATTCGCTGTTGGTGAAGGTGACCGCGTGGTCGCCAACGCCGGCGGAAACCATCGCGCGCATGCATCGTGCGTTATGGGAGTTCCGTGTTCGTGGCGTCGTGACCAATCTGCGCTTCCTCGATCAGCTGATTCTGCATCCGCAGTTCGCGTCGGCCGAGTACACCACCAAGTTCATCGATCAAACGCCGGAGCTGTTCCGCTTCCCGCGCAAGAAGGATCGCGCGTCGCGCTTGCTGAATTTCATCGGCGACGTGGTCGTCAACGGCAATCCGGAAGTGAAGTCGCGACCGCGACCGCAGCGGCTGGTGTCGCCGAAGTTGCCCAAGATCGCCTTGCCGCCGCCGGTGCCAGGCACCAAGCAGAAGCTGGATGAGCTGGGCGCGGAGAAGTTCGCGCAATGGATGCTCGAGCAGAAGCAAGTGTTGCTGACGGACACGACCATGCGCGACGCGCATCAGTCGTTGCTCGCGACGCGTTTCCGGACTTACGACATGCAAGCCATCGCGCCGTACTACGCGAGCTTGTTGCCCAATCTGTTCTCGGTGGAATGCTGGGGTGGCGCGACCTTCGACGTCGCCATGCGCTTCCTCAACGAGTGTCCGTGGGAGCGGTTGCAGGAATTCCGCCGCGCCATGCCGAATGTGTTGTTACAGATGTTGCTGCGGTCGGCGAATGCGGTCGGCTACACCAACTACCCCGACAATGTGGTGAAGTATTTCGTCAAGCAGGCGGCGACTTCCGGCATAGATCTCTTCCGCGTCTTCGACTCGATGTACTGGGTCGAGAACATGCGCGTCGCCATCGATGCGGTTCGCGAGACCGGCGCGCTTTGCGAAGCGGCGATTTGCTACACCGGCAACTTGTCCGATCCACGCCAGACCAAGTACGACCTCAAGTACTACTTGTCCATGGGCCGCGAGCTGAAGGCGGCCGGCGCGCACATTCTGGGCATCAAGGACATGGCCGGGCTGTGTCAGCCGCATGCGGCGCGTACCTTGGTCAAGGCGCTGAAGGAAGAGATCGGCTTGCCGGTTCACTTCCATACCCACGACACCAGCGGCATCGCGGCGGCGAGTGTGCTCGCGGCCATCGATGCCGGCGCCGACGCCGTCGACGGCGCGTTGGACGCGATGAGCGGTCTCACTTCGCAGCCCAATCTGGGTTCCATCGTCGAAGCTCTGCGCCATGGTCCGCGCGAGTCCGGATTGGATCCCGAGAATCTGCGGGTGCTGTCCAGCTACTGGGAGCAAGTGCGCCACTGCTACAGCGCGTTCGAAAGCGATCTGCGTTCGGGCGCGTCCGAGGTGTATGTCCATGGCATGCCCGGCGGACAGTTCACCAATTTGCGCGAACAGGCGCGTTCGCTGGGCATCGACGATGTGCGTTGGCCGGAAGTGGCGCGTTCGTATGCCAAGGTCAACGAGATGTTCGGCGACATCGTCAAGGTCACGCCGACCAGCAAGGTGGTCGGCGACATGGCCATCATGATGGTCACCAGCAATCTGACGCCCGAGCAGGTGCTTGATCCCAACACCGAGATCGCGTTCCCCGAATCGGTGGTGTCCTTGTTCCGCGGCGATCTGGGCCAACCCTACGGCGGTTTCCCCGAAGCTCTACAGAAGAAGATCCTCAAGGGCGCGGCACCGATGACGGGCCGGCCGGGCGAGGTGTTGGCGCCCATCGATTTGAAAAAGGCGCGCGATGAAGCGCAGAGCAAGACCTGGCGCGAAATCTCGGATGAGGAGTTCGCCTCGTACTTGATGTACCCCAAGGTGTTCCTCGACTACATGAAGAACCGGCTCGACTACGGCCGGGTCAGCGCGCTGCCAACGCCGCTGTTCTTCTATGGCATGGAGCCCGGCGATGAAGTGACCGTCGACATCGATCGCGGCAAGTCGCTGATCGTGCGCTTCGTCGCTGTCAGCGATAGCCATGAAGACGGCACGCGCACCGTGTTCTTCGAGCTGAATGGCCAGCCGCGCTCGGTCAAAGTGCCGGATCGCAGCCAGGTCGCGCTCAAACCGCCTCGTCGCAAGGCCGATACCGCCGACGCCAACGAAGTCGGCGCGCCCATGCCAGGCACGGTGGCCACGGTAGCTGTCCGACAGGGAGACAAGGTGAAGCGCGGCGATGTGCTGCTCACCATCGAAGCCATGAAGATGGAGACGTCGGTGCGCTCGGATCGGGACGCAACGGTGGGCGAGATCGTCACCCAGCCGGGCGAGACGGTGGACGCGAAGGACTTGCTGGTGGTGCTCTCTTAAATATAGAGAGCCGCAATATAGAGATCTACCGACTCCCCATTCCCGAGTCACTACCGCCCCCCGGCATTGCGAATCTCGGCGGCCAAAGCCATGCTTTGGCCGGCCGTGACCCCTGGGTTAGTGCATATCGCGGCCAGCACTACTACCACGGCTGCTGTGATGCATGGTTAGATCGGGCCCTATGACCTTATTGCGAGTCGCCGAGCCCCAAGAAGAGCGCGCACACAGACTGGAACGCGAATTCCAGGCGGTCCTCGATGCTGCCGTCGATGCCGTGGTGCTGTTCGATCATGAGGGCCGCATCGAGCTGCTCAATCATGCCGGCGAGCGCATGTTCGGCTACAACGAACAGGAGGTCATCGGGCTGAAGGTGAACATCCTGTTGCCCGAGCCGTATCGCTCCCAGCACGACGACTATCTGCGTCATTACATTGAGGCCGGCGAGCCGCGCATCATCGGCATCGGTCGCGAGTTGTTGGCCAAGCGCCGCGACGGCAGCGAGTTCTCCGCCGAGCTAGCCGTGGGTCGGGTGCAAGGCACCGATCCGCCGCGCTTCGTCGGTTTCATTCGCGACATCACGGTGCGCCGTAACGCGGAAGAAGCGCTTCGTCGCAGCGAGGCGCAGCTCACCATTGCGCAAGAGATCGCCAACCTCGGCAACTATGTCGTGCATGCCGACGGCAAATTCGAGGACTACTGGTCACCACATCTTTATCGTGTGTTAGGGCGCCGTTATGGCGAACCGTATATAGGGGTGTACGAGTATCTGGAGCCGATGGTGCATCCAGCCGATCGTGCCCGTTGGCAAGGGGCGCGGGACGAGTTGGAGACCAGTGCGCGCTCCATGGACATCGAGTACCGGGTGATTCATCCGGACGGATCGCTACGTTACGTGCACCACATTGCACAGACAACGCGGCGGCCCGACGGTAGAGTCTTACGACAAGTGGGCACGCTGCACGACATTACGGATCGTCGCCGTGCCGAAGACGAAGCCAGACAAATGCAGGATCGCATCGCGCACTTCGGACGGATCTCCACCATGGGTGAGATGGCCGCTGGCATTGCGCACGAAGTCAATCAGCCGCTGACCGCCATCGCGACTTACGCGCAGGCCTGCCAGCGCTTGATCGCGGCCAACGATTTTTCGCAAGAAGAAGTCGAGGCGGCGCTCAATCATATTGGCGCGCAAGCGTTGCGCGCCGGGGAAGTCATTCGTCGTTTGCGAACGTTCGTCAAGAACCGGGAAGTGCGTCGAGAGTTGCTCGAAGCAAATCGGTTGCTCGACGATGTGGTGACCCTGGCCCAGACCGACGCGCGCCACAACGGCGTGCGCCTGGTGTTGGAGCCGTCGCCGCAATCACCGCAGGTGCAGGCCGACGCGGTACAAATTCAACAGGTGATATTGAACCTGGTTCGCAACAGCATCGATGCGATGTTGACGGTGCCGGAAGTGCGCCGAGAAATCCTATTGCGCACTTCGGTGGACAGTGAAGGCGACGTCGAATTCATGGTGGCCGATCGCGGCACCGGCGTTGATCCCGCGGCGATGGCCGAGCTGTTCAATCCATTCTTCACCACTAAGCCCGGCGGCACTGGACTCGGCTTGTCGATCAGCCGATCCATCGTGCGCGCCCATGGCGGCAAGTTGTGGTGCAGCGCCAATCCTGGCGGCGGCGCGCGATTCTTTTTCACACTGCCGGCCGTGCCGGCGTCAGCAGGGAGTCAGCAATGATGAGAGCAAGCGTTACTAATACGCGACCCACGATCTTCGTCGTAGACGATGACTCGGCGGTGCGTGACGCGCTAAAGCTGTTACTTCGATCGGTCGGGCAATCGGTGGAGACCTACGGTGCGGGTTCGGAGTTCCTGGATTCCTATAGCGAGGATCGGCCTGGCTGCCTGGTGCTGGACATTCGCATGCCTGGCATGTCGGGCTTGGAATTGCAGCAGAAGCTGAATGAAAAACATTCGATATTGCCGATCATATTCATCACTGGACACGGCGATGTGCCGATGGCGGTGGAGGCGATGCAAGCCGGCGCGGTGGATTTCATCCAGAAGCCGTTCCGCGATCAGGACCTGATCGATCGCATCAATCAGGCGCTGGAGAAAGACACCAGCAATCGCGCGGCGCTCGGCGAGCGCAACGACATCCGTCGCCGATTAGAAACACTGACGCCGCGTGAGCGAGAAGTGCTCGACCTGGTCGTGCACGGCAAAGCGAACAAGGTGATCGCCGGCGATCTGAAGCTTAGTCAACGTACCGTGGAAATCCATCGCGCGCGTGTAATGGAAAAGATGCAAGCGTCATCACTCGCTCACCTAGTGCGCATGGTGTTGGAAGTTGGACAAGTCTGAACGGCGCGCATCGTTGCGTGTGGCGATTGTGATTTTGCTGCTATGACAGATGTTTGCGAGCGACTCGCCACGAGTCGCGGAACACTCGCTAACTAGAATTTAAATGCGGTGAGTGCAGCGTTCAGCGGCGCTGCCTTTCCTTAAGTACAAGTGCGACTTTTTCACAGGTGGCGCTCGGCCAAGATATCAACATGCGACCACGGCCCACAGGCAAGTCCACCGCCCCCAATCCTCCCTGCGGT
>NZ_JAEUPY010000262.1 GCF_016790065.1 Steroidobacter sp.
TCCTGGCTGAACTGATCCTGTTCGAAAAAGATCGACTGATTGAAATAGCTGAACTGCGAACCGTCGAAGTCGGTGGTGTTGTCCACTTCCACGTCGCGATAGCCGGTGATCGAGGTGATCTTGCCGTTCAGCACTTCCCAATTCAGTTCCAACACCGCCATGTTGACGTCGATCTTGGAATAACCGGGATTGTCGAGCTGCACGTCCCACCAATTGCGCGGCTGGCGGAAGCCAGAGACGTAGGGTCCGTTGCCAGCCACTTCCCAACCCACTGCCGCGGTGGAATCGCCATCCTGTTTGTATTTTTCCAGGATCAGCGACGCTTCGAAGTTGTCGGTAGGGGTCGCGAGCAGCGTACCGCGCACCAGCGTCGAGTTGTTCTCGCCGAAGTCTTTGCCGTTGGCCAGATTGTGATAGTAGCCATCCAGATTGCGATCCAGCACCGACAGCTTGACCGCCAGCTTGTCCTTGATCACCGGGGCTTCGATCTTGCCCGACAGGTCGAAGCGGCCGTAATTGCCGACGACTGTTTGGGCGGCGAAGTCGAAGTCGCCGCTGGGCCGTGCTGTGCGCACCAGTACCGCGCCGCCAGTGACGTTGCGGCCGAACAATGTTCCCTGAGGACCGCGCAGAATTTCGATCGACTCCACGTCGAAGGTGTCGAGCATCGCGCCATAGTTCGATCCCCAGTAGACGCCATCCTGCACGATGCCGACGGCGGGCTCGTCCGATGCCGTGGTGCCCGAGACGCCCATGCCGCGAATGGTGAAGTTTTGGCCGCCCACCTGACTGGTCGGCTTCAAACCGACGCTGGGTGCGAGCTTGCCGATGTCATCGAGATTGTCGGCGAACACCGCCGCCAACTGTTGCGCACCGAAAGCCGAGATAGCGACCGGCGTGTCTTCGGCGGCTTCGTTGCTGGCGCGTTTACGTGCGCTCACCAACACCGTTTCCAACAGCACCGACGTCGAAGAATTCGCGGTTTCGGCGCCCGTGTCGGAATCGCTCTGTGCATGCGTCAACGACACCGGCGCCAACGATGCCGCAAAGCCGAGCGTCGCCAACTTCAGCACCGCGCTGCCGATTCGCTTGTTGTTGTATTGACTCATCCCCCTCACCTCGATGTGCTTATCTGAAGACGGTTTTGGACCTGAGCCCAAACTAGGTGTTCGCGCCGGCCAGCAAACCTACCCAAAGATAGGACCGACGATAGGCAGCCATTCATGCCACTGCCCGGCTGTGTTCCAACGCTCGCCGATAGTGCGGTAGCGATGAAAACAACAGCAGCGCCGCGCCGGCAGCGCTGGTCGCACACACGACCGCAAGCGACACACCGACCTTGGCAGGATCGCCGAACACACGATCGGTTACCAAGGCCACCACCGTCGGCGCGGCCCCCAGCCCGATCACGGACAACACGAACAAATACAGCGACGCGACGATGCCTCGCATGCGATTGGGTGTGGCCAACTGCAACGCCGCCGCCGACATGGCCTGCGGCAAGCTATAAAAGAAGGTGCCGCCGGCGGCAGCCACCAACGCCCCGTAGAAGCCCGGCATCAACGGCAGTGAGGCTGTGAACACCACCAGCGCGACGCTGGCGATGGCAGCGGTTCGAATCGGGCTATCCGCATAGCCGCGCCCCGCCAACCAACGATCGACGAACGGACCGCTGAGCACGCCGGCCGATCCCATGATCAACACGAGCACGCCATATTGCAGACCTACTGTGGTCGGATCGGCGCCATGCGTGCGCATCAGGAATGCCGGAATCCACGCCGGCAATGCATACAGCACGATGACGATCAGTCCCATGCCCAAATAAAAACGCACGTAGAACGCCCGCCCCTGCCATAGAAATGCGATGACTTCACGCAGGGAAAAACTGCGGTCTTGCGAACTCGCACTGTGCGCGCCCCGCGCCGGCTCACGAATGCTCAGCAGGACGAATGCCAGCAGCACGCCAGGCGTGCCCACCATCACGAAGGTGAGCTGCCAAGGCTGCATGCCAGACAGCATGGGCAACGTTTCGATCAGGCCGCTCATGGAGCCGATCACCATGCCGCCGGCAATCATCGCCAGACCGCCGCCGATGTACGGCCCCATCAGAAAGATGCTCATGGCTCGGGGCAGGCGTTCGCGATTGAAATAGTCCGCGATCAACGACCAGGCTGCCGGCGCGAGACAGGCTTCAGCGGCGCCCACTGCGGCACGCGCCAGAAACAACTGCCAATAGTTTTCGGCGAGCCCGCACGCTGCCGAGAACACGCTCCAAGTCGCGACACCGGCAACCAAGATGTTGCGACGGTTGGCCACATCCGCCCAGCGGCCGAACAACGGCGAGAACGCAATGTACGAGCCCATGAAGGCCAGGCCTTGCAGCAGGCTCAACTGCGTATCGCTCAACAACAAGTCGCGTTTGATGTCCTCGACCAGCAGGTTCAACACCTGCCTGTCGATGAACGCCACGGTGTACGCGAACGTGAGCAGGAACAGCACGTACCACGCGTAATTGCCCCGGTCATGGGCAGACGTTCGGGAGCTTACGGCGCTGTCAGCAAGGCTTTCGGAGGGGGTCACGGAGTTCAATACAACGTTCCTGGGTCCCGACGCTGGCACACTGCCGGCCAGCGCCGGGCCGGTCTTCTATCTTTCGATAGGCAACACCGACCGCGAGCCTGCGGCATGGTGGATTCATGCCACAGTCGCTGACCGTTCACTTTGCAGACCAGGCGCTGAGCGACTTGCGTGCGCGGCTGGCAGCCGTGCGTTGGCCGGATCAGCCCGAGGCCGCCGCCGGCTGGCGGCAAGGCACCGATCTGCATTATCTGCAAAGCCTGGTCGACTATTGGCGCGATGGCTATGACTGGCGGGTGCGCGAACGAGCGCTGAATCAGCTGCATCATTTCAGCGCAGCGCTCGGCGGCATCGATCTGCACTTCATTCACGAACCTGGCGTCGGCCCGGCGCCGATGCCGCTGTTGTTGCTGCATGGCTGGCCCAGCTCAGTGCTCGAGTTCACGCGCATTCTGCCAATGCTGACCGATCCGGCGCGCTTCGGTGGCGATGCTCGTGACGCGTTCACTGTCGTCGCTCCGTCATTGCCTGGCTATGGATTGTCGTATCGACCGGGTCAGCCGCGTCTCGACCTGGCTCAGAGCGCGGATGTGATGGCGGCGTTGATGCATCAAGTGCTCGGCTATCGTCGCTTCGCCGTGCATGGCGGCGATTGGGGTGCCCATGTCGGCACCCGCCTGGCTCATGCTCACTCTGAATTGCTCGCCGGCCTGCATTTGACCATGCTGATTCTGCCTCGCCCCGCAGAACCCGCCGCCGATCAAGAGCGCGACTATGTCACCGAGCTCACCCGTTGGAATCGGGACGATGCCGGCTATGCCATCATTCAAGGAACGCGACCGCAAACTCTGGCGTATGGATTGAGCGACTCGCCGGTGGCTCTGGCAGCGTGGTTGATTGAAAAGTTTCGCGAATGGAGCGACTGTGGCGGCGACCTCGAACGACGCTTCGACAAGGACGCACTACTGGACACGATCACTTGGTACTGGCTGACCGGCTGCATCAGCAGCTCGTTCGGGCTGTATTACTCCAGGCGGCAAGGTGTTACTGCGCTTCCCGAAGGCGCTCGCGTGACCGTCCCCACGGGGCATGCACGCTTTCCCGCAGGCTCCATTCACGCGCCTCGCTCGTTGGCCGAACGCAGTTACGACATTCGTCATTGGAGTGTCATGCAGGCTGGCGGTCATTTTCCCGCGTGGGAAGAGCCCGAGGCTCTGGTCAAAGACCTTCGCAATTTTTTCCGGCCACTGCGCACTGCTTCGTGATCACTACAAAGTTTCAGGGACATGGCTTGCAAATGACCGCCGACGTCGGCGGCGATCCGCAGGCACCCGCGGTCGTCTTGCTTCACGGCGGCGGCCAGACCCGACACGCTTGGGGCAGCACTGCTCGCGCACTCGTCGAAGCGGGCTTCTATGTCGTGTCGCTCGACCTGCGCGGTCACGGCGATAGCGAATGGGATTCGAACGGCGACTACTCTCTCGACTTACAAGTCGAAGACCTGCGCTCGGTGCTGCGGCAGATTCCAGGCAAGCCCGCCATCGTCGGCGCCTCGCTCGGCGGCTTCGTCGCATTGCTCACCGTTGGCGAAAGTGCTTCGCAGGTGGCACGCCAACTGGTGTTGGTCGATGTGACGCCGATGGTGGATCCGGCCGGTGAAGAACGCATCTTCGCTTTCATGCAAGGCTATCCGCAGGGATTCGCCACTGTCGATGAAGCTGCGGACGCCGTTGCTGCCTATCTTCCAGATCGCCCGCGACCTGCCAGCAGCGCTGGCTTGCAACGTAACCTGCGCTTGCGCGAGGACGGCCGCTACTACTGGCATTGGGATCCGCGGTTGTTCGACCGGCTGCGCGCCAGTCCGCAGTTCCAATTGCAACGTTATGAGACGGCGGCCCGGAATGTGCGCGTGCCGACCTTGCTGGTTCGCGGTCAACGCAGCGAACTGGTGACGCCGGAGAACGTTCGGCATTTTCTGGATTTGATTCCCAGCGCTCAGTACGTCGACGTGGCCGGCGCCGGCCACATGGTCGCCGGCGATCGCAACGATGCTTTCAGCGCCGCGGTGCTGGGCTTTTTGAACCATTCGTAATCTGTAAGCCATGAGCCAAGACACTGCTTCCGAACGCCGCCACGGCCAGATCAAGATCGTCCCGCACGATGCGGTGACGTTGTTACAGATCGACCGCGTCGAGAAACTCAATGCGCTCACTGCCGAGTTCTGGGGCGACCTGCGTCGCTCGCTCGATGAGCTCACTTCCGATGGTCGCACTCGCGCCATCGTACTCACCGGCGCTGGCGATAAAGCCTTTTGCGCCGGCGGCGATATTGCTGGCTTCGCCACGCTGACTACGCTCGAAAGCAAACGGGCTTATCAAATCGATGCCATGAATGGGTTCGCCGCGCTGGAGACTTGCCCGCTGCCGGTTATTGCTGCCGTGAATGGCTTGGCTTTGGGGGGCGGCTGCGAGCTGACGCTCGCTTGTGACATCGTGCTCGCCTCGGATCACGCCGTCTTCGGTATGCCTGAGGCAGCGCTCGGTTTGGTGCCTGGCTACGGCGTGCTACGAGCGCCGCATGTGATTGGTCGGCAGATGACTAAGCTGATGGTCATGGCCGGCGAGCGGCTCGATGCTCAGCAGGCGCTGCAGGCTGGGCTGGTGCAACGGGTAGTGCCGCATGAGCAGTTGTTGCCAGCTTCGCTGGAACTGGCGGCCAAGATCGCCGCGAATTCTTCGCTGGCTCTTGCGGTTGGCAAACGCTTGATCAATCGCGGCATCGACCGCGCTGAGTTTGATTATTCGGTCGAAGGACTGACTGTGTTGCAGGCCTCGGCCGAGACGTTGCAGCGGGTGAGGCAGTTTATTGATCGGCGGAAGAAATAAAGCCGAACGTCTCCTCAGTTACGCCAGCTTTGATAGCCGTTGTTACAGCCCGAGCATCAGGCTGTGCGAGGCGCCGTGCGTGACGGCCAGCAGGGCTTACGAACTCGCGACACGGAACGTTCCTGGGCGTGTCGTTACACGTCGTGGGCGCTGCCAGCGCCGGTCAGGGTCATGAACATCAGGCTGGCACCGCCGTCGACCATCAGGTTCACGCCGCTGATGAAGCTGGCTCGCGGTCCTAGCAGGAACGCGATGGCCTGTGCCGTCTCTTCCGGCTTCGCGATTCTTCGTAGCGCGATGGCTCGCTCTCGCTTGGCACGCTCGACATCATTCGCGTAAACCTTCTCGGTCATCGGTGTGAGTGTCGAGCCCGGCGACACGCAGTTACATCGAATGCCGTCGGCGCCCCACTCCACGGCCATCTGCTGAATCATCATCACCAACGCCGCCTTGCTCGCACTGTACATGCCGAGCGGTGGCGTCGGCATCTCGCTTGCTAGCGAGGACGTCGCAACGATGGAGCCTCGTGACTGACGTAATAAGGGATACGCCGCCTGGGCCAGCAAGAAAGTCGCTCGCGTGTTCACGGAGAACACTTGTTCATAGTCAGCCACCGTAAGCGACGCCAACGGCCCGACTTTGATCATGCCGGCGTTACTCACCAGCCCATCGAGCCCACCGAACGCTGCCTCCGCACGTCGCACGACGCGAGCAGGTGCTTCCTCATCCAACAAATCTGCTGTTTCAGTAACAACTTCAGCGCCGAGCCCACGCAACTCGGCAGCCGCGGCCTCAAGCGCCTCGACGTTGCGCCCGGCGAGCAGCAACTGCGCCCGCCCATTCCAAGGCTCAACCGCTAACAACTTCGCGACCGCGAGCCCAATCCCCCTGGCACCGCCAGTAATGATGACCCGCATCGCTCAAGCCCCGCCGGTCTTCAACAACTCACGCAATTTGAACTTCTGAATCTTGGTCGCCGACATCGGCCATTCGGTCACGAAACGCACTTCGCGCGGCACCTTGAAGCTGGCCAAGCGCCCTTTGCAAAACGCGATCAACTCTGCCGCGTCAACCTCTTTCCCAGGCATCAACTCGACAAACGCAACCGCCACCTCGCCGTAGTACTCATCAGGCTTGCCAACCACCTGAGACATCTTCACCGCCGGATGACGTCCCAAGTACGCCTCGATCTCCGCGGCAGCCACGTTCTCACCGCCGACCTTCAACATGTCCTTGATGCGACCGAGGAAATAAACATACCCCTCAGCATCGACGCTGCCGCAATCCCCAGTGCGCACCCAGCCGCCATCCACGATGGTGGAATCCGTGGCCGCCGCATCCTTGTAATAGGAATGAAACGAGTTCGGCCCCCGAAACTGAATCTCGCCCTGCCCGCCCGCCGGCACGATCTGGCCGGAATCATCGACGATGCGCACATCGACGCCGGCAATGGGCTTGCCATTGGTTCGCAGCCGATGCTCTTCATCGGACGAAGACGGCGTGAAGCTCACATAGCCGCTGGCCTCGGACATACCGAACAGCTGCAACGTCAAAATCCCCTCGGGCAGATACTCCTGCATGAGTTTGTGCGTCTCGAAGGGCGCCACCGCCACCATGCTCCGCACCTTGGCAAACGCAGCCTTGCTGTAATCCGGCTCGCGCAGCACCGGCAGAATCAAAGTAAAGAAGCCCGGATACAAATGTTCGATCTGATGATCTCGGATCAACCGAAGTGCCGCAGCCGCCTGGTGATAAATCGACGTCGCAAAGGCCGCGCCCTGCGACACCGCCGTGGCCGTCAAACCGATGCCACCAACATGGAAGCAAGGCATCGGCACCCACACCTTCTCGCCGGGCTGCAACTTCACGGCCTCCGGATAAGTGTGCACCCAAGTCTGATAGATGCCTCGATGCGTGAGCTGACAGGCCTTCGGTGCGGCCGTCGTGCCGGACGTGAACAACATCACTGAGATGTCGTCGATGGTCACCGGCGCAGCACACTGCTCCAGGTCCGACTCGGCCACCAGCGACCCGGTCGCTGCAAACTCCGCTAGAGGCACGAACGGCGCACGCTCGCTGCTACCGACCAGCACGACGTTCTCCAAGTACGGCGCATCCTCCAGATGCAACCGCCCCTGGCGTCGGCCGGCCGACAATGACGGGTACGTCTGCCACAGCAAGTCGCCGAAGTTCACGTGCTCGTCGATGCGATCGGTGGTGAACAGCAGCCGAATATCCGAGTGCTTGACCGCGTACTGCAGCTCATAGCTCTTGTAGCGAGCATTGATGGTGACAGTAATGGCGCCGAGCAGTTGGATCGCGAAGTGAACGACGAAGAACTCGGTGCAGTTAGGCATCCACACGCCGATACGGTCGCCGCGACGGATGCCCTGCGCGTACATGCCCTTGGCCAGCGCTGTGGCCCGCCGCAACAGCTCGTTATAAGTCAGCGTCTCATCATCGACGATGATGCAAGTTCGTTCGCCATGCACCAGCGCCTGCCGCCGCAGCAGTTCGCCATGAGGAGCGATGGCTTCGTACACACTTCCCATGCTCAGAGCCCACCATTCACGTCGACGGTCGCGCCGGTCATGTAACTCGATTGCTCGCTCGCGAGGAATGCCACGACATTCGCAATCTCGCTGGGTTGAGCCGCGCGCTTGAGCGGCGTCGTCTGCAGATATTTCTCTTTGACCGCAGGCGGCAACACCTTGCCCATGCCTGCGTCGATCAAAGCCGGCGCAATGGCGTTGACTCGAATGTTGTGCTCGGCAAGCAGGCGACCGAGCGTGCCAGTGAGATTGATCACACCCGCCTTGGAAGCGCCATAGTCGATCTGCGACGTGCCACCGCGGCCGGCGATTGACGCCATGTTCACGATCACACCACCGCCCGCATCCCGCATCTGTTTAGCGACTTGCTGACACGCATACATCACCGCGGTCACATTGACGGCCAAAGTGCGTTGAATCTGTTCCGGCGTCAGTTCCCAGAACGAAACCGGGTTGTAATAAGCCGCATTGTTCACCAGCAATTGAATCGGCCCCACTTCCCGGCGGATTTGTTCGAGCGTCGCTCCTAGCGCCGGAATATCGGTGAGATCGCAGCTGTAATGACGATAGTTGCCGGCAGTGGCCGGCGCACGCAGATCGAGACCGACGACGCTATAGCCTTCGCTATCCAAGCGCGCGGCAATCGCTGCACCCAGTTCGCCGCCCGTGCCGGTGACCAGCGCAATTTTTTTGGCACTCATGTGTTCCCCCACACTCAGGCCGCAGGCGCCTGCGAAAGTTTCACCAGCAGGCTGCCGCGAGCAGTCACGTCGCCTTTGCTCACCAGCACCGCTTCGACCTTACCTGCGCGCGGCGCAATCACTGGCAGCTCCATCTTCATCGCTTCCAGAATGACCAGCACTGCGCCTTTGGCGACCAGCTCTCCTGCTTGCACGCATACCGCCACCACCGCACCGCCGATGGGCGCCACCGGTTCCGACTCCGGCTTCTTCTGATCCGTGACTCGAGTGTTGCCGCTGGCAGCTCGCACTTGTCGTTGCTCACGACGCGTGCCGAACACGGCAACCTCAATCGTTCCTTGAGAAGTGGTGAGTTGCACCCGGCGCTCGCTACCGGTCGCAGCGG
>NZ_JAEUPY010000266.1 GCF_016790065.1 Steroidobacter sp.
CAAGGCTCGTCATCTCGGGCTGCTCGCCAACGCCACCAGCCACGCAATCTCTGCCGCCGATTGGTTCGGTCCGCAATTACTGTTCGGCCCGAACCATCCATACGGCCGATTGCAGAATAGCGGCAGCATAGCGGCGGTTTCTCGCGCGGACATCCAGCGTTTCCACCGAAGCCGGATGCGTCCGGATCACGCTACCTTGGCCGTCGTCGGCGACATTGCTTTGCCCCAGCTGAAGGCGCAGTTGGAGTCGCTGCTGGCGTCCTGGCAAGCGGGCGGAGATGCACTGGGAGCCGCGCCAGCCAGTGTGGCGCGGACCACCAAGTCGACGCTCTGGCTCATCGACGCGCCTGGCGCTTCGCAATCCAGCGTGCAGCTACTGTTGCCAGCGCCGGCGCATGCTCGTGAGCGCGAGCCGGCTCTGCAATTACTGACCCGGTTGATGGGGCAAAGCATGAATCGCAACCTGCGCACTGACAAGAACTGGTCTTACGGCGTCGTCAGCACGCTGTCGAATCAGGTCGGTGCGAGATCGTGGCGTCTGCAGTCGTTGGTGCAAACCGATAAAACCGCACCGGCTTTGGTGGAAATGCGTCGGGAGCTGGATCGACTCGCCAGTGATCCGAGCGTGGTGGCTGAATCGCTGCTGGGCATACAGCAGGTAACAGTGCGCGAACTACCCGACTCTTGGGAAACCCATCAGGAAGTGGCCGCGGCCTTGGGCCAGATCGCGCTTCACCGCTTGCCCGACGACTACTTGCTGTCGTATTCGCGACGAATCGAGTCGGTAACGCCGCTGGAGGTGAGCCGCCTGGCCGCCGAGCTGCTGGCGAATCGAGGCGAGACATGGATTGTGGCCGGCGATCTTGCGAAGATACGAGCAGAGCTCGATGCGCTGGGCATCGGCGAAGCAAAGGTCATCGAAGCCGCTCGCGGCCCGTCGCTATGAAAAACAATCTCCTGTGGATCGCAGTCGCTGCTGTTATTGGTTCGAGCCTCGTCAGCCTGCCGGCACGTTCAGATGCTGACGTCGCAGACGTTTCTTCGCGGGTCGATGCGGTGTTCGCGCCGGTGAGTCGAACCGATGGTCCGGGCTGCGCCGTCACGGTGGTGAAAGACGGCCAAGTGGTCCATGAGCGCGGCTACGGCATGGCCAATCTGGACTACCGGGTTGCGATCTCGCCGGACACCGTCTTCTACATCGCCTCGGTGTCCAAGCAGTTCGCTGCGGCAGCCATTGCGCTGCTGGCCGAAGAAGGCAAGATTTCCCTGGACGATGACATTCGTAAGTACGTCCCGGAGATTCGCAAATACAAGAAACCGATTCTGGTGCGCCATCTGGTCCATCACACCAGCGGTTTGCGCGACTACTTGGATTTGTGGAGCAGCTCGGGTCGCAGCTATGCCGATTCCATTCCGGAAGCCGAAGCGATTGCGTTGATCGCCAAACAGGACGGCCTGGATTTCCTGCCGGGCTCGCAATACAAGTACAGCAACTCGGGCTACTTCCTGCTGTCTGTGATCGTCAAACGGGCCAGCGGCCAGTCGCTGAGTCAGTACACCGAGGCGAAGATTTTTGCGCCGCTGGGCATGCGCAATACTCACTTCCATGATGATCGCACGCGCATCGTGCCAAACCGGGCGACGGCTTATTTCACCAAGAAGCCGGAAGAAGGCGCGGGACAGGGTGCGTTTCAAACCAGCTTTGACCTGGTCGGCGACGGCGGCCTGTTGACCACGGTGCGCGATATGGTGCGCTGGGATCAGAATTTTTATAACAACGTGCTCGGCACTCGCGGTGCTGCGCTCATCGAACAACTGCAAAGCACCGAGCCGTTGACCGACGGCAAGCCGAGCACTTATGCCTTCGGCTTGATGCATCGAGATCTGGAAGGGCTCAAGGCCATCGGACACTCGGGCTCGTTCATTGGCTTCCGTGCCGACTATCTGCGTATTCCCGAGCAGAAGCTCTCGGCCATCACGCTGTGCAATGGTGCGATGGATGCCGGCAAAATGAATCGCGAGGCGCTGTCGATCTTCCTGTCAGCACGTTAGTTCGCGCCGCGGCATTGGACTTCTGGCATAGGCGATCCCGGGTGGTCGCAGGCCGGCCCCTGCAGTACTCTTCGCGCTCCATCCATGGAGTCCGCAGAGGAACAAACAATGAAGAAGGTCGCTGCATTGACGATGGCGGCGGTTTGTCTGACGGCCGGCGTCGGGATCGGCTATGCCGCCAAGATCAAAGGCCCGGGCATGAGCATCATCACCGGTAAGCCGGCTAAGGAAGCTGGCATTGCCGCGTTGAAGGAAGCCGAACGCCTGGCCAACGGCGGCAGCTGGGAGCTGATCCAGATCGCCCGTGTTTACTACCTCTCCGGCGACAAGCCCACCGGTCAGGCGCTGCTGGACAAAGTGCTGAACGGCAAATCCGAGGCCAGCGACTGGTTCCGCATCGCTCGGGTCTACGCCGAGGCGGGCGAGAATGCCAAGGCCGAAGAGCTGTTCCTTCGTGCGCTCGCCAGCGACCCCAAAGATGACAGCGGCCAGGCCGAAGTAGGGGCCTGGTACATCCGCACCGGTCAACGCGAGAAGGGCGAAGAACTGCTCGCCAAGGCCTTCGCTCGCAGCTCGGACGAAATCTGGCACTACGTGCGTGCCGGCGAAGCGTTCATGGGCGTATCGCCCAAGTAAGGCGGTCCGGGCCAGCCCTCGCCGGGAGGGGGCTCATTCAACAGGTCACGGGCCGGCAAAAATACTTGCCGGCCCAGTAGCCATCGCCCCCCGGCAATCGCTCTAATGCTGTGCCAAGGCCGGTTCGCGGCCGGGAACGCACAGTGTCGTCCAGCGAAAGCAAACAAGCATTCCTGGTTTCCATCCAGAAAACGCAAGGCCAACGGCTGCGGCGTTTCCTGTCCGCTCGGCTACGGAATGCCGCCGCCGATACGCCGGACCTGATGCAGGAGGTATTCCTGCGTCTGCTCCGCATCGACGACCACGAAACCATCCGGAATCCGCAGGCTTACCTGTTCACCGTCGCTAGCCACGTCCTGCATCAGCATGCCTTGCGGCAGACGGTGACAGCCGAGTCGGTGGCATTGCCGGACCTCGCGGCGGAGCTGCAACAGGCTGCTGAAGGCAATCCCGCCGACGAAGTCGAGACCGAACAACTGTTCGAAGCCCTGGGAGGGTCGCTACAGAAGATTTCGCCGCGCGCCTACATGACGCTGGTGTGGAGTCGCTGCGACGGCTTGTCGCTCCAGGAGATCGCGGATCGTTTCGGCGTGTCGCGCGATCAAGTGAAAAAGTATCTGGCCCGGGCGCTGCTCCATATCCGGCAGGGCCTGCAGGAACGGGCGTAAGGAAGCTCATGAGTAATGCGAAGCCACCAGCCACGCTCAACCCTCTAACGCTAGAAGAGGCGGCGGCGTGGTTCATTGAATTCAATGACGATGCGGTCGATGCCGACGGCCGGGCCAATTTCGACCGCTGGTTGCGTCGCTCGCCGGAGCATGTGCGTGCCTATATAGAAGTGGCCGCGGCCTGGGAAGAATCGTCGGCCCTGGCCGGCTCTGGTGTGAGAGACGCGGCGGCTATGGCTGCCGCTGCTGAGGCTGAGCACAACGTCGTGCATCTGCCGCCGCGAACTATTTCTACCACGGCTGCAGAAGGTGCGAGTAAGCGATCGCGCCGTTGGGTGACGTTGTCGCTGGCTGCTTCTGTGGCTGTCGTCGCTATCGGGGCCACGCTTATCTATGGACTTCAGCGCAACACGTACTCGACCGAGGCGGGAGAGCAGCGTGCGTTGACGCTTCCAGACGGATCCGTCGTCGAATTGAACTCACGGTCACGCTTGCGAGTGCATTACTCAGAAGGCGAACGCGGCATCGATCTGCTCGAAGGGCAGGCGTTGTTTCAAGTGATGAAAGATCCGAATCGGCCGTTTGTCGTGCGCAGTGACCGAGCTCGGGTGCAAGCGTTGGGCACGCAGTTCGATGTGAATCGTCGGCAGTCCCGCACAGTGGTCACCGTGGTCCACGGCAAAGTCGGCGTATCGAGCCTGGTCTCAGGCGCTGCACCGGCAGCCAATGTCGTGCTGGTCGCTGGCGAACAGATATCCGTGGCCGATGCTGTGATTGCTCAGCAGCCACGCACGGCCGATGTCGCCGACGTTATCGCCTGGACCGAGCGTAAGCTGGTGTTCGACGGTGCGCCGCTGGCGGACGCGGTGGAAGAATTCAATCGTCACAATTCGCAACGCATCGTGATCGACGATCCGGCGCTGCGCGACTTTCATATTCGCGGCACGTTTGCTCCCAACGAACAGGCGCGCTTGATCGAGTTCTTGCGGCATCGTTTCGATGTGCAGGTGGTGGAGAGGAATCGTGAGATTCATGTCTCCCTGAAAAAGTAATCTGGAAAAACTCATTCACTCGCAGTAGCCATCCCCCTCTCGCTCACGCTCTAAATCGTATGAAGTCGTCACCAATCAAACGACGGCCATCCGACACCAATAAAATGGGGAGTGTGACCATGCGCCTGGCTGCAGCTGTTGCCGCTTTATGTTTGTCCGCCGCGGGTATTGCCGCGAGCCCTGGAGCCGACGCCGCCGTGCGCCGCCTCGTCGATATTCCAGCTCAACCGCTCGGCGCGGCGCTGGAAGTCTTTGAGAAGCAGCGCGACCTTCGCGTCGTGTTCATGTTCGAAGATGTGCGCGATGTGAAGACGCAAGGCGTTTCCGGCGATCTGACCATTGAGGAAGCGCTGAATCGAATGTTGAACGGCACTGGGTTGACGTTCCAATTCATGGATTCCAACACGGTCAGTATCGTGCCCGTGACGAACACCACATCGCCTCGCGCCATGACGGGCAGCGCCGCGGCCATTCATCTGGCGCTGGCTCAAGCTGAATCGAACAGCAATAGTGGCGTCGTCCAGGGCGGCAACAGCAGTTCGCAGACGCACGAGCTGGAAGAGGTCGTGGTACAGGCCCTGTACTTCCACGACAACGAAGCCAGCACCGCACTCAAGATGCCGCTGTCGATCAAAGACACGCCGCAGACGGTGATGGCCATCACTCGTGACATGATGGATTTCGCTGCCATCAAGTCCTTTCAAGATGTCTATAAGATCGACGCGACCGGCGGCACCACGCACCGGCTCGATAACTTCACCGTCAACTATTACCGGGGCTTCCGTCAACAGAGCAACAATGCTGTAAAGATCGACGGTTTCCGGTTGCTGGTGGACTCGAACTTGGATTTTGCGCCGTTCGAGCGATTGGAAGTGGTGAAGGGCGCGACCTCGACTCTGTACGGCCAGAACTCCATCGCGGGCACGCTGAACATCATTTCCAAGATGCCCAAGGAAGAGTTCGGCGGTGAGGTCAAGGTCGAGGGCGGCAGCTTCGATCATTATCGCGGCGAGATAGATTTGTACGGCCCGTTGAATTCGGACCGCACGCTCACTTATCGGCTGGTGGGGGCCAAGCTGGACGAGAACTCGTATCTGGACTACGCCGGCAAGAACACCACCGTGATTGCGCCAACGGTGCAGTACAAGTTCAGCGATGACACCAAGATCTTCCTGCATGTCGACTATCAGGACACCGGCGTTACGGCTGTGCCTGCCGTGCCGCTCCAGTACTTCGGCAATACGGCGACGGTCGGCACACTCGGTTACGATGAGTCCTTGTTGAAGGTGGTCAATCTGCCGCGTTCGTTCTACGCCGGCCAGGACTGGGGCGAAAATCAGCATAAGAAAGTTTTGCTGATCCACAGCGGCTTCCAGCATCACTTCGACAACGACTGGACGCTGCGTGTGAATGCCCAGCGCAACCGGCAGGACTTGGAGTTCTACAACTACTTGCAACACACCGGCGTCATCCGGCCCGACGGTCGAGCGCTGTCGTCCATCATCGTGCGGTTCCAAGACGTCGATTGGCAATTGACGGCCGGCGAAGTGAATCTGTACGGCGATGTCGAGCTGTTTGGACGCAAGCACACGCTGTTCTTCGGCGCCGACTACGCCGAGAACACGGATGCTCATGGACCGCGACTGTTAGCGCAGCGAACCGGAGTGGTTGCCCCAAGCTTGTACGATCCTGCGTATCACACGTTGGTAGCGCAGCCTACGAGTCTCTCTCAGTACACGACTTATAACTACGTCGGGTCCACGGCGGAGAACTCCGGCTTCACCGCGCAGGCGATGATTCGGCCCATCGACAACCTCACTGTGTTGCTGGCGGGCCGCTATTCCAAAGCCGAGACCAATAGCTTCGTTCGTGTGCTCACCAATGCGCCGGTCCGCAGCAGCACCGAAGACAGCAAGGTCACGAGCCAGTTCGGCGTGACCTATGCGCTGACGCCTAACTTGAACCTCTACGCCAGCTACGGCGAAACGTTCGAAGTTCAGGCCGGCCTGATCTCTCCGGGCGTGCGTATCGATCCGCAGGAAGGTGTGTTGAAGGAGATCGGCCTGAAGGGCGAGATCGGTCGACGCTTTGCCTATTCGTTGGCGGTGTTCGACATGGAACGTAGCAATATTTCCCAAAGCAATCTGGCGTCGCCAGGATTTGTGGTGCCCTTGGGCACACAACGCAGCCGAGGCGTCGAGCTGGCCGCGCAAGGCACAGTATTGCCGGGCTGGGAAATCTACGGCTCGCTCGGCGTGATGGATCCGGAATACATCGATGGCGAATTCAAGGGCTATCAGCCTGAGAACGCGCCCAAGATGGGCCTTTCCTTGTTCACCAGCTATCAGCTGCAGGACGGTGTGCTGCGCGGTCTGGGTTTCGGCGCCGGTGTGGTTCACAAGCGAGGCCGGGAAACGTTCTTTACGCAGCGCTCCACCGACGGCGGTCGGGTCGAGTTCGACTTCGGCGCCTATACCGAGGTGGATGCTCGCGTGTTCTATAACTTGGAGCATTGGCGCTTGCAGCTGTCTGCGACCAACTTGCTCAATGAAGAGTACTACAGCCCTAACTCCAACAACGTCGGCAGCTCGGTCTTTGTGAACCCGAGCCGGGCGGTCATCGGCCAAGTCTCTTATCGGTTCTAACCGCGCTGTCGTTGCGGTCATGCCCTGGCTAGTTGTTTTGCTGGCGATGCTGGTCGCCGGTGCCGCTCACGCGGAGGGGAGTGAGCGGCACCGGTCGGCCTTCGTGGATAGCTTTCGTCAGCTCGATGGCGAGTTATGGCCGGCGGGTAATGACTACCGCACGGCGTCCGGTGCACCTGGTCATCGCTATTGGCAACAGCGAGTCGATTACGACATCGATGTTCGCTTGGATGAGCAAGCGCGGTCGCTCAGTGGGACCGCGCGCATCGTCTATCGAAATAACTCGCCGGATGCGTTGGGGTATCTGTGGCTGTTGCTCGATCAGAATGTGTTCAAGCGCGATTCCGTCGCAGAGCTGGCGCGGCCTGTGTCGGGTGCCAAGCTGACTGAGAGGAATATTCGTCGTGCCTTGCGACAAGAGCAGGGGCGGGGCGGGTTCACGATTGAGAGTGTGCGCGATTCTTCCGGGCGGGCGTTGGCGTTCACGGTTGTGGATTCGTTGATGCGGGTTGAGTTGCCTTCGGCTGTGACGCCGGGCGGGGGCGAGTTCATTTTCAGTGTGGCGTGGTCGCTGCCGCTGGTGGAGACCATCAACATTTACGATCGCAGCGGCTACGAGTGCTTCTCGGTTGCCGAGGGCGGGTCGTGCATCTTTCAGGCGGGGCAGTGGTTTCCCAGATTGGCGGCTTACTCGGACTACGAGGGGTGGCATAACAAGGCCTTCCTTGGCGTCGGCGAGTTCGCACTCGAGTTTGGCGACTATCGGGTGACGATCACTGTGCCGGCCGATCACTTGGTAAGTGCGACCGGCGAGCTCAGCAATGCCTCCGACGTGCTGACGAACGAACAACGCTCGCGCCTAGCGAAGGCGCGTACAAGCAGCAAGCCAGTGTACATAGTGACGCCGCAAGAAGCCGCCGCTGCCGAGCGCGGCCGGCTCAACTGCGATAAGGCCATTGAGCGTGGCCGCGTCGATTGCGAGAAAAATTCCGAGCATGGGCGCGGCGGCGAGAAGAGCAAGACTTGGCTGTTCGTTGCGAAGAACGTTCGTGACTTTGCCTGGGCGTCGTCGCGGAAGTTCATTTGGGATGCCATGGGTGTTCGACAGGACTCGTCAGAACAACCACTCGTGATGGCCATGTCTTTTTATCCGAGCGTGGCGAGTTCGCTCTGGGATGGCGTGTCCACGCAGGCCATCGCGGATACTTTGCACTCGTTCTCCGAGCT
The DNA here is from genome assembly GCF_016790065.1 of Steroidobacter sp. Lineage (GTDB taxonomy): Bacteria > Pseudomonadota > Gammaproteobacteria > Steroidobacterales > Steroidobacteraceae > Steroidobacter. Next base: position 8,281 of record NZ_JAEUPY010000266.1, read on the forward strand.
GACGTTTCCCTATCCCTACCCAGTCGCACAGTCCGTGAACGGCCCGGTCGGCGCAGCAGCGCCGAATGGCGTCGAGTATCCGATGATCAGCTTCAACGGCTCACGGCTGACGCAAGGCACCGACGCAAGCAAGGCGACAACGCTGCTGATCGACACAGTGATTCACGAGGTCGGTCACAACTACCTGCCCATGATCGTCAATTCCGACGAACGGCAATGGGCTTGGATGGACGAAGGCCTGACCACGTATCTGCAGTTCCGAACCCTGCAACGACTCGGGCTGTCCTCGTTCGACGGCCAAGGCCAACCACGCGACGTGATCGCATACATGCTGTCGCCGAAGCATGCCCCGATCATGACTCAGCCTGACGCATTACCTAATTACGGGCGCGGTGCTTACACCAAGCCTGGTACGGCGCTGATGATTCTGAGGGACACAGTGCTGGGGCCGGAACTGTTCGATCGAGCGTTTCGCGAGTACGCGCAACGGTGGAGATTCAAAAGGCCGACGCCGTATGACTTCTTCCGAACCATGGAAGAGTCTTCAGGAGTCGATCTGGATTGGTTTTGGCGCGGGTGGTTTTACTCGACTCAGCATGTCGATATCGCCATCGAAGCAGTGACTCGCCGTCGCGCGCAGGAAAAGAACTTCTATTGGTTGAGGTTTCGCAATGTGGGGGGCGTGGTGATGCCCATTCTGCTCGACCTCACATTCGATGATGGGAGCACCGAGACCGTCCGCATCCCGGCGGAAATCTGGCGACGGAGTGCCAGAGAGGTCACCTGGCAGTACGTCACTGCTAAAACGCTGTCGGTCGCCGAGATCGATCCGCGGCAACAGACAGCGGATTCGGATTCCAGCAACAACCGATACAGCGGATCGACTGACGCCGACATGCCGCAGCAAGAACTCAGTCAGAAACATTGAAGCGCGCGCACAGCGCCAGCACCGAGCCAGCATTCAGAGCTTAGCCATGATGAAAAACGCCTTTAGATCTGTAACCACAATTGCGCTCGCGCTGTGCGCGACCTCGGCGTTCGCGTCGAACGCGAAGTCCGACGCTGCCCGGGCATACCTCGAGCAGGTTCGAATTCAGGCGGGTGCGCCCGGCGCATCGGCGTGCGTCTCGATAGGCGGCAAGGTCGTCTTCTCTGAAGGCGTCGGCGTCGCTGACCTCGACAGCGGCGTCCCTCAAAACGGCCGCACCATCCACAACATTGGCTCAGTCTCCAAGCCGCTGACCGCCGTGGCGGTCATGCGCTTGGTGGAACGCGGCAAGGTCAAGCTCACAGACGAGGTGCAAACCTATCTGCCTTGGTTCCCTCGCAAGGAAGCCCCGATCAGCGTCTGGAACATCCTGACCCATACCTCCGGCATCCGGCACTACAAGAAAGGTGAAATCGGCGTCACGCCAACCCGCATCCAGCACTTCGATAACTTCGAAGCAGCAACGCGCCCATGGCGCGACGATCCGTTGTTGTTCAAGCCTGGAACGAGCAGTTCGTACTCCTCATACGCCACCAATCTGTTGCAAGGAATCGTCGAAACCGTCTCAGGAAAATCATTCGAGGATTTCCTCACGGAAGAGGTCTGGAAACCTGCCGGCATGGCCGACACCTCCCTCGATGTTCCTTCGCGTATCGTGGCCCGGCGCGGTCGGGGCTACGTCCGTGTCGACGGGCAATTGCAGAACACGCCTTACGAGGATGCGAGCTCGTTTTACGCAGGCGGCGGCATGCTCTCCACGGACGAAGACCTGTGTCGGTTCGGTCACGCACTCAACGCGGGACGTCTGCTGAAGAAGGAAACGCTGCGTGAGATGTATCGACTGCAGCTGCCGGCGGGTTTCCCGGGTGACATTCCCGCCTGGGGCAAGGCGTCGCAAAATCAGGGGCTGAGCTTCTTTGTGCGAAAGGATTCGAAGGGCCGGCCCTGGATCGGTCATTCCGGCGGCGCCAGAGGCGTGGCCACGATGTTTCTGAACTACTTCGAAGACGACGTGGTCGTCGCCGTGAATTTCAATGCATACGGCGGCAAGTCGGACATCATCGAAGTCGGCGAGCACCTGGGCACGATATTCACAAGCCCGGCGTCCGAGCCTGCGAGCACAGTCGCGGCCTGGACGACCACGCCGCCGACGATTCGCCCAGGCGCCAAGCCTCGCATTCTGCTGATCCACGACATGGAAGGACTGGCCGGCCAGGACGATCCGTACAGCTTCCTGCATGGCCATCCCAAATATCCGCAGGGTCAGCAGTTTCTGATTGCTGACGTCAACGCTGTTGTCGATGGCTTATTCGCTGGCGGCGCGCAGTCGGTCACGATCGTCGACGGTCACGGCAGTGGCAATCCAGACTCCGATATTCTGGTCGCTCAACTCGATCCTCGCGCCAAGTTGCTATCTCGTCCGACGCGTTTCGATGCGTACTCCGATCTAGCGGAGACCGGCGACTACGATGCTGTAGTCGTGGTCGGCATGCATGCCAAGAGCGGCAGCGGTGGATTTGCTTCTCACACTTACACCATCGGCGTGGAGCTGCTGCTGGAAGGGCACTCGATCACTGAAACGGAGCTGGTGGGATTGTTATACGGCCGTGCCGGCATTCCAGTGATTTTCGCTTCGGGCGACGATAGATTGGCCAACGATCTGCGCACCATGCCTTGGCTGCAGTACGTGACGACCAAGAAGGCCACGAGCGCCAAGACAGCCGAGCTCTATCCGGTCGCAGCTGTGCACGCAGCCATGCGTGATAAGGCGAAACTGGCGGTGACGCAGCTGTCGCAAGCGAAAGTGATGAGCGCTCGTAATCCGCTGCAAGTAACGGTGCGCGCCGTTCCGCCAGCTTCGATGACCTGGCTCAAAGGCATGCCGGGACTCACCTACGACAACGAAGCGGTTTCATTCACCAGCGACGGCATTCTCGCTGCGTATCGCGGCATCCGGCCGGTAGTCACAGCGTTGTCCTACTCTTTCGCCAGCGCTGAGCGCTCAGGGTTCAATGCTTTGCCCAACGCCAAAGCGTTGCGCGTGGAAGGCATGCAAGAGCTGTATCGTCGTTGGTTGGCGGCAGAATCCGGCGAGCCGCCGACGCCGCCGAAAGCGCCTGCCAAGGACAAGGAGTATCACGG
>NZ_JAEUPY010000307.1 GCF_016790065.1 Steroidobacter sp.
GTGTTCACCTGGTCGATGCCGCTGGCCTGTTCTTCGCTGGCCGCAGAAATCTCGGCGACGATGTCAGCAACGCGTTTGACGCTGGCGACGATTTCAGCGAGCGACTTGCCCGACTCATCGACCAACTGCGTACCGGCCTGCACCTTGGACACGGAGTCGTTGATGAGCTCTTTGATTTCCTTCGCTGCCGTGGCGCTGCGCTGAGCGAGGCTGCGCACTTCGGTGGCAACCACGGCGAAGCCGCGACCCTGTTCACCGGCACGTGCGGCTTCGACCGCAGCGTTCAAGGCGAGCAAGTTGGTTTGGAAAGCGATCTCGTCGATGACGTTGATGATGTCGGCGATGCGCTTGCTGGCGTCGTTGATCTCGCCCATGGCGCTGACCGCACGGTTCACCACTGAGCCGCCACGATCGGCCTGGTCACGCGCACCGACGGCGAGCTGGCTGGCCTGACGCGCGTTATCGGCGTTCTGCTTCACGGTCGCAGTCATCTCTTCCATCGAAGAGGCAGTTTCTTCCAGTGCTGACGCTTGTTCCTGCGTACGCTGACTCAGGTCGTCGTTGCCGCTGGAGATCTGGCGAGCCGCGGAGCCGACGGAATCGGCACCATGACGCACCGAGCCGACGATGTCGCTCAGCTTGTTGTCCATGTCCTGCATGGCGCGCAACAGGCGACCGAATTCGTCTTGCGTGGTGATTTCAATCTGATTGCCCAGCTTGCCGCTGGCGATGCGTTCGGCGGTGCCGACGGCAGTGTTGAGCGAGTTCATCATCGAGCGGATCAGCATCAGGCCCAACACCGCAGCGATGGCGCTGGCGATCAGCATCGAGGCCCACGAGATCATCGTGGCTTTGCTGTACGCGGCTTCATTGGCTTGGTTGGCAGCGTCGGCGACGCGGTCCTGGAATTCGGCCAGCTTGTCGGCCGCGGCCATCATCGACACGATTGCCGGACGCAGGTCCTGCACGCGCGCGCGACGGGCGTCTTCGAGAGCACCGGCCTGGAGTTTGGATACGATCGAGTCGCGCACCGAGCGATACTCGTCGGCCTGGCGCTTGAAGTCGTCCGCCAACACGGTTTCTTCGGCACCGGCCGGCAGGGCTTTGTATTGCGCCCACAGCTCGTCGATCAGCTTGGTGTTGCGTTCGTGCGTGGCTCGATAGTCAGCGAGCAGGTCCGCGGCGCCGGTCATCATGGCGAGGTCCAGGGCGCGAACGTTGTCACGGCGTAGCTGACCGATCTTGTTGACCAGCGCGGCAGACTGAAATTGATTCTTATACAGCTCGTCCATCCGGGCGTTGGACTGCTTCAGGGCGCTCAGCCCCAGCAAACCCACGCACAGCATGGCCAGCGCCAACAGGCTCAGCGTCGCGGTCAGGCGCGCCTTGACGCTGAGATTCGACATGCTCATCTTCGACTCCTGAATCGGTGCGATACCACGAATACGTGGCGGTACGTGGTTCGCATCGGCCCGCCGTGCACCATCTGTATACGGAGTTACCAGATTCAGGCGGCGCCTGATCGGCGCCCGACGAGTCGCCCGTCAGCACAGATACTCACCGGTAGCTGCGTCCGGGTGGGTGCTTAAGGTTCCGCCTCATACAGGCGGCTGGCGCGGGAGTTAATTCGGGCGGATGCGGTCGCGTTTCTGGCCGAACTGCATTTCGACCGCGATGCCGACTTCGGGACTGGCTTCACGCTTTTCGTAAAGATAGCGGCGTGGCCAGGAGACGCCGGCGCGTGCTTCGAGGATCAGCCATTCGGGCGTCAGCTGACGGCGCATGATCAAACGCATGGCGTGGCGTGTGAGCTGGACTTCGTTGTCGGTGGCGCCTTCGATCTGCGCCTGCCAGGCCAGGCCGGTTTTCTGGCCGATGCTTTGAAACAACGTCAGCTGGGTATACCACTCCAGGCCGATGGTCTCCTCGGTGAACTTGCCCAGGTTGCTCCAGCGTAATAGGAAACGATCCGAGATCACGCGGTCCAGGTTGACTCGAGTGGTGGTGCCGAAGCCTTCGGTGTTTTGCCAGAACACGGTTTCGCGCGCGCTGAACACATAACGTTCGGCAAACGTGCGCACCACTTCGTAACGAGCGCGTGCGTAGGGATCGAGCGGCCAATCGACGCGCACGCCGACGCCCGCATCGAAGTCGTTACCGGTGCGCTCCGGGCTGGAATAGCCGAGACCCAGCAGCACGCTTTCATCTTCGAGCGTGCCGAACTGGCGCGTCGGTAGCGCATCGAAATCGCCTTCGGTGTCGCTGATGTAATCGTCTTCGCCGACGCGTCCGGCGAACGCCGAAATGCGCTCGTCCCACTGGGGCAATTGCAGGCGCGCGCGAAACCGCAGGCGAGGATCGAAACCGTCGTAGTCACTCCACAAGCCACCGGCCGTGACGGTGCCGTAAGTGGCGTGATAGTCGTCGTAGTGAATCTGATCGCCGAACAAACCATCCAGCCAGGCGGACGATGCGCAAGCCGTCACTGTGAGGCTGCGTCGCACGCGCTGTAGGACGGTGGAATTCTTATCCGCGGGCTGGGCGCAGATTTCCATCGGGCTCGCGTCTTCCTCCATGGGCGGGCCTTCGGCGAGCGGATCGGCGTTTTCCACCACGACCGGCTGAACCGGTTCAGCCGACGGCGGCTCCACGGCCGGATCGGGTGTTTGCGCCAACGCGCGGGCGCTCAATAGTGAGAGGCTCGCCAGCGTCCAGAACAACGAGCAGGCCAATACAGAGCTCAGCGCATTGGTAGCAGCCTTGGCCATCGGCCGTGGCTCGCAGCGCTGTGAGATGTCTGTATCGATTGGCGAATCCGCACCCATATGTCCTGTTTTTGCCGGTAGCCTCGGGGGGATCAACGCAATCGGGTTGCCGGAGTTCCTCATCGAGTCTGCTGCCGTCGTTTATCATGGCCGCCGTTGCTGTTTCGTCGAGGGTATCGCCCATGAGGTATCTGCACACAATGGTGCGCGTCACGGATCTGAGCGCTTCGCTAAGTTTTTATTGTGAAGCGCTCGGGCTGCGCGAAATCCGGCGCATCGAGAATGACAAGGGTCGCTTCACCCTGGTGTTCCTGGCTGCGCCCGGCGACGAGCACGCCCAGGTGGAACTGACCTACAACTGGGACCCCGAAAAGTATGGCATCGGCCGTGCCTTTGGCCATCTGGCCTATGAAGTGGACGACATCTACGCTGCCTGCCAGCGCCTGATCGATCATGGCGTGACCGTCAACCGGCCGCCGCGCGACGGGCGCATGGCGTTCGTCCGCTCGCCCGACAGCATCTCCGTAGAGTTGCTGCAACGGGGCGGGGCGCTGGAACCGCGCGAGCCGTGGAAGTCCATGGCCAACAGCGGCGAGTGGTAGAATCGCCCGTTCTGGGCCAACGTTTGGCCGACCCGTGAGTTTCAAGGAGTTCTGCATGTCCGCCCCGATCTTCAATGCCGAGCGCGAAGAAAAGCAGCCCGAAAAGACCGAACGACCCGAGGGGCTGGCGGAGCAGCTGTCGTTCAAGTCGCGTTTCGTGCTGGTGTTCGGTGAGATCAATCACACCGTGGCGCGCGGCGTCTGCGAAAGGTTGATCGCGTTGTCCCAGCAATCGGATGCACCGATTCGGGTATTGATTTCCTCGCCCGGCGGTCACGTCGAATCGGGCGACGCCATTCACGACATGATTCGTTTCATCAATGCGCCGGTGATTACCATCGGCACCGGCTGGGTGGCCAGCGCCGGCACCCATATTTTCCTGGCGGCCGAAAAGCAGAATCGGGTCTGCTTGCCCAACACGCGCTTCATGATTCACCAGCCCGGCGGCGGCGCCGGCGGCCAGGCCACGGACATCGCCATTCAGGCCAAGGAAATCCTGCGCACGCGTGAGCGCATCGCTCGCACCATCGCCAAACAGACCGGCCGTCCGTACGAGAAGGTGGTGGTCGACATGGAACGCGACTTCTGGCTGAGCGCCAACGAAGCCATCGACTACGGCATCGTGTCGCGCGTGATCGAGTCCCACAAGGAACTGGCCTAAGCCGCTCGCTCGGCCAGACAAGCCCGCACCTGGGCCCGGAACCATTGCGACGCCGGGTCCTCCTCGACGTTGGAGTGCCAATACAAAAAGGACTCCATCGGCGGCACCTCGATGGGAAACGGCAGCAGCTGATTACCGGCCGGCTGCTGCACGATGGACGCCTGGCTACGAGTCATCGTAGCCAGCAAGTCCGAACGACTCACGATCTGGCTGGCGGCTGCATGTTGCTGACAGCGCATCTTGATGTGTCGTGACATTCCCAGGCGCGCCAGCGCGCCATCCTCATAGCCGCCACCCCGGCGCCGTCCGGTCACCAGAATGTGTGACAGGGCCGTATAAGTCTCGATGTCCAACTTGCCTTGCACGACCGGATGATCGGCGCGTGCCAGCACCACCAGGGGCTCGGCGCCGATCCGTTCCCGACGCACGTCGCTCGACAGCGGCAGCGCCACGTCCAGCGCCAGATCGATCTCACCGCTTTGCAGATCTTCCTCCAGGTCCCGCCGATCGATGCGCACCGAGGCGACATGAATGTAGGCGGCCTCGTGACCGATGCGATCCATCAGCGCCGGCAGGAAAGTGAGTTCATGCGATTCGCGAGCGGCGATGGTGAAGGAGCGTTGCGCCGTGCCTGGCTCGAAATGACCGACGCGCTGGAGCATCTGCTCCAGATTGCCCAGGGAGCTGGCGATGCTGTCGGCCAGCGAGCGAGCCAGCGGCGTCGGCACCATTTCGTGGCCCCGGCGCTCGAACAGCGGGTCGTTGAGCAGCTCGCGCAGGCGGCCCAGCGCATGGCTGACCGCCGGCTGGGACAGGTGCAGTCGCCGGCTGGCGGGCGTGATGCCGCCTTCGCGGTAGATTGCGTCGAACACCGTGAACAGGTTCAGATCGATCCTGGATAGCTGCATGGGACCTCCCGCGGACTATGCATGCTGCCAATCGGGGCCCATTCATACAATGCATTGGCTTGCCGCCGGCCCGGACGGCAAGTTAGCGCCTGCCATCGCTGGTTGAGCATCTTTTTGGGGGAGAGTGCACATGGATTTCGAATACAGCCCACGCGTGCGTGAGTTACAGGCTCGCCTGGTCAAGTTCATGGACCAGCACATCTATCCCAACGAAAAGGTCTACGAGGCTGAGGTCGCCGACAACCGCCGCAAAGGCGATGCGTTCGTGCCCACCCGGATCATCGAGGAGTTGAAGGTCAAGGCGCGGGCTGCCGGGCTGTGGAACCTGTTCCTGCCACATTCGCCGCGAGCGCCGGAAGGGTTGTCCAATCTGGAATACGCCCCGCTGTGCGAGATCATGGGTCGCGCGCCTTGGGCGCCGGAGGTGTTCAATTGCTCGGCGCCTGACACCGGCAACATGGAAACCATCGAACGTTACGGCACCGAGGCGCACAAGGATCGTTGGCTGGAGCCGTTGCTCAAGGGTGAAATTCGTTCGGCGTTCTTGATGACCGAGCCGGCGGTGGCGTCGGCGGATGCGACCAACATCGAATGCAGCATCCGGCGCGAGGGCGATGAGTATGTGATCAACGGCCGTAAGTGGTGGTCGAGCGGTGCCAATGATCCGCGCTGCAAGCTGTTCATCGTCATGGGCAAGACCAATCCGGAGGCGGGCAAGCATCAACAGCAGTCGATGATTTTGGTGCCGTCGGATACCCAGGGTGTCGATGTCATGCGGCACTTACCGGTGTTCGGTTATGACGATGCGCCTCATGGTCATGCTGAGGTTGATCTGGTCGATGTAAGAGTGCCGGCGTCGAATCTTCTGCTCGGCGAGGGGCGCGGGTTTGAGATTGCGCAGGGGCGCTTGGGGCCTGGGCGGATCCATCACTGCATGCGATCTATTGGCGTTGCTGAGCGGGCGCTCGAGTTGATGTGCAAGCGGTTGAGTTCGAGAGTTGCCTTCGGCAAGCCGGTGGCGGCGCAGTCGGTGTGGCATGAGCGCATTGCCGATGCGAGATGCATGATCGATCAGGCGAGGTTGTTGGTGCTGCGGGCGGCTTACATGATGGATACGGTGGGGAACAAGGTTGCCAAGCAGGAGATCGCGCTGATCAAAGTCGTTGTTCCCAATATGACTTTGCAGGTGGTCGATTGGGCGATTCAGGCTCATGGCGCGGGTGGTGTTTCCAACGATTTCCCGTTGGCCAAGCTTTGGGCGGGGCAACGCACTTTGCGTTTGGCGGATGGGCCGGATGAGGTTCATCGGAATGCCATCGCCAAGTTGGAATTGGCTCGTCATGCTGGGAAGCCCGGTGTTGACGTTGATATGCCGGTTACTCGCGGGAGCTGATTTGGTTGCTCGCTTCGCGGTGCTCGCTGAGGCTTAGTCGGCTTGCGCCGCCTTCGGAGTCGGAGCCGGAGACCTCAGTGGCCGGCGCCTTCAGGTCAGGTGCGCATTCGGGTGAGAGCCGGCGTCTTCCTCCGCCTCCGCTCTGTGTCTTTCCCCCATGCAAAACCTCCGAAAGACGGTGAGTGCTGCTCTTTAGCCAGCGCTGCAACCTTCTACCTCTGTGTCACGTCTCAATCACAAGAGCACTGGCCAGCCTTGTAAAGGCGGCGGTG
>NZ_JAEUPY010000396.1 GCF_016790065.1 Steroidobacter sp.
CATCGCCACGCTGTCGGGCTGCAGTAAAGCGCCGCCGGAGCCGCCGCCCACGCCTCCGCCGCTCAGCAAACAAGGGCTGTCGCTGTCTTCCTGGAAGGCTGCTTCGCCCGATCTGCATGATCGACTGTTGCTCGCTCATGCGTTGGCTAAGGGCGATACCGAAGGGTTTGTTCTGGTGGCCACTGATGTTGGCCGGACTCCGTCCGTTGCTGCCGCCATCGCTTCGCTCGGCGGGAATATTCAAACGCGCTTTGATGATGTGGGGTATTTGCGAGTGCGCCTCGCGCTCGATCGTCTTGCTGACGTCAGCGCGCTACCCGATGTGTTGATGGCACATTTAGATGGCGGCGGGGCGCATGGGTTGTATGCGAACGATAGCGATCGTGTGCGCTACGCGCTGCCTGCCGAGACCTCGTCGCGGCCTCGTGTCGAACTGGATGTCGCCGGGTTGTCGCTGAATGCCACCGACACTCTGCTCGGTGCCGACGTTGGTTCGCCGACCACGATGCTGGCGGCTGAGATCGAATCTCTGTTGCAAGCCGCGGCCAGCGCGGAGATCAACGTGCTCGCACGTGATCAAGAGGGCGGGCGATTTCCTGGCGGCGGTTCGGATTTGTTTGCGCTCATGGCGAATCGAGCCGTCGAGGTTTACGGCAAACCCTTGCTGTTCGCCGCCAGCGCGCGCTCGGAGGCGGCGGGCTCGCCTTCCGGCGCCGCCGGCGGGTTCGGGCAGCTTGAAAGTGTGGCCGGCGCGTCGAGCGGGCGGCGTGTGATCTCAGTTGGTGAATACACGAGCAGCGCTGACGCGCGCTCGCGTTCCGTTATCGCTGGTGCCGCGGGCACGAGTTCAAGGGCGGCATCGCTGGGTGTTGCTGCCGAGGGCGCAAGTTCAAAGGCGGCATCGCTTGGTGCCAGCGCCGACGGCGAAATTCCGTTGGCGGCTGCGAGAGGGCCGGCGGCGGATGGGGCTGCGAAGCCGGATCTGTTGATGCAGGGTGGAGTCGAAGCCGCAGGGGCTGCGACGGACGCTCTCATCGCTGCGGCACGAGCTGAGAATCTCCCGGCCGATGCACGTCACATCACCTGGGCCTTGCGCATGAGCGCGAGCAGGTTGGATCGATACCAAGCGCACGAGCAGGGCTTCGGTGTCATCGACACCGAGAAGGCCTTGGGCCTGTTGAAGCAGCTGAAAGCAAAGCAGCTCGATCTACCCGACATTCAAAACCGAGCACCCGTCAAAACTTATTTCTCTCGTTTCTTACCAGAGCCCAACTTGGGCCAGGGCCTGTACGAGCGCGAGGGCTGGCTGGTAGGCCAGAAAGACACGCGCACTATCACGTTGCTGAGGCAGAGCGGAGCGGCGACGCCGCTGGCGTACACATTGGAATGGCGCGGCAACGACGGAACATTCAAATCAACCAGCCAAGAAATCACGCTGACGTTGAACGAACCTGTGACAGTCCCAGTAGAAATAGCAGCGACAGACGCCGGCGTGCACAGCGCCCATCTGTATCTAACAGACCAGGCCAGCGGCCTACCCGTGCACGCCGTGATGACCACCATCATTGCAGCAGAACCCTTCAAAGCTTCAAACGGGTATCGAGTCGAACATCGCGAGCAAACGGTTCAAGCCGCCGAGGCGAAAAGATACTTCCTGGACATTCCGCCAAACATTTCTTCGCTGCGAATCGATGCAAGCGTCGGCGTCGGCCGCGCGCAACTCTCACTCAACGGCGGTGCGCTCGACCTGCCGCCATCAAAGGCCGTGACAGCGGGGCAGCCAGCGGTGCTGCTGGTTCCGTATCCGCCGCCAGGCGTCTATGAACTAACGGCGACATCCGCCAACGCACCTGTAACGAACTTGCAGGTAACTGCCTCGACTCGCTACGTCGATTCGCAGCTCGACGAAAAGCCGCCGACCAACAATGCGACCACGCTGTGGATGAACAACATCTACGCTCCGATACAACGCAGCGCCATCCTCACGACCGTTGGTGCGCGACGAATGCTCAAAGACACGGGAGGTCTGAATGGCCTGCGTGCGTACAACATTACCGTCGAGCCCGGCAGCACATCGTTACGCGTGGCTGTGGCGCCACCGGATGGCAGAACGCGCGTTGGACTGTATCTCTACGACTGTGCCAGCGGCACCTGCAAGCTGTGGGACAGCGACGTGCTCACGCGCCCCGTGAACAAGGCACTGGTCGTTCCCAATCCTCGCTCCGGTCTTTGGCGAGTCGTGGTCGACGCCACCGCGCCCGGCGTAGCATTCGAGTACACCGAAATCGTCACGCATCCCCGCTTCGGCAGCGGCACAGTGGAAGGCAACGACGTGGAACGGCGCACCGGCGCCCGCTGGAATCAAAAGGTCAGCTACCAAGTCACCCTGGCACCGCCCTTCGGCCATGACCTGGTCGGCCTGATGGATGTCGTCGATCCGGCCAGCGAAGGCGACGAACGCGCCGCGCCCTTCAGCGACTGGCAGGCCAGCGGCGATGGCCGCAATCAGCCGCTGCGCCCGCTGCGTTTGTCCACCCAGGTCATCGCGTTGACCCATTGATGAAGCAAGGTGCGCACAATCGTTCCTAGCCTTGCCCGGCCAACTCTCGTATAAAACGGCATTCGGCTCCGGAGAGCACAGATGACCACCGAGTTCGCAGATGTAGGTTTGATCGGTCTGGCCGTGATGGGCGAGAACCTGGCACTGAACATGGAGAGCCGCGGTTTCCGCGTCGCCGTGTTCAATCGTACGACGGCGCGGGTGGATGACTTCATTCAAGGTCGTGCCAAAGGTAAGCGTTTCCTCGGCGCGCACGATTTGAAAGAATTCGTCGGCTCGCTGAGCCGGCCTCGCAAGATCGTGATGCTGGTGAAAGCCGGCAGTGCGGTCGATCAGCTCATCGAACAACTGCTGCCCTTGCTCGAGCCCGGCGACATTCTGATCGACGGCGGCAACAGCTTGTTCACCGACACCATCCGCCGCACCAAGCGTGTCGAAGACAGCGGCATGTTGTTCGTCGGCTCCGGCGTGTCCGGCGGCGAAGAGGGCGCGCTGAACGGCCCGTCATTGATGCCGGGCGGCAGCGCGGCCGCGTGGCCGCACATCAAACCTATCTTCCAAGCGATCTGCGCGCGCACGCCGGAAGGTGAGCCGTGCTGTGACTGGATGGGCGAAAACGGCGCCGGTCATTTCGTGAAAATGATCCACAACGGCATCGAATATGGCGACATGCAACTCATCGGCGAAACCTATGATGTGATGAAACGCGTGCTCGGCATGAGCAACGCCGAGATGCATCAAGTGTTCGCCGAGTGGAATCGCGCCGAGCTGGACAGCTACTTGATCGAGATCACTCGCGACATCCTCGGCTTCGTCGACAAGAACGGCGAGGCGACCATCGACGTGATCGTGGATGCGGCCGGTCAGAAAGGCACGGGCAAGTGGACGGTGGTCGAGGCGCTGGATCAGGGCATTCCATTGACCCTGATCGGTGAGGCCGTGTTTGCTCGGGCGCTGTCAGCGGCGAAGGAAGAGCGCGTACAGGCGGCCAAGCAACTCAAGCCTGCGGTCACTGAGTTCAAGGGCGACCGCCAACAACTGATCGATGACCTGCGACAGGCTTTGTATGCTTCTAAGATCATCAGCTATGCGCAGGGCTATCAGCTGCTGCGGGCGGCGGCCAAAACGTACCAGTGGAATTTGAATTACGGCGGCATCGCGCTGGTCTGGCGCGGTGGCTGCATCATTCGTTCGGCGTTCCTGGGCGACATCAAGAAAGCGTTCGAGCGCGATTCGCAGCTGGTCAACCTGTTGCTGGATCCGTTTTTCCGGGACGCGGTGTCGACGCGTCAGGCTGGCTGGCGGCGTGCCATCGTCGCGGCCGTGCAAAGCGGTATTCCAGTGCCGTGCATGGGCGCTGCGTTGTCGTATTTCGACGGCTATCGCGCCGAGCGGTTGCCGGCGAACCTGTTGCAAGCTCAGCGGGATTTTTTCGGCGCTCACACCTATGAGCGTATCGATCAGCCGCGCGGTCAATTCTTCCACACGGATTGGACCGGACACGGCGGCGCGACCACTTCACGCTCTTACAGCGCTTAGTTTGTTCGCTGGCATTGCTCAGCGCTCATCGCAAAAAATAACGCGGGCGATATGAGTTGAATATCGCCCGCCGATAAGAGACTGTGGTTCGCGTCGGTGGTAGGGCCTGTTAACACTCATTGGATGGGCTGCGTTGCGCCTCCAATCGCCTGCAGCAAGGCGCAAAGCGCAGCCCTTATGTCGATAAGGGCAAGCTTTGTAACGCAGCGGCAGGCGATTCGAGGCGCAACCCTTTCAATGAATAAATATCCTTTATGGGACGATCTATTGCGGTTCAGGACGTCGTTGCGACTCCACTTGTGTACAAGAGAGTACACGGCGGTCGTCGCGCCTAGCCCTGAACCGCAATAGATCGTCGCAGCCCATCCAATGAGTGTTAACAGGCCCTATCGTCAAGAACACCGCTGGCAAAGGAACTGCTGGGTGTCGGCGCGCCGCGGACTACAAAGCTCGTGACGGTGAGCTTTGAATCCGCGGCGTCCGTTTAACCCTGCGCCTTCTCGTTCAAAACTCCTGCCACACGCTATCGTCGCCGCTGGCCTTGGCCATCGGCGCGCTGCTCGCGGCCGGGCGGCTCATCGGTTTAGCCGGCTTGCGGACCGGCATCGGGCGGACCGCGGCGCGTGGCGCGGAAGAAACATTCGATGCGCGGCTCGCTGGAGCGGCAGCGACCTGGTAGCCACCGCTGCTGCTGGAGAAGAACGACATCTTCTCGACCAGCACTTGCGCCTGTTGTTCCATCGCCTTGCTGGCGGCGGCTGCTTCTTCGACCAATGCTGCGTTCTGCTGCGTCGTCGTATCCATCTGCGTGACCGCGGTGTTCACCTGGTCGATGCCGCTGGCCTGTTCTTCGCTGGCCGCAGAAATCTCGGCGACGATGTCAGCAACGCGTTTGACGCTGGCGACGATTTCAGCGAGCGACTTGCCCGACTCATCGACCAACTGCGTGCCGGCCTGCACCTTGGACACGGAGTCGTTGATGAGCTCTTTGATTTCCTTCGCTGCCGTGGCGCTGCGCTGAGCGAGGCTGCGCACTTCGGTGGCAACCACGGCGAAGCCGCGACCCTGTTCACCGGCACGCGCGGCTTCGACCGCAGCGTTCAAGGCGAGCAAGTTGGTTTGGAAAGCGATCTCGTCGATGACGTTGATGATGTCGGCGATGCGCTTGCTGGCATCGTTGATCTCGCCCATGGCGCTGACCGCACGGTTCACCACTGAGCCGCCACGATCGGCCTGGTCACGCGCACCGACGGCGAGCTGGCTGGCCTGACGCGCGTTATCGGCGTTCTGCTTCA
>NZ_JAEUPY010000443.1 GCF_016790065.1 Steroidobacter sp.
CGCAGCTGGCGATCGTCTGCCATGTTCGTGACCTCATCGATGGGGAACGCCACCAGAACCCCTTGGCCGGCTTTGTCCAGTCGTGCACCCACGCGAACGCGCGTCGGAGCAGCAGGACAAGCGGAATGTAAGTGTGCGACCACGGTTGGGCCGCAATCCAAACGCACCATCGCCAGGTGCCAAGGCATTCGTTCGCGAAAAAACAGATCGTGACTGACATGAACCGCAGTGGCCGCCAGCAGTTCGCCGGCTCCGTCCTGCAGGGTCCAGATCAACTCATCGCCGAGACAGTCGTGACAGATCTCCCGCGGTGGATACTGCACGGCCTTGCAGGTCGCACACACTTGCAGCTCGAATCTTCCCAACGCCGCAGCGGCCGTCAGCCCCAGCGCCGCACGGGAGCGCGACCCGGGCGGCAGCATCGCTTGCCGCGTCCTCAAGACCGGATTCTTGCGCTTCGGTCGCTGCAGCGGCGGAATCACAGGTCGCTGCGGCTGAGCACTGCCGCCCCCGAACACAAACCGCGATCGTAGGTAATCATGCCGAATCCCAACGCCAGCGCGATGCGCGCCTCCGGCACTGCCTTGGCGAGATTCTGACCGGTCATCTGGCGAATCGCTTCGACCAATCCGAGAAAGCCGCCTGCACAACCAGCTTGCCCCACCGAGAGCTGTCCGCCGCTGGTGTTCAAAGGAAACGTTCCGCCGTTGTCGAAACTATGACGCCGGATGAAGTCGGGCCCGGCTCCCTTGGCGCAGAAGCCCAAGTCTTCCAGCTGAATCAGCGACATCACCGGATAGTCGTCATACGTCTGGACTAGATCAATGTCACCGGGCTCGATGGCCGCTTCGGCATACAGCCGGTCCCGGTCGAGAACCCAACCGCCGCGCATCTGAATCGCATCGTCGGCGAACGCGTTGTAACGTTCGCTCGCCGACAACACTCGCGCATACGGCAATCCCAGAGCCTCGGCGCGCTGACGACTCATGACCAAAAAGCCTTCGGCTCCGGCACACGGCATCACACAGTCGAACAGTCGTAGCGGATCGGCGATGGGTCTCGCTTGTAAATACTCATCCAAGTCGAGCGGCTTCTTGAACAGAGCATGAGGAAACGTGAGCGCATTCTGACGCTGCGCTACGCACAGCTTGCCGAAATCCTCCGCGGTCGCGCCGAACGTTCGCATGTAGTACGCGGTGAGAAAAGCGAAGCTCGCGTTGGGCCCGCCCGAGCCGTAAGGAAACACGGCGTCTCTGGCGAACACACTGAAGCTACCCAGGCTCTGCCGAAATGAATCGACGTGATTGGTGTCGGCGCCGATGCAAGCCACCACCTCGGCATCGCCACACTGCACGGCCCGCAACGCTCGGCGCAACGCTGTGATGCCGCTCATTCCACCGATGGGCAGATGATCCAGCCAACGAACATTGAGCCCGAGATGCTGCGTCAGGCCGACGGTAGTATCGGGTGCCAGGGTGAAGCTGCCCAGACACAGACCATCGATCTGATCTTTACGCAGCCCGGAAGCTCGTAGCAACGCCGAGAGCGCTTTGCCTGCAAACCAATGCGCTGTGCGCAATGAGTACCGGACGTACGGAACGGTGATGGGTGCGGTCACGACCGCGTCCCCATAAACCTTCGCGTGCGTGCCGATGGTCAAAAACTAATGCTCCCCACCGAAGTGCCACCACACACGAACAGCGTCTGCCCTGTGACGAAGGAAGCCTCGGGACTGGCGAAGAACAGAATGGCACGCGCCACATCCACTGGCGTCCCCAGGCGGCCCACCGGAATCGACTTGGTAACGGAGTCGAGCTTGGCGCTGCCGCGAGGCACGATTTGATGAAACATTTCTGTGTCCCCGATCGGCCCCGGCGCAACCACGTTGCTGGTGATGCCATGGGCTGCGAGTTCCAATGCCCAGGTGCGAGCCAGGCTGATCATGCCGGCTTTGGTAGCGGAATACACAGTGCGCTTGGCCAGCCCGAGCACCGCTCGCGTGGAGACCAGCACGATGCGGCCGAAGCCGGCGGCCTTCATGGCCGGCAGATTGGCTTGCACCAACGATACGGCAGCGGCCAGATGCAAACTGGCCAGCGCATCGATGTCCTCGAGACTTACTTCTTCGAGAAGCTTCTCGCGCGTGACGCCGGCACAATGAATCAAGGTGGTGGCCGGCGCTTCGGCCGCCAGCGCGGCGAACACCATCTTGGTCGCCGCCGCATCGGTCAGATCGACTGTCACATCGCGCAGCCGCTCCGATTGAATGGCGGCTGGCCGGCGAGAAACGTTGATCACCTCGTACCCGGCACTGAGCAGGGCCTGGCACGTGGCCGCACCAATGCCCGAACTACCCCCGGTGATGACGACTCGCGGCGGAGTGGTAGCGGTATTCATGAGCCATTACTTGAATATGCAAGTTTCAATAGTGCACCCGAACCTTGGGCGGGTCAATGAGCCGCAAGGTAACGTCGTGCGAGCCGACAAGTGCGTTCGATCAGCAGCGGGCCGAGTTCACGCGCGGTCTGCGTCTCGGCTCGGGTCTGGAGCCAGCCTAGATAGGTCGAGCCCCGCAAGAATAGAAACAGCGGCAACATGGCTTCGTGCGCCGGCGACAACGGACGCTCCGAACGATAGCCGTCGAACAATGCCCGGCAGATCGACGGATAGTTCGGCTCATCGAGGGTCCAATACAGCGCCGTGGCCAATTCGAACATATGCCAACCGAAGCCGGCGTCGTCGAAGTCGATCAATTGCAAACGCCCGCCGTCGTTCAGCAGATTCTCCGGCACGAAGTCCGCATGAATCATCCCGAATGCAGCGCTGGACTTGCCCAACGCGGCGAGATCTTCAGCCGCTTTGAACCGAGCCTCAGTGAGCACGGCACGTTCTTCAGGCGACAATGCAGCCAGTTCCCAGAACCGCCCCCACAACGGTGCGTCGCTCAGTAATCCCTGCTCGCACCAGCTGTGACGGGTAAACGCAGACGGCAGCGTCATAGCAGTACTGTGATTGTGGAGTTGAGCGGCCAAGCGCCCGGCGCTGTGATACAGCCGTTCGCTCACCCCCTCCTCCAAGCTCAGCCCGGACTCCGCCGAACCGATCGGCTTACCGGACAACCAACCTAACATATCGACTTGCCGCTTCTCCGGCACACCGGGTGCACCGACATGGACAAACAGACCACCGGCCGCCGTCGGCACAATCGGTGGCACTTGCATGCCGACGCGGGCCAACTCACTCATCCAAAAGAGCTCAGAATGAAGCGCTGCATCCGAGTGATAAGCATGGCGATGTACACGTAGCGCGGCGCACGTACCGTCCGAACGTGTCACCGAAAAGACCGCATTCTCTCGATATTTGATCAACACCGGCGCGCCGAAGTCGCCTGGCCAATGCGCCAGAGCGGCAGTCGCAAGCGCTGTCAGGCGTTGAATCTGCTCAGCGTCAGTGAGTGAATAAAAGTCGGTGGCCACGCACTTCTACCGTCAAAGTTCCGACAAAGCGTGGTCGAGCGTCGACAGCAACTGGTCCGCATGCTCGGTCTTGAACACCAGCGGCGGCCGCATTTTCAGAATGTTGTCGTAGCGGCCGATGCGGCTCAGCAGAATGCCGCGCTCGCGCATGGCATTGACCAACCGTTTGGTTTCTGCGGTCGCTGGGGTCGCATTGGCATCTGAGTGTGCCAGCTCGATGCCGAAGAACAATCCCTGGCCGCGCACATTGGCAATGAGTGAATGCTTGTTCTTCAGCCGCTCCAGCCCTTCTCTGACGTACGCACCGACGCGCTTGCTATTGAGCAGAAGTTGTTCGCGCTCGATCACATCCAGCACAGCGAGACCGGCAGCCGCCGACACCGGGTTGGCACCGAATGTGTTGAAATAATTCGCGACCTGTCCGAATTTGTCGACCAGCTCCCGCCGTGTGATTACGCCCGCCAGCGGGTGGCCATTTCCCATCGGCTTGCCCAAGGTCACGATGTCCGGTGTCACGGAGGTCAACCGATGCCCCCACATCGCAGCGCCAGTGCGCGCGAAGCCGGACTGCACTTCATCGCAAATGAATAGCCCGCCAGCCTGCCTGACGATCTCTACGGCCTTCTCTACATAGCCTGGCACGCGGTCCGGCAATCCCTCGTTGGCGAAGAAGGTATCGATCAGAATCGCCGCCATCTGAACGCCATCGGCCTGCAGCGAATTCACAGCTGCGCGGACGTGCTCGGCGTACGCGTCTGCCAGCTCTTCATCGCTTCTACCCTGTCGATCGCGTGCCGGATCCGGGATCGGCACCGCTCTGGCGAATGAGGGAAAAGGTTCTGGTGTCTCGAAGCAGCTGGTGAGCGCGGACAACAGCTCCGAGTTACCGTGATAGCTGAAGTCGCTCACGATCACGCCTCGCCCACCGGTGTGAAATCGCGCCAGCCGCAACGCCAGTTCGTTGGCCTCAGTGCCGGTGCAAGTAAACATCACTGCATTCAACGGATCGCCGAATGTCGCAGTCAGCCTCTCTGCATAGCTGACGACCAGGTCGTGCAGGTAGCGGCTGTGAACATTGAGGGTCGCCGCCTGACGCGCAATCGCGTCCGTCACGTGCGGATGACAATGGCCGACGCAAGGCACGTTGTTATAGACATCCAGGTAGGCCCGGCCTGCATCGTCGTACAGCCAAACGCCCTGACCTCGCACCAACCGCACGGGGCGGTCATAGAACAGCGGCGCGTGGCACCCAAGCACGCGATAGCGACGTTCTAATAAAGCCTCGGTATCAGACATCGGCAAGACCGCTCTCAGTGGACTGTTGACGAGTGCGAGTGCCTCGATAGAGAAAGTGGACCAGCAACGCGGCCCCAAACAGCAGACCCAAGCCCCCTAGCGCCACCGGATCCGACTGGAAGGATGCGCTCAGCACCAGTAATGCCAGCAACAAACATACCGCCGCCGTTGCTCGACCGCCCCAGGCGCGGAACGGTCGCGCCAGGTTCGGGTGCGCCGTGCGCTGCTGGATGAATGCAGCCAGCAACACCACATAGGAAGCGGCCAGAGACAGTACGACACAAAGCAAGATGCGATCGGGACTCACCGAGGCGGCGAACACGCCGATCAGTGCAACCAACATGATCGTTAAATACGGAGCGGAGCGGCGATTGGTGTTCCCCACGAACGCAGGCAAGTGCCCGTCACGAGCCAGCGCATACAACTGGCGAGACGCGGAATAGACCAGCGAAAACATGGTCGCGACCAATCCCAGCATGCCGCCGACTCCAACCACTTTCGCCAGCAGAGGTGAGGCACCACCGGCCAGCGGGCTGGTCAACGCCGCAAACAACGGATCATCGGCCGTCGCCAGATGATTGATGCCGCCGCCACCAACGGCCAGCAGCAGTATGCCGATAGCGGAAACCAGCAACGTGCCGATCGCCACCAGCATGCCGCGAGGAATGGCTCGGCCTGGATCTTCGACCTCCTCGGACGCCGCCGCGCTCTGTTCGATCGATATGAACAACCAGATGGCGAACGGCACACAAGAGAACACTCCAGCCGGCGTCACGCTCAGCGGCAACTCGGGTGTCGCTAAATTCTGTAGCGAGAAGTGTGGCGCCATGCCGATGAGAAAAAGCACGATGCAAACCACCGAGAGCACACCTGCAGCCACCATCCACCGCATCGCTTCGCCGATGCCGCGCAGATGGACGACTGCGATGACTGCAAAGAGCATGAGCTTGAGCCAGGTGCCGCCGAACCCCAGCACATGCGTGCAATAAGCCGAGATAAAAGTGGCAGCGGCGCCCGTGCCGATTGAGAGCGCAATGAATACCGCTACACCGACCAGATAGCCCACAAAACGTCCGAAGGCATCCTGACAGTAGGCGTACAACCCGCCCGCATGCGGACGCGCCGCCGACAACTCAGCCACGCACAGAGCCAGGCCAAAACACAGAATCGCCATCAGCACGGTTGCGACCACGAGATTCGCCCAGCCGGCCTGCAACCCGTAGTTCCAACCCGTGAACTGCCCGGCAATGACCAACGAAATGCCGAGACCGGCGATCTGAGGCCAACCGAGCGCCGCGCGTATCAAGCTCATCGATACACCTCACTCGGCCTGGCTGGCTCAGTGCCAGTGATAGGACACCGTCACACCGACCTGGCGCGGCGGTCCGTACACCTGCTGAATGAAGCCCAGCAAGCCCAGATCCAGGTTGTAGACCCGATATTCCTCATTGGTGAAATTCTTGACCCACAGGCTCGCGCGGAAGCTCTCATCCGCGGTCCGATATTGAAGACTGCCGTTCCAGACTGAGTACGCAGGCTCCGCCGAGACCTCGGAGTTCGTACCCTCCAAGAACTGGTCGTCGTTCCAGCGACCGTCCAACTGCACAGCCATGGTGCCGGCAAGCAATGGCCACTCATACTGCGCCAGCAAGTTCACGCTGGCTGCCGGAGCCATCGGCAACTCCGCACGCACGGTGCCGCCAAACACATCCGGCACTGCATCCACCTTCGAGTCGATGAATGCCGCACCCGCCGACAATGTCAGCCCACCAAACGGCGCTACAGAAATTTCCAGTTCGCCGCCCGTTGCTTTGGCATCCGAGTTGGAGACCTGCGGAGTAATGCCCAACAAGGAGAACGCCTGGTAATCCTTGTAGTCATAGTGGAAGGCGGTGACATTGACGCGCAACCGATTGTCGAGCAGGTCCGCCTTGGTGCCCAACTCGTAAGAGTTCAATTTCTCCGGCTTGTGTTTGATGTTGGCGATGCCGACCGAGCCCAGCGGATCCAGCGACCAGTTGCCGCCCTTGATGCCACGGTTGAAGGCCAAGAACACCAACACGTCTTCTTGAGCCTTCCAATTGAGCTGCGCCCGTGCCGCGTAGTCCGAGTAGTCGATGTCATCGACACCCGGTACGCCGGTGTCGCGGATGTCGAACAGCTTGGTGCTCGGAATGCCATTGGGAACGTCCTGATAGAACCGAGTCATGTCCAGATGTTTGTCATCTTGCGACCAACGCGCGCCGCCGATCAGAGTCCACTGGGGCGCGATGTCGTACTCGACCTGACCGAACACCGACCAGTTCTTCGATCTCACCGTGCCGTAAGTCGACATGCGTTGCGTGTCGCTGGTGCCACCGAGAGCCAAGGGGCCTTCCACCACCTGCGACGTATCTGCCGTCATATCCAGATAGTAGGCGCCCGTTTGCCAACGCAGGTCGCCTTGTCCGCCGCTCAACCGCAACTCTTGGGACCATTGGTCATAGTCGTTGTTGGTGAAATAAGGAAAGTGGCCGAAGCCCTGGCCGCTGTCCTCGACGTATGCCTTATCCATCTGCATGCCGTTGGAGATCGAGACCAGTTCGATATCGTCGCTGAGATCGGCGGTGATCTGCGCCGTCAACGACTTCACATCGCGGTTGAAGGACGGAAACTCGTTGGACCAATGGCGCCAGACATTGCCGGTAATCGGCCGGCGCTCGAAATTGACCAGCGGACCTTCGGGATCCGCCGGATCCACCGCATTGGTGAATGCACCCAAACCCGTGTTGGGATCGAAGCCCGCCAGCGTGAAGACATATTGCCCAGTCGGCACATCATCGTCGCGAGAATAAGCGGCTGTAACATCCAACAGGACGCGCTCGCTGAGATCCGCCTGAATCGAGCCTCGCACGGCGTAACCATGCGCACCGCCCGCGCGACCACCGGAAGCTGGCACGCCGAACGCCGTGCCAGGCCTGATATAACCATCCGATTCTTCGTAACGAGCAGCCAATCGAGCGCGCAGGTTGTCAGCGAGCCCACCGCCAATCGCAGCTTCAGCGCTGTGCGTACCAAACTCAGAGGCACTGACTTCGGCGTAGCCATTGAACGCATCCTCGTCCGCTCGCCGAGAAATGAAATGAATCAGACCGCCGGTGGCATTGCGCCCGAACAACGTGCCCTGCGGCCCTCGCAATACTTCGACCCGCTCCATGTCGAACATTTGCGCATTGATCGCATTCATCGTGGCCACATAGGCACCGTCCATATAGACGGCGACCGGCGCCTCGAGGTTGTCCTGGAAATTATTCTGTGACACTCCTCGTAAGCTGAAGATGGTCAACGCAGGTGAGAACGACTGGAGCCGCAACGCGGGGACTTGCTGCGCAATCGCGGTAGTGTTGTTCAAACCGAGCCGCTGTAGCTGCTCGCCGCTGAAAGCCGCCACCGAAATACCGACATCCTGTAGCGCCTGTTCGCGCTTCTGGGCCGTCACCGTCACCTCTTCCAGAGTGCCCTTCTCTTCGGTTTGAGCCCAAGCATGGCCCACTCCCACGGCCGCATTTGCCAACGTGGCGCAAACGCATGCACGAACCAGACGCGCTCTCATGTCACTCATCTGACCCTCCCCGGTAATTCTATGGATGGCTCGCGGCTTGCCATCAGCTTCAGCGCTTAATAGCCCGAGAAAACTTCGGCCACAAGAGCCGCTGCGCTCTAGTACATAACGACTGCGCTGCCGACCAAGACTTCCGCGATTTTCGAGCTAACAATCGCAACCAGTGGACTATTTGCTCGGGGAGAGAACCATGGCGCGCAAGTTCGAGATGACGATCAATGGTCAGCCGGTGGCGGCCGCTGAATATGTCGAGATCAAGAATCCGGCGGATGGCAGCGTCGTAGGGCTCAGTCCTCTGGGCACACGTGCGCATCTGGACTCCGCCGTTGCTGCGGCGAAACGAGCGTTTGCTTCTTGGCGCGAAACCAGCGACGAACAGCGGGCAGATGCTTGCCGCGCAATCGCCAAAGTGTTGGCAGACAACGCCGCGGAGCTCTCGCAACTACTGACTCGCGAACAAGGCAAACCGCTCAAAGGGCTGGGCTCGGAATTCGAACTCGGCGGTTGCGCCGGTTGGAGCGGCTATGTCGCCAGCCAATCCTTGCCGGTGAAAATCCTCGAGGACAGTCCGAAAAACCGGATCGAACAGCATCGCGTGCCCATCGGGGTGGTCGGTTCGATCACGCCTTGGAATTGGCCGTTGTTGATTGCCATCTGGCACATCGTGCCGGCGGTGCGCACCGGCAATACCGTGGTCATCAAGCCGTCTCCGTTCACTCCGCTCAGCACGCTGCGCATGATCGAGTTGCTCAACTCCGTGTTACCTCCGGGCGTCATCAACGTCGTCTCCGGTGAAGACCGCCTCGGCGCAGACATGAGCGCGCATCCGGACATCAGCAAAGTGGTTTTCACCGGCTCCATCGCCACTGGCAAAAAAGTCATGGCCAGCGCTGCCGGCACACTCAAGGCGCTGACGCTCGAACTCGGCGGCAATGACGCCGGCATCGTGCTGCCTGATGCCGACGTCGAGAAGCTGGCCGAAGGCTTGTTCTGGGGCGCTTTCATCAACTCGGGACAAACCTGCGGCGCACTCAAACGTTTGTATGTTCACGACAGTGTGTTCGAGCGCACGTGCCAGGCACTCACCAAACTGGCTCAAACCATTCCGATGGGAGATGGCTCCGCCGAGGGCAGTCTGCTCGGGCCGTTACAGAACGAGCGACAGTACCAGCGTGTGATCGAGCTGGTCGAAGACGCTAAAGCGCACGGTGCCAAAGTGCTCACCGGCGGCGCTCCGACCCAGGGCCCAGGATATTTCTATCCCATCACGCTGGTCACCGGGATCGAAGATGGCGTGCGGCTGGTCGATGAAGAACAATTCGGGCCGGTGCTGCCCATCGTGCGCTACACCGACGTGGATGATGCGATTCGACGAGCCAATGGCACCGATTTCGGCCTCGATGCATCGGTGTGGGGCTCGGATCCTGAGTTACTGCGAAAGGTCGCGCAGCGGCTCGAAGCCGGCACTGTGCTCATCAACAAGCATGCAGAGATCGCACCGCATGTGCCTTTTGGCGGCATCAAATCCTCAGGCTTGGGCGTCGAGTTCGGGCAGGAAGGTCTAGAGGCCTACACCACCATCAAGATCATCAACTCACCGGCGAGCGGCAGCACGGCGTAACTCACCGTGCATGACGCCGCATTGGACGACGCTCACTTTCTGAGGCCGACTCGTCCGGCTCGAGCACCGGTGTACTGGTCATGGTCGACGGTCAGCACGCCGTTGACCAGCAAATACGCGATCCCCTCGCTGTACTGATGAGGATCGCTGAAAGTCGCCTTGTCACGGATGGTCGCTGGATCGAACACGACGATGTCAGCGAAGTTGCCCTGGGTCAGCGCGCCGCGATCTTTCAGACCCAACACCTCCGCCGGCAAGGACGTCGCTGCACGAATCGCCGCCTGCATGCTCAAGACTTTCTTTTCCAGCACGTACTCCCGCAGCTTGTGCGGGAAACTGCCGTAACTGCGAGGGTGAGGCTGCCCCACACCGAACACAGGATTCTCTCCATCAGATGACGTGCTGGTGTATGGCTGTGTCATGAAGCGCTCCACGTCCGGCGGACTCATCGAATGCACCACCATGCTCGGATCGCCCAGGAGCACGAGCTCGATGGCGGCCTCGGTCGGCGTGAGCTTCAGCACGCCGGCAACCTCCGCTAGATTCTTGCCTTCCCAGTCAGGCCGCTGTTCGAAACGCGAAATCACCATGACTTGCGGCCCCAAGCCGCCTTCGACAGTGAGGCGCATCTCGTTCACGATACGAGCACGCAGTGACGGATC
>NZ_JAEUPY010000468.1 GCF_016790065.1 Steroidobacter sp.
CATTGTGGAAGCCCCAATTGTCCTGACTGTACGGGCCGCCGTGCAGCCAAAGAATGGTCGGATAACGTTGCCCTGCCTGGTAGCCGAGCGGCTTGGCGAGCATGCCGTAAACGCGCTCTCCATCACGCGCGACGAAATCGATGCTCTCTCGCTCGACAAGATCAATGCCGCTCAACACGCTTTCGTTGTGACGAGTCAGCGCGCGCAGCTTACCCTTCTCCAGTGCATACACTTCGGCGGGACTGCGGTCGGACGAGACCAGCGCAGCGATACGATCTTTGCTCTGGCTCATGCCGAGGACGAAATACGAGCCCTGCAGCAGTCGCTGAGCTTCACCGTCGGCCAGCGGCACTTGAGCGGGATACCGCGCGCGATTGTCAGTGACCAGAAAGCGAACCGAGCGACCGTCAGCACTGAACTGCGGACTGCCGATATCTCGGTCCAGCGAAGCGGCCAACTCGCGCACCTTGCCGTCCGCGACGGACACGGTGGCCAGACTGGTTTGGTTGTACATCCAATACTTCGGTTCGCTTCCCTGCAGGAACGCGATGTTTCGGCCATCCGGGCTCCACGCCGGCTCGCGATCGGCGCCCGGAAAATCCGTCAAGCGTCGCGGTGTCGAGTTGGGTTGAGCAGCCGCCACGTAGATATCGCCGTAGTCGCTGTACTGCCAATCCGCCTCTCGATTGCTGACGAAGGCAATGCGGGTGCCGTCCGGCGACCAAGCCGGCGATGTTTCTTCGAACTCACCGCCTGCGGTCAACGGCTCGAAAGACTTGGCTTGCAGATCGTAGAGATAAATGCGTGGCGACTTGATGCGATTGTGTATGTAGCCCTCGCCTGCGTCCTCCTTGAAGCGCACGCGATCGATCACCCACGGCTCCGGAGTCTCCTTACCGTTCGCGTCTTTGGGCGGTGACGTTTCCTCTCGATAGCCAATCGCGAGCCGGCGAGAATCCGGCGACCAGGCATAGCTGCCGATGCCGCCGCGAATGTCGGTTACTTTCCGAGCCTCGGTGCCGCCCTTACGATCCAGCAGCCACAACTGACCTTCGCGCAGGAAACTGACCCAGCGACCATCCGGACTGAAGCGCGGCATGCTCGCTGATTGAGCTTGCGAAACCGGGACCGGCTCGCCGCCGCTCCACCTCACCATCCAGATGGAATTGCGTCGGCCGTCAGCCGCCGCATCGAAGCTATCCACCGAATAGAGCACCCACTCACCGTCGGGCGACAGCTGCGGATCGGCAACGCGTTCGATGCGATCCAGATCTTCGATCTTGAGCGGCCGCGCGTCGGCACTCGCAACGGTTATCAACAACGTCAACAGCGCTGCGATCAGCTGGAATAGAAGCATGCTTGGTTCCCTGGGAGCTATTCTTCGATGACGGTGGTCGTGTAGTTCGGATCGAGCTTGATCTGCTCAGTAGTAAACGGCTGCGATACCAGCTTGTTGGCCGAGAAGTACGGCGCCTGATCGGCGAAGTGCGGCGACGACGGATCGGTGGACTGCGAGTACGCGAGCAGCCCCTGCACCTTCGGACCTTTCTCGTCGAACGTCACCATCTGGATGTAGCTCGAACCGCCGCGAACATGGAAGCGCCCATCGCGCACCTCGCTCCAGATGTTGTTATAGATGCCCGAGCCCACGCCGCCTGGAATCGGAATGCGACGGCCGTTGGCTTCGATACCTTGCAACTCGCCCCAGGGACGGGTCGCATCGATGCCCTGCTCTCGTAACTTCGCCGCCGCACGCGCCAGCTCCACTAGCACGATCTCGCGGACGCGTGGCTCGTTCTGTTTGATTCCCCGCGGCGTGTTGACAGGGTCATTGGCTGAGAAAGGTACCGACCACAGGTCGCTGCGCCGGATCAGCTGATCGATCCAAGCTCCAGCGAGTGGATAACCCACGCTATCGAGATTCGCGTGTCGATCCCAAGATTTGATCGTGGCGCACGGGACAGCTACGTCGGTGTCCCGACCGTCGAGCACCACCGAGCGCGCGTTCTCACAAATGGCCGAGAGATCACGATCCAACAACGAACCGTAGAACGAGCGGTTACTGAAAGCGACAGCCTGCAGAGTCTCGGCCGTGAAGCGCTTGCCCGGCAGTCCGTCGGTGCCGGCGAGACGTGCTTGCACCTGACCGATGCCTTGGCGAGTGCGATCACCGAGCTGCAGATCCTGCGCGCTGATGATGGGCGCGTAGCCAGTCAGCGGCTGCTCAGGATTCGTCATCCAGGAACTGTCGTTGGAGTTCTGCACGAAGTCCGCACGACGCAGCACCGGCAGCTGATCGCCGCTGAACACTCCTTTCTGAGGCGCGCCGGGCGCATCGCCAAGCGCGCACGCCGCTTTGGACTCCAGCACGAACATACGACGCTTGGTCAGGGCGCGGTGCGGCTCGGTGATGCAATCTTGCTGTTGTTGTGCGGAGAGATTGGGAACGACCGTCACATTGGCGTACAGCGCCTCGCCTTTCGAATCCACCCCGAGCGTATTGACCCAAGGAATTCCCAGATGACTCTGCAGCGCTCCGGTCAATTCATCGAGCGAGCCGGCGCGATTCATCGCGTACCAAGTTTCGATCATGCGATGGTTGTCGAAATTCGCATCGTGCAAGGCGTAGGCAGTGGTCCTGTTCCAGGCCAGGTCGCCCGGCGACGTCAACACCGGCCCATACTGAGTCATCCAGAAATCATGCGAGCGCCGCCCCACCTTGCCATCGCTTTCTAACGTCGCGATGGACACGGTCTTGCGCTCCATGGCGTGCCGCTTGCCATCGACCAGATAGTGCGTCGGATCGTTCGGATCCAGCTGCAACGCATAGATGACGAAATGCGCCGACGTATTCACCGTGTGCGTCCACGCGACGTGCTGGTTGAATCCGATGGTCACCGCCGGGATGCCACCGATTGAAACGCCCATGACGTCGAGCTTGCCGGGAATGGTCAAATGCATTTGATAGAAACGCAGCGAGCCATACCAAGGATAGTGCGGGTTACCCAACAGCAGCGGCTTGCCATCTTGTGTGCCCTGCTTACCGAGTGCGACGGCATTGCTGCCGAAGTACGGCGTGAAGTCCGGCAGTGAGAGTTCTTTGTCTAGCGACGCGGTCGATGCGGCCGAGGCAGTTCCTGGCGGACGCGCGGCGATGATTGATTTGGAGAACAGCGCCGAGCCCGCTTCCACGGCCAGACGACGCATGAAACGAATCAAGTCCAGCTCGGTGAGTGGACGCAGCCAGGGTTTATCTCGACACGCCGCCGGCAACTTCTGTGCTGGCGTGTCTTTCAGATAGCGATTGAAGCCGGCAGCGTAGCCGCGAATCAAAGCTTTTGACGTCGCGCTCTGCGCCTGCCATGCCTGACGCACGTGTTCCTCGGAGTTGACCCAAGAGAGCAAGAAATCGGACTCGGCGTTGGTTGCCTTGCTGAAGCCGGACTCGAAATCCGGGCCACCCAATACATCGGGGCCGAAGTAACGCGAACGCTGGCTGTTGACCGTGACTACGACGTCCGCGAACTGACAAAGATTGTCCTGCGCATAGGCATAGCCGATCCCGTAGCCAATGCCCGCCTCATCGCGTGCCAGCACATGAGGAATGCCGAAAGAAGTTCGGCGGATTTCTGCGGAAAACTCGGGCTCACGAGGCGCAGTAGCACGGCAGCCCAACGACGCCAAGGCCGACAGGGCAACCAAACAACCAGAGTACAACTTGGGGTACTTCATCGACCCTCCACCATCGACGCCCGCAGGATAACCCCGGAGCGACTGTCCAAGAATGTAGCGCCGGGGACAAAATCTAGTTGTTTTTGACGCTCGGGAACCATAGAGAACGCTCCAGGGAAACAAATCAGAGAGGGGTGCCGGCTCAGCGTGCAAACACGACGCGGCCGTCTTTGACGACCAGCTCGACATTACGGATATCTTTCATCTGCCGGAGCGGGTCGCCATCGACGAGCAACAGATCCGCTCGACGGCCTGTTTGAACGGTGCCGAACTCAGCCGCTTTGCCCAACCAGCGTGCGCCATTCGCGGTGGCCGCCCGCAGAATTGCGGCATTCGGCACGCCGATGCGTTCGAGCATTTCGAGCTCGTCATGCATCGACTTGTCATCGGTGCCCACCAACAATTGCACGCCAGCCCGATGCGCTTCGAGCGTCAACGCTTTGATGTCGGCACTGATCTGCGCAGCTTCTAGATAACCGTCGAATCCACCCTGCCGCAGCTCGGCTTCATCGCGCACATAAGCCAACAGCGTCGGATCCAGCATGACGCCACGCCTCGCCATTTCACCTAACATCGAGCGCACCTCGGCACTCGTCGGATCGATTCGCAGTGGCGGCGTCGACGAGGTCGCGACGCTGACCTTCACAGGTTCATCACCCCATTTCGGGCGCAACGGCGCAGGCACGAAATCGTGGTAATAGTTGGCGGCATGCGTGAGTCCGTCGATACCGGCGGCCATCGCTTCTTTCCAAGTGGTACGAGCAATGTGTCCCGTCACCGGCAGCTGGAATTTCTTCGCCGCAGCAATGACTGCAACCGACACCTGCGGAGCCAGGGTCGCGTACAGCTTGATGCCATCCACGCCGAGCGAATGCATTGATGCCACCACCGCCGCGGCCGCTTCAGGCTGGTTCAGACGTAAATCCACCATCGGATTCATGCCGACGCCGTCGATGATCGGGCCAAGCGTGTAGATGCGCGGTCCAGCCAACACGCCCTCATCGATGGCCTGGCGCAGATTCAGACCGTCAGCGATCGGCGTACCCGGCTCTCGAATCGACGTGACGCCCATCGCCAGCAGATCGGCGCCGCGAAACAGTCGCTGACGCCAGTAGTGATAATGATTGTCCATGAGGCCCGGCATCAGGAACCGGCCACGGGCATCTATGAGCTCTGCG
>NZ_JAEUPY010000470.1 GCF_016790065.1 Steroidobacter sp.
CCTGCACGGCTTCGTCGAAGCGACAGTCGACGGCGTAGGCCATGCCGAGGTTGTTCAGGGCGCGTGAGTTACCTGGGTTACGTGCAGCGGTGTCTTGCCAGAAGCCGATTTCGGTTTGGTAGACGAGGTTGCGTTGGTAAG
The DNA here is from genome assembly GCF_016790065.1 of Steroidobacter sp. Classification (GTDB taxonomy): domain Bacteria; phylum Pseudomonadota; class Gammaproteobacteria; order Steroidobacterales; family Steroidobacteraceae; genus Steroidobacter. The sequence goes on from NZ_JAEUPY010000470.1 coordinate 142, forward strand.
TGGCCCAGCTCAAAGCAGCCACGGTCAGCACCATGAAGCCGACGCGCAATGCTGGTTGAGTTCGATGCCACGTCGTTACGCGGACTGCCAACCACCACGCGGGTCCCATCAACGCCAGATACAGCTGCCGATCATTGGCGACATCCAGTCGAGGCAACAGCGAATTGGTCGGCGCCAGCCATAGCAGGAACCACAGCACGGCGAAGGTACCCACCGGCGCGCGACGAATTCTCGTGAGTGCTACAGCGAAGGCGCCCAACCAGGCGGCGCAGAGCAGGGCGGTGAATCCATTCAGCGAAGTGACTACGGGCAACTGTGGGTCCGCATTCATGTTGCCGAGGCGGATCAGTTGACCGGCCAGATACAAGATGGCGTGCGCTTGAGTCAGAAGATTCTCGCCGATGGTGCGAGTGTCGAGGCTGACTGCCAGCAAGCGTCGATAGGTTGGCAGACTGAGGACGACCGCCAGCAACGCCGCAGTCAGCAGTATCAGAGGTGACAGTCGTTTCAGCGTCGCCGGCCAAGGACGATCGGCGGAGTAGAGCAGCAGCGCCAAGGGCAGCACCAACGCCGTCTCTTTCGCGGCAACCGCCAGGCCGAAACTCACACAGCAACCGGCAAGCCATGCTGATGCGTGCTGCCGGTGTTCGCTCTGTTCGCTTCGAACCCAGCAGTACAGGCTCAGCAGACAGAAGCAGGCGGCGAGTGAGCTGGACCGGCCGGAGATATAAGTGACTGCTTCGGTTTGCACCGGATGTAAGGCGAACAGCAGAGCGGCGAACAATGCTGCGTACGATGCGTTCGTTTCGCTCAGGCCTGCGCGCATGCCACGGATGCGTAGCAGTACCAAGACCAGCGTCGCATCCAAGGCATGAATCAAAACGTTGACTAGACGAAAACCGGTGGGACTTGCGTCGAACGTGAGGTTGAGTGCGTAGCTGAGTTTGAGCAGCGGCCGAATGCCCGGCATGGATTGCCACCAGGCGGCGAGAGAATGTACGCGCGGCTCGTTGACGACGACGTTCCAATCATCGAACTGAAAGCTGCCGGAGAGCGACGGCCACCACAACAGCACGATGGCCAATCCCGGCAGCAGCGCTAGCCAGGCAGCGGTGGATGAGTGTCGATCAGTTTGCACGGAGCGAGGAGAACGCTTCGTCGATCATGCCGTGTGCTAGCCACCAGCGCTGCGTCCCGCCCAGCATCACCAGCCAGACGTCGTGGTCCTGCCGACGCACGTAAGCAATCAAACATTGACCGGCTTGCGAGGTATTGCCGGTCTTCAAACCTTCGGTGCCTTCGAGGCGGCCGAGCAGGGCATTGGTGCTGGTGAACTTGAGGGTACGGCCGCCGCGCGTCGTCAGTTCTGCTTCAGGCAGGGCAGTGAGATGGGCGATCAGTGGGACAGCGCGCGCGGCTTGCGCCAGCTTCAGAAGATCGGCGGCGGTGCTGTGTTGACCCGAAGCATCGAAGCCGCAGGGATCGACAAAGTTGGAGTCCGACATTTTGAGCCGAGCTGCCTGCGTCTGCATGCGCGTTCTAAATACGGTGAGATCGGTGGTCACGCTTTCGACCAGCACGCGGCAGGCATCGTTGGCGGAGCGGATCAACATGGCGGCCAGCGCTGCGCCGGCAGTGATTTGCTCGCCGGCCTGAAGGCCGAGCCGAGACGGCGGCACGCTCGCCGCGTAGGTGCTGACCTTGAGCCAGCGATCCGCTTGCCAGTTGGATTCGAGAACGACCAGTGCGGTCAGCAGTTTTGCGAGCGAGGCGGGCTGCAGGCGCAGCGTCGGTGCACGTTGCCAGAGGACTTCATGATCGCGCACGAGCAGATAGCTGCGTGCGGCTTGGGGGTAGGGATCGATGGCCTCTGCGTGCAGAGGGGCGACCAGCGTCAATAAAAACGCGCCGACCAGCGAGACGAAGGGTCTCGCCAGCCGGCGCGTATTGCGATCGTTAGTTCGAGAACAGGCCACCCAGTGCCTTCTTGCCTTTGTTGAACAGACCCTTGGTCTTTTCGCCCGGGGTCTGCGGCTGATCTTGCGCCTGCTGCTGATCCTGAGCGCCGTCGTCGCCCTG
>NZ_JAEUPY010000491.1 GCF_016790065.1 Steroidobacter sp.
GGAACTGTGGTTGTATGGCCCGTAATGTCGTCAGCACCGAGGCGGGTGGCGGCCTGCGCCGAACCATAGGGCGATTCCAATACTTCGCACTCGGCTTCGGCACCATCATCGGCTCGGCGTGGGTGGTGGTACTCGGAGAGTGGTTGCAGGCGGCCGGACCGGGCGGCGCAGTGGTCGGGTTCGTGGCGGGCGGCCTCTTCATGTGTCTGATCGCTGCGGTGTACGCGGAGCTGTGTGCTCGCATGCCGGAGGCGGGGGGCGAGTTCGTCTTTGCCTATCGGTTGTTCGGTCCCAAGGTCGGCTTTCTGGTGGGCTGGTTCGTCACGCTCTACTTGATCGCCATTGCCGCCTTCGAGGCCATCGTGCTGCCGTGGCTGTTACAAACATTGTGGCCCGGCTTGCGGCAGGCGCCGCTCTACGAACTGCTCGGTGAAACGGTGACGCTGGATGCCGCACTGATCGGCGTAGCTGGCGTGGCGTTGGTGACGTTTCTCAACTATCGAGATGTGCGTCTGGCGGTGCTGTTCCAGAGCGTCGTGACTTACAGCTTTGCGAGCGTGGCGCTGCTGGTGCTGTCGTTCGGAGCGCTGAGCGGTAGCGCCGATAATCTGCAGCCGTTGTTTGCGGCGGGCAACGGCCAGGCCTGGTGGCTGGGCGCGTTATGGATCTTTGCCAACACGGCCTTCTTTCTAAACGGCTTTCAGGCCATCCCGCAAGCCATCGAAGAGCGCAGCGAAGGCACCTCCACCCGCACCGTGGCGCGAGTCATGATCGGCAGCGTGGTGGCGGGCGCAGTGTTCTATTGCATCGTGGTGATGTTTTCCTCGCTGTCGGCGCACTGGAAGACACTCGCCGGCGCGCCGCTGGCGACGGCTGCGGCGGTTGCCGACGTGGCGCCGGGAAAACTGTTGACCAACGTGCTGCTGCTCGCAGCGGCGTTCTCACTACTGAAGACCTGGAACGCGATTGCCTTCATGGCAGCTCGAATACTGATGGCACAAGCCCGCCAATCGCTGCTGCCCGCGCAACTGGCGCAGATCCATCCTCGTTACGCGACGCCAGCGACGGCAGTGTTGTTTGTCGGCGCGTGCAGCCTGGTCGGATTGTTTCTGGGCCGAGGCGCGGTACTGCCCTTGGTCAACATGGCCTCCATTTGTCTCGCGTTCACTTTCATTCTTGCCTGTGTCGCGCTGTGGAAGTTGCGGGCGCTCGATCGGCAGCGGGCGCAACACTTTCGCCTTCCCGGTGGCCGCGTGACGCTGGTCATCGGCATCGTCGGCGCGTCGGCGATGTCGCTCATTGCGCTGGTCACGCCGTTCATCCAGGGGCGCGCCGTTCCGGTCGAGTGGGTGCTGATCGTCTGCTGGGGATTGCTCGGGTGGTGGGTGATGCCAACCGCGCGGGCGGTGGCTGCAAGCGAAGCGAGTTAAGGGGTCGAGTGTTTCAGGGGTTGAGTGTTTTATATGAGTCGAAAAGTCATTCTTACGTGTGCCGTTACCGGTGAGAACCAGTACAACCGGGAGCACCCGAACTTTCCCATCACGCCGCAACAGATCGCGGATGCAGCTTTCGAAGCGCAGGAGGCGGGCGCGACCGCCGTGCACCTTCACGTTCGCGATCCGCAAACGGGCGCGGGTCGCCGCGATCCGAAGCTGTTTGCCGAGTTGACGGAGAACGTGCGTTCACGCGGGCTGCGCGTGGTGCTCAATCTCACCTGCGGCGGCGGTGCGATGTATGTGCCGTCGGCCGAGAACGATGCCATCGCCGGGCCGGGCACCGATGTGGGGACGGTCGAGAATCGCACGCGTCACATCCGTGAGAACCGGCCGGAGGTGTGTTCGCTCGACGTGACCACACAGAATCAGATGGACGGCGAGCACGAGTACGTTTATTTGCACAGTCAGCGCACGTTGCGCGCGATGGCGACGACCTTTCGTGACCTGGGCGTGAAGCCCGAGCTCGAAGTGTTCGCGCCTGGCGACGTGCTGTTTGCCAATCAGATGATTGCCGAAGGGTTGATTGCACCGCCGCCATTCTTTCAGATGGTGCTGGGCACGCGCTGGGGCTTGCCGGCGGATGTCGAGACCATTTTGTATTTGAAGCGTTTACTGCCGGCAAACGCGATGTGGGCAGCGTTCGGTATCGCACGCATGCAGATGCCGATGGTCGCGCAATCGGTGCTGCTCGGTGGCCATGCACGCGTGGGGTTGGAGGACAATCTCTATCTGAGCCGCGGGGTGTTCGCGACCAACGGCCAACTGGTGGCTCGGGCCAAGCGCATCATCGAAGATCTGGGTCACACGGTGGCCACGCCCGATGAGGCCCGCGAGATGTTGCAACTGGCAAAGCGCTCGTAACAAACCTGAGTCGCGTCGGCCCGGGAGGCTCGGGCCGACCAAATTCATTTCAATTTTTGGCATGGCGTGCGTATTTACGCGTGCTATGAAAAAAATTGCAGCGATTCTTGTTGTCTTGGGCGCTTGGCTGGCGGGTGCTGCGTCGGCGGATTCATTCGACGCAGTACGCCTGCAGATCGAGCAGGCGCGGGTGGAGCAGGGCATCCCCTCGCTGGCCGTGGCGGTGACCCGGCGTGGCAAGATTGTGTGGGAAGAGGGTTTCGGCTGGGCTGATCGCGAGCATCAGGTGCGAGCGACCCAGCACACGATGTACTCGATTGCATCGATCTCCAAACCCATCACTACCACTGCGCTGATGGCCCTGGTGCAGGCGGGCAAGATCGATCTGGAGGGGCCCGTCAACGACTATCTTGGTGCTGCGAAACTGCGGGCCCGCGTCGGCGATGCTCGGGATGCCACGGTTCGTCGAGTGGCCAATCACACCTCCGGCCTGCCGATGCACGTGCAATTCTTCTTTGCAGACGAACCGGAGCGAGCGCCGTCCCGGGACGAAACCATCCTGCGTTACGGTCAGCTGTTGATGCTGCCCGGCGAGCGCCATAACTATTCCAACCTGGGCTACGGTGTGCTCGATGCCGTGATCACTCACGTCTCCGGCATGCCATACGCAGACTTCGTGCGACAGGAAGTCTTTGTCAAACTAGGCATGACGCACAGCTCGGTGGGCATCGAGCCACGGTTGGCGTCGTATCAAGCCATCCGTTACGACACGAGCGGGGCGCCGCTTCCCGATTACGACTTCGATCATCCCGGCGCGTCGGCCGTGTATGCGAGTGCGCACGATCTGGCGCGGTTCGCGATGTTTCATCTGAAGGACCATCTCGCCGATCAGCGAGCCATTCTCAGCGATGCCTCGATCGATGAAATGCAGCGAGCGACGACCAACACCAGCAAATTCGGGCCGGGCTACGGCTATGGCGTCGGTTGGAGCACGCAGGAACGAGCCGATGGCTATCGCGTGGTCATGCATACGGGCTCGATGCCTGGAGTATCCGCGAGTTTGAGTTTCGTGCCGACCGAGGATGTGGCGCTCGTCCTGTTGAGTAATAGCCGCGCGTCCCTGGAACCGATCCGCGAAGCCATCATGAAGAAGCTGTTGCCGCGATGGAATACGCCACCGAAACCGGCGCCACAGCCCCCAATTGCGTTCACTGCCACACCGGAATTGTCAGGTCAGTGGCGCGGCACGCTGCAAACGTATGCTGGCGAGCTGCCGCTGGAGTTGGAGATTCGCCCGGACGGAGATGTTCATTTGCGTCTGGCGCAACAGCCCGCCGTATTGTTGAACGAGGTGTCGTTCAAGGACGGTTTGCTCGTGGGCAAGGCGCAGGGTGACCTCGGCATTGCCGACGCGAACCGGCATCGCTCCTATGCTCTTTATTTCGAGCTGAAGCTGCGAGGCGACGTGCTCAACGGCGCAGTTGCGGCAGTGGACCTCGGACCAAGAACGCTGGCATTGGCGCAATGGGCGGAGGTGCGGCGGGTGAACTCAGAATAAACTCAGAGTGAGTCAGGGAGGCAGCAGTGCCAGTATCGTTCGGACCATCCGCATCTGCTGGTAAGCGGGGTCGGTGATCAGCTCGAGGGACAGTTTCGACTGTGTCATCTCGCCTTGCGGCCCCAGATAGATCACCGCATCGTAGTGCTGTTTTAACGGCAGCGGCGTCGGACGGTTTTGTTCGCTGGCAGCGACGTACGCGCCCAGCGGTGTGCCGTCGAGGAAGATCAAACTCGGCACTGGCCAGGATCGCGCCGCCGGCTCGGCGCTCAGCAAATCATCTGTGACGTTGGTGCTCAGATCGACGGAGAATACTCGCGCCGGATTGTTGGCTTCGAGCAGCGTCAACATTCGAACATCGTCGGAGCGGGAGGCCGCGCGATCGATGTGCCATGAACCGTAGAGCAGCAGCGCCTTGTGACCTTGGTTCACCACCTCCTTGGCAATCAAGTTCGCCGCATAGCTGTCGCGGCTCGCGCGCCACTTCGCAAGGTCATCGCGGGACCGAACCGTGCTCCAATCCATGGGTGGATCGCCGAGCAGTACGCGCAATTTTCGATGCGGTGGCAGGTCCCGGTTGATGGAGCGAATGGCCTCATACGTTTCCTGGTACATGGGCACATCCCAAACGCCATGCGGAATGCCGGTGTCCTGCCAAACTTTCGCGAGGGCATCACGCTCGATCGCTTCACCGGCCACATATTTATCGACGATGGCCTGGTACCGCGCATTGCCGAACTCGACCACGATGGTATCGACGGTGGCGGCGAACGCGGGGTGACGCAACAACGACAGCCTGAACGCATGCGTTTGCAGATTGCCGTGATATTCCCCGAGTGCCACCAGGGCGTGGGTTTGAAACGCATCGAGGATGGCTTGCACCGCCTCGCGTGGCTGAGGCCGGTGAGCAACTTCAGCGACGGCGTTGGTGTGAAACGCAAACAGCGGCAGCGCTGCGAGCGCGGCCACCGTCCGGCGACGAACCCCTCGCCGTATCACTGCTTACGTCGCAGAACGATGCGTTCAGCTTCTTCTTTGGCTTCGAGCCCGAAGGCAGCTTCCAGGCTCGCGACCCAGCCGGCGGCGCTGCCACTGAGCACGGTGCCGGTGAACGGCAATGCGCCGATGTCGGCATCGAGCACGATGGGCTTGAGCGCGTAACGGTTCACGTTGGCCACCACTTCACGCAGCGGTTCCTGACGAAACACCAGTTGGCCCGATTGCCACGCGGTGACCGAGTTCGGATCGACGAGGGCCCCAGTGGATCGCTGACCGGTGGAATCGACCGTGGTTCGCTGGCCCACGGCCAAGTGCAGGGGCGCGCGCTGTTCCGAAGTCGAGCGCAGCCATGCCACAGGATTGGAGGGCGTGTCCGGCGTCACCATGACCTGGCCTTCAACGACGGCGACGTCGACCCGGTCAGTGCCCCGGCGCACGTTGAACTCGGTGCCGACCGCCAGCACCGTGGCCGCCCCGGCATCGACGGAGAACGGCCGACTCGGATCCTTGGCGACGATAAAAAAAGCTTCGCCTTCCAGCAGTCGGATGTTGCGTGAGTTTGGCGCCATCGAAACGGTCAGGCGCGATCCTCCACCCAGCGTTACGCGAGAGCCATCGCTCAGGCGCACCGAACGGTTTTCGCCGATCAGCGTTTCCATGGTCTGGGACGCTGCGCCGGTCCAGGGCAACGGCGCATGGCTGACGAACAGCGCCGACAGGGCGGCAACCGCCGCGAGCGAGGCGGCGATGGCCCAGCTGCGGTAGTTGACGGCTCGATGACGGCGCGGGCGGAGCGTCTCCCAGGAATCGTTCCAGATGGCTTCGATGCGAGCGAAGGCTTCGGCATGCCGGGCATCGGCGCTCATCCAGTGCTGCCACTCCAATGTTTCTTCCAGAGTGATGCCCGGATCCTGTAAACGAGTGAACCAGTCCGAGGCCAGGATATGAATCGGATCGTCCTCGGCTTTGTCGTACCAGCGTGGTGAATGTCCTTGCTCAGTCATCCCTCGACTCCTCGAATTCATCGACACGCGTCCGGCAATGGAGCAGAGCGCGTGACACATAAGCGCGAACCATTCGCTCGGACAGGCTCATGCGCTGAGCGATCGAGGCGAAATCCAACCCGTCCACGCGATTCAGTAAAAAAGCTTCCCGGCACTTCGGCGGCAGGGCCGCGATCAGGCGTTCCAGCCGCTGTGCGGTTTGCGCCGAGGACGCCTGGCGCTCGGGCGTGCGGACATCCGGTAGATTGTCGAAGAACAGCGGCCAGTCCGCGGACGACACATACTTACGCTCGCGCCGCTGCCGATCCGTTGCCAGGTTGGCAGCGGTTCGGAACAGTAGGGACTGAAGGTGGCTGGCGGTGCCGATCGGCCGGTCGAGCCGGAGCAGCCTGACATAAGCTTCCTGCGCCACTTCGCGGGCCGCATGGCTGGAGCGCAGGCGTACCAATAGAAAGCGGACCAGCGCCTCGTTGTGCTCGCGAAACAGGCGCTCGACCAGCGCGGCGCGGCCGCGATTTTCGTCATCGTCGTCGGGCGGCATGGCGGGGCCGTGCTGGGGACGTTCTGCTGGCATAGGTCATATACGAAGCAAGGGCCATTTTTTGCAATCTTTTTTCTGTTTTTTTTGGCCGAGTCCGAGCCCGAGCAGATTGACTTCAATTTTTCCAAGTCGCTGCGTATTAGAAGCTCCAACAAAGCAGACCCGGCACAACGGGTCATTGGGGAGACCTTGACTACGATGCGCAGACACGCCGCTACTGGCCTGCTGATGACCGTGCTTGCCCTACAACCGGGCATCGCCAGCGCGGACTTGTCGCAAACACTCAGTTTCGACATCGAACCGCAGCAGCTGCAGGAGGCACTGATCAAGTATTCGGCGCTCACCGGCGTGCAGATCACCAGCGATTCGAGAATCGTGACCGGCAAGGCGTGTGGAGGCGTCAACGGTCAACTGGCGGCGCGCAGTGCGCTCGATCGCCTGCTGGCGGGCACCGGATTGACGTTCGATATCGTCAACGACAACACCGTCGTCATTCGGGCCTTGGGCCACGAGAGCACGAGCGGTGCGCAGACCCCGGACTCGGCTGAGGCCGATGAGCGACTGGTCCGAGGTATTCCAGAGATTGTGGTCAGTGGCTCGAAGCTGCTCAACGTCGACGTGGTGCGTACTCAGAACGATCCGCAGGCGTACTTCATCCTGGACAGCAAGCGCATCGAGCGCTCGGGGGCGACCAGCGTCGAGGAGTTCCTCAAGAAAACGCTCTCGATGAACACCACGGCGCTGACCAACAGCCAGAGCTCGCCCAATTTCGTCGGCACGCTGGGTAGCGTGAACCTGCGCGGCGTGGGCTCGGGTCAAACCTTGATCCTGGTCAACGGCCGGCGAGTGGCCGGTGCGGGCTTGATCTTGAGCGTGAACTATCCGCCGGATCTCAACAGCATCCCGCCGGCGGCGATCGAGCGTATGGAGGTGCTGCCATCCTCGTCCACCGGCATCTACGGTGGTTCCGCCGTCGGTGGTGTCGTCAACATCGTGTTGAAGCAGAACTATGACGGCGGCAGCGTCAGCACCACGTACGGAAATTCGTTCGACGGCGTGGCGCGCACTCGCGCGGTCGATGCGGCGTATGGCTTCTCGTTGGAAGAGGGCCGGACCAACGTGCTGGTCGCAGCTCACTATTCAGATAGCGAGATGCCGCTGGTGGGCGATCGGCAGGAAATCTGGCAACGAGGGTTGTACAAGGCGTACACCAATTCGCCGAGTTACATCGTGCGAGGCAACTCGCCGTTCTATTTCGGCACGACACCGAACATTGCGTCGGCGACCGGCGGCAATCTGGTGCTGAAGGATGCGTACGGCGGCTACAACCTGGGCTCGACGATGACGCATATCGCGAGCGGCACGTCGGCGGCGACGTCTGCCACCCAGCTCGGGTTGGGGCTGCTCGCTAATGCCGGCTCGTACAACCTCACGGCGCCGGCGACCTCGCAACCTTACACGGGCCGATTGAATCAAGTGGGCACGGGCCCCGAGAGTCGGGCGGTGTTGGCGACGCTGCGGCGTCAGATGACGGATTCGCTGGAACTGTTCGCCGAGTTCTCCGACACCAGCAATAAGGCCTCCGACCCCACGATTCCGGTCAGCATCTATCGGGTGGCGGCGAGTTCGCCGACCAATCCATTCAATCAGGACGTGTTGGTGACCTTTCCAAGTACGTTTCATCGCGAGTTCGATACACAGAACGACACGCGACGCGCCACCGTCGGTTTCATCGGTCGACTGCCGGGTAACTGGCAAGTGCAGGGCGACTATGTGTGGAGTCGCAACCAGCTGTCGTATCAAGGCTGGATATTTCCGAGCACCGTCCAGAGCGATCTGCTGAACGGCGTGTTGAACCCGTTCGTCGATACGCTCGCCAATCCATTGGCGCTCGATGCCTATGCGGGCACGTATGGTCGACACTCGACTGCCACCATGAAGAACGCCGCGGTGCGTGTCGCAGGTCCGCTGTTCTCGCTGCCGGCGGGCGAGGTGACTGCGACCATCGGCGCCGAGCATCGGCAAGAAAACTTGGAGGCCGGAATGTATCGCGTGAACTATCCGACCTATTCCCAATTCAATTCGCTCTTGCCCGATCCGCCCGAGTCTCAGCGCATCAAGAGCCTCTATGTGGAAGCGTCGGTGCCGTTGATCTCGCCTCGACAAAATGTTCCTGGCGTTCGCGAACTGCTGCTGCAGATGGCGGGGCGCTACGAAGATCATCAGGTGAATGTCACCAGTTTCCCGACGGTATCGACGGGTGTGCCGCAGACGTACTCGGAAACAAAGTTCTCCGCGACCAAACCGATGTTCGCGGTGCTGTACCGGCCTATCGATAGCACCACGCTGCGCGCCAGCTATAGCACCTCGTTCCTGCCGCCGCCGTACTCGAGTCTGGTGCCGGCGTATCCGGCGTTCGGCAACACAGCGACCGTGAGCGATCCGAAACGTGGCAGTGCGTTGACCAGCAGTATTCCTTACCAGGTCGGTGGCGATCCGAATCTAAAGCCGCAGGAGTCGGATGACTTGAGCGTGGGGCTGGTGATCGAACCCAGCGCATTGCCGGGCTTTCGCGCCAGCCTCGATTGGTATTGGTTGAAGCTGACCCAGGTGGCGGTGACGCCGACCAGCCAGCAGATCGTCGATCTCGAAGACCGCTTCCCGGGACGCGTCACTCGTGCCGCAACGGCCGCGAATGATCCGTACGGTGTCGGTCAGATCATCGGCATCGATACTTCGACCATCGCCGCTGCCGAAGCGCGTACCTCGGGCGTGAGCGGTACGCTCAGTTATCAACTCGATACGCAGCGTCTCGGCACCTTCGGCTTCTCTGCGGGCGCGACGCGAATCACCAGCTTCGATCGTCAGCTCACGCTCACTGGAGCGATGCAGAACATTCTGAACCAAGTCGCGTTCGGCGGTCCGCTGGAGTGGCGTGGCAACGTGGGTTTGAACTGGGGCTATGGTGCGCTCAAGGCGAGTTGGGATACGACCTACTACGGCTCCTATCGGCAATACGACATCGGCGGCACCCAGTTGTATGTCAACGCGCAGGGCTCGAGTCGTGTCAGCAGCCAGATGTATCACGACCTGACGGTGGGCTATGACTTTCCCACCAACACCGGTGTGAAGTTCGGGGTGAAGAACGTCTTCAACACACTGCCTCCGTTCGATGCGTACTACGCTACGATGGGCTACTACAGCCCGTTCGGCGATCCGCGACTGCGCAGCTTCTGGCTGCAGGCGTCGCAATCGTTCTAAATCATCGAGGCGCGGGTGCCGCGGGATCGCAATCCGCAGCACCCTGCTCGAGCCGACAGAGGCTCAGCGCTTACTGGCCTCGGCGATCCGTTGCAGGTTCTGGCGGTAGATGGCCACCGGATCGATGTAGGGATTGTCGTCTTCAACCTGAATCTGCAGGACCTGCTCGTAGGCGCGGCGTGCTTCTTCCAGACGGTTGAGTTGCACCAGTGTGTTGCCCAACAGGGAATGAACATCGGCCCGCCACGGGAAGTCACGCACGTTACGTCGACGCAGCGTAGTCTTTGCGCTCCTCTACAGAGCGAGTCCCCGCCGCAGATCCTCATGCTCGAACGCACTGGCCATGCGGGTGATCTCCGCCGAGCGGGCGCCGACTGATCTGGCGACATCACGCCAAGTCGCGGTCACGGTCGCGACCTCTTTGATGATTGCGCGGGCTTGCGCCAGCGTGAGTGCGAAAAACGCCGAGGATTGCTCCAGTAAGTCGAGCGAGCAGGTGCCTTCGTCGAGGTCGATATTGGTGGTCAGCACCCGTGCCTTCAAATCTGTTGGCATCGGATTGAGGTCGTAAGCGGGTGACAATGACCAGCCGGCGTGGCCGAGCCAGAGGAAACCGTGATTGCGCAGGTGGTCATCGACATTTGAGATCAGCACACTGAAGACAACACGTCGGTACAACTCGTGGGCATCTGTCTTGGCCTGCGCGCCAAACTGTGCCAGCGCGTCCACGATCTCGGGATAACTGCCACGCTCGCCATCGTGCGCGCCCAGCATCGCCATAGCGGACAGAAATGGAATGCGAATTGCGCCATCGCGATCGAAGCGTTGGGACAGCAGGACTGCTTTGCCGCCGACTTCGATGAGCGCGTGTCGAGAGGTGGCGATGCCTGCTTGGCCGGCCAGCCGAAGTGCGACTTCCTCCCAGGTTTCCATGCTGTAGTCGTCGGTCTCTTTTGGGAACTTGGCGATGGAGAGGTGACCCTGCGAGTCGATGACGGAGGCTTTCGGTCGAGCGCCGCCGAGCGACGAACCCGGTGCGAAGATGAGTTGCAAATCTTCTTCGGTGTCTTCGTCCCGCAGAATGCGTTCGGTGATCTGGAGCAGTCGGCCAAGATCGATGAGTGCCGGCACACCCGTGCGCAGCGGCGCTTGGAATATTTGTTCGCCCACCCGACGAAAGCGCAGCGCGCCGAGGCGCGTTTCATCGCACACACCTAGCAGGTAATCGCTTTCCGTGAGCGTGCGAACCGCACGACGGTCGCGTTCGGAGACTCTGCGCTCAGCACGTTGCATCAGGCGGCGGCCCCAGGTGTCCGGCGCTGAATCGCCGATCGAACCGAATGTGGCGAGGCCGGCCGAAGGAGCGAATGTGCCGCGGGTCAGTGCAAGCGCAGGTTCGAGCGAAAAGCGATCTGGGGCGGCGAGCCACGTGTCGTCATATTCGAAAAGAAGAGTTTCCGTTCCACGGGCGCGATTCCTCCGCGCGCGGCCGATGACACGCGTGCGCCCGTTCAGATCGATATGAACTTCCAAGTCAGCCATTGCGGGATGCTCCGGTGGAGCGGCGCTTCAGGTGGACACGCTTGGGCAGATCGGCGCTGGCGAGGGCTTGTCCAACGCGGTCGTTGCTGATGTCGGCCAGGTGGCTCAGTCCATCGAGCAGGCCGAGTGCCTGAAGCACGCCGGCGTAGATGCCGATGCTCACCACAGAGTCGCCGGCCTCGATTCTTTGCAGCGTCGAGCGGGAGGTAAAGGCGCGTTCGGCCACGATCGCCATCGGCAGCCGCCGCCGCCGCCGGGCATCTTGAATGTCCGAACCGAGCTTGCGAAGGGCGCGGCGGACCGCGGCAGGTGGGTGATGCGGGGTGGGCATTTGTCACCTTCAGACTACAAATAACCTAAATATGTAGCACGAAGATTACATTATTTCGTACCACGGTGCTGGCCGGTCGCACCTCGTGCAGCGATGCTGCGTGGTGTTATGTAACTGGCTGATTCAATTGATTTTTCTGGGCTATCCAGGGGAGGTGGCGAGAAATTTCGCCCGGTTCGGTATCAAACCGGGTTCGGCGCTACTCTCTATTTACTGTGGAAGGAAAGCAGTTACTGATCACCCGCCTGGTCGCTAGCCATGGGCAGCGGCTGCGCCGTTTCCTGCTCGGGCGCCTGAGGACTGCCTCGGACGTGCCGGATGTGGCGCAGGACGTGTATCTGCACCTGCTGCGGGTGTCCGACCACGAGGCGATTCGCTCGCCCGAGGCGTATCTTTTTACGGTCGCCCAGCACGTGGCGCTTCAGCATTCCATGCGTCAGGCGCGTGCGCCGGTGTCGGTGGAAATCGATGAGGCGTTGGGCGAGCCGGGTACGGCCCAAGACCCCGAAATGCAAGTCGATGCCGAACAGTGCGTCGAGGAGTTGCAGCGGGCCCTCGATCAATTGAATCCTACGGCGCGCGCGGTGTTCATGCTCCACCGACGCGACGGACTCTCGATGAAACAGATTGCCGAACGATTGGGCATCTCTCATGCCATGACCAAGAAACACATCGTCGTGGCGCTCACTCAATTCCGGCAGCACTTCGGCAAA
>NZ_JAEUPY010000529.1 GCF_016790065.1 Steroidobacter sp.
CAGACCGGCATCTTGGTCGCCGGTAGCGGCGTGCCGATCGATGCGGTGGTCGCCGACTTCATCGCGGGTGCTGCCGAGTGGCTATCGCCGGCGCGACATGATGGCGGCTGGGACATCATCGAAGGTCAGGGCTCGTTGTTCCACCCGTCGTATGCCGGCGTTTCGCTCGGTCTGTTGCACGGGTCGCAGCCGAATGCGCTGGTGATGTGTCATGAGCCCGATCGCCCGCATATGCGCGGCCTGCCGGGTCGTCCACTGCCGCCTTTGAAAGAATGTTTGCTCGCGAACATGACTGCGGCTCGGGTGACTCAACCCGACGTCGTCGCGGTCGGCATTGCATTGAATACTTCCAAACTCGATCCCATCGTGGCGCGTCGGCTGTGCGAACAGGTCGAGGATGAACTGGACCTGCCGTGCGAAGATCCCATCGCCATGGGCGTCGGCAAAATCGTAGGACGACTACTCGAATGCTTTCCGGATTCATTGCCCGCAGCGAGCGCTGGCCGCTAGCCCGCCCCTTTCGCATCTCGCGAGGCGTCAAGACGGAGGCAGTCGTCACCGTCGTTGAAGCGCGCGTGGGCGACATCGTCGGCCGTGGCGAGTCGGTGCCTTACGCGCGTTACAATGAGACGCCTGAGTCGGTGCTTCAGCAGCTCGAAGTGCTGAAGTCACTGTCGCCGTTTGAACTCACCCGCGCACGATTGGAAACGCTGCTGCCGGCAGGCGCGGCGAGAAATGCTGTCGACTGCGCGCTGTGGGATCTCGAAGCGCGCACGAGCGGCAAGTCGGTCGCGCAATTGATCGGCCAGTCCGTGCCGGCGTCGTACTCGACCGCCGTTACCATCTCCATCGATACGCCGGAGAACATGGCCGCTGCCGCGCGCGACGTCGCCAGTTCCAAGGTCATCAAGATCAAGGTCGACGACCAAACGCCGCAAGCGGCTATCGAAGCGGTTGCCTCGGTGGCGCCAGACGCGCAGCTCATCATCGATCCCAACGAGAGTTGGAACATCGATCTATTGCGCGAGCTGCAGCCCTTCCTCGCCAAGCACCGCATCGCTTTCATCGAGCAGCCGCTGCCAGGTTCGCAGGATGCGGCCTTGGAAACATTTACGCCTTTGGTGCCTTTATGCGCGGATGAGTCCGTGCACACCGTGAGCGGTCTGGAGCAGATCGCGCGTCGCTACCAAGTCGTGAACATCAAGCTCGACAAGACCGGTGGCCTCACCGAAGCGCTGCGCCTGCGGCAAGCGGCGCGAGATCGGAAGTTGCAAGTGATGATCGGCTGCATGGTTTGCACATCGCTGAGCATCGCGCCGGCGCTGCAGATTGCCGCTCACGCCGACTATGCCGATCTGGACGGCCCGTGGTGGCTGGCGAAGGATCGCGATCAGGGCGTGCTGATCGATAAGGGGCAGCTCACGCTGAGCCAGCCCTTCTTGTGGGGCAATCAGTAACGATCAGCTCAGCAGGTTCACCGACACCGTGATGATGAGCGCGTTGGTGAAGTCGAGGAAGAAGCCACCGACGATGGGCACTACCAGGAACGCACTGGGCGCGATGCCGTAGCGTTCCACCACCGAGCGCATGACCGCCATACCATTTGCGGTCGTTCCCAACATGACTCCCGCAAAGCCGCCGCACATCACCGCAGCGTCATAGTCTTTGCCCATCAGAATGAACACTGGCCCGAGACAGAGCGCGGCCACCAACGCGGCCTGCAACAACAGGTTGATCAACAACGGCGCGGCGAGGCTCGCGAGCTCGAGCAGGTTCAGTGTCATCAGCGCCATGGACAGAAACAATGACAAGGTGACGCCGCCAATGGTGTCGATGGTCTTGTGCGATAGATGCAGCCAGCCCGTCGCATCGTCCAAGTTGCGGATCGCTGCGCCGATGATGAGTGAGCCGATGTAAGGCGGCATGGTGACACCGGCGTTCTCGATGAGCTGGCTGATACCGGAGCCGACCCACATGGCGAGCAGCACGAGCGTGAGGTTCTTGAGGACAGTGTAGGTCGCGTCCTGTGCGGGTGATGCGTCTGGCTCGGATGTCGTCGCCAGCGCGTGCGTGTCCGCAGTGGCAGCGCCTGGACGCAACTTGTAGCGTTCGATGAGCATCGTTGCCAACGGTGCGCCCAGGATGCTGCCTAGAACGATGCCGCCCATCCCGCTGGCTAGTGCGATCGAACCGGCGCCGGCAACTCCCGCTTGTTCGAACAGCGGCGCGAACGCCATGCCAGTCGCTGGACCGCCCGCGAGCGTGACTGCGCCCGTCAACGTTCCAAACAGTGGCGGCAAGCCGAACAGGGTTGCGACGCCTGCGCCGAGGATGTTTTGCAATATCGCCAGGACGCTACAGGCGAGCAGAAACAACAGCATCTGCGGGCCGCCCACGCGCAGCAGTCGATAGCTCGCCGCGAAGCCGATGCTGGTGAAGAACGCGATCATCAGCGGCCGCTGCAACGTCGTATCGAATTGGATCGGCGTGGTCGCGAACGAACGATGCGCCAGCACCACGATTGACATGGCAAGGCCACCGATCACCGGTGCGGGAATGTTCAGCCTATGCAGTAAAGGAATGGCAGCGCGAGCGCGATATCCAAGCAACAGGAGCAGGCTGGCTAGCGCAGTGGTTTCGATCAATCCCAACTTCATGGTCGCTTTGCGATCTTGTCGTTACGAGCCCCGCATACTGCCATCGGCAGTGCTGCTTTAGCTACCTAAAACGCAGCGTGTTCCCGCCCGGCGGCTTGAGGCATTCCCCTAAAAGCCGGCGCGATTCGTGACGTGCCCCGCGGGTAGCGGACTTGCCGCTCAAGATTCCGTCAAGCGAGCCGTTGCCCGATGCGACGAAGAGCTCGATTCGGGGGCGTGCCTTCAGTGCCGAGGGTGCGCCGTCATGTGTTTGGCTGTGCCTCACGGACACGGTTGTGATCAACAGGACGATTCACGCCTTCAAGTCGCTTCTGACAGCTGGCCGCGACAGCCTCGCGGCTGCGGCGTTCATGCTCGTCGGCAGCGTGCTGATGAGTGGCTGTGGATCGCACCAGGCACCGCCACCGCTCTCCTCCGAGCCGATTCGCATCGCCACGTATGTTTGGCCCGGTAGCTACTGGGTCGATGTGGCCCATGACAAAGGCTGGTTTCGCGAAGCCGGGTTGAACGTGGAGCGTGTCGACGTCAACGGCAAATATTTCGATTCCATGCATGACGTCAACTCCGGCAAGTTGCAGGCCATGGGCTTCTCCCAATACGACCTGGTGAGGCACGTGGCCGCCGGCAACGATCTCACCGGCGTCATCGCCATCGACTATTCGGAAGTGGCCGAGGCGCTCATCGCCAAGCCCGGCAATCGCCGCTTGCAAGACTTGCGCGGCAAGAAGGTGGCTCTGCATCGGGGCACTTATCTGGAATATTTATTGTCGGTAGTGGCTGAGCGCGATCATCTCAAGCTCGACGATCTGATCTTGCTGGATGTCCCTGGCGACGAAGCCATCAGGCAGTTCAAGCGCGGCGAAGTCGATGCCGTGCTGGTGTGGGAACCGTATGTGTCGGAGGCCAAGGCTGCTGGCGGCGTGCAGATCTTTTCGGCCGCGGACTTTCCTGGACTCACCTACTCCGTCTTCACCCTGCGCCGTGATTTCATCGATGCGCACCCGCGTGAGGTCGAAGCGTTGGTGCAGGTCTGGCATCGCGCCGAGAGTTTCATTCGACAGCATCCGGTTGAGGCGTGCGCCATCGTGGCTCGGCTCTCCAAAGAACCGGAACCGTATGTACAGGACTTGCTGCGCGCCGACCGCGTGCTCGACGCAGCCGACAACGTCCGAGCTTTCTCATACGCCGCGGGTTTCGAATCGTTGCATGGCTCCTGGCGACGCATGAACGATTTCATGTTGGATCGCGGCCTGGTCACACGGCGCGTCGACAGCCCAGCGCATCTGGACTCCCGCTTTATCCGAGCACTGCAGTAAGCGAGCGGCAGCAGTGACTCTCACAAGGAAAATTCTTGCGGCCTTGATAGGAATGACGACGGTGTCGCTGGCCGTTGCCATCACCGCGCTCTATCCCATGATGAAGTTGCACACCGAACAGTTGGTGGCAGCTCGCTTCGAAGACAGCTTGGTGCCGACGGCGCGCGCCGTGGATAACTTGCTGCTCGATGCCGTGCGCGGCATGTATGTGTACGTCGACGACCGTGCCTTGCGTGAAGACTCTTCTGCCGCAATGACGGCTCGGCTGAGAAACTTCACTTACGTCTATCCCTATATGCGGCGGATCTATCTGACCAATCCGCAGGGCACTGTGGTCTCCTCCTCCGATGCCCATGACGTTGGCCACTCGGTTCATGAACTCTCTCCCGGATTGCGCGCCAACTTCGACAGCGTGCTGCAGCGGCCGGTCGGCTCGGCCGAACTGGTGAGTCTCACCAAAGAGCGGGACGCCGACGACGCAACGTTTCATTTGATGATCACCATTCGCGACGCCAAACAACACGTCGGCGGCGTACTGATCGCGGAGTTGCTCGACGCGCCGTTCGAGGAAATGCTACGTGACATCGGCAAGCGAGCCACGGGTGCGCGGCAGGCATACTTGATCGATCTGAACGGCGATGAGCTACTGAGTTCGGATCCCGCCGATCGCGGCAAGCGGTTGAGTTCAGTGCTCACCGCGGATCCGACACTGCTGGAACGCATGGGTCGTAGCGATGCCGGCTGGGCATTGGTGGAACGCAGTGGCGAGCCGGTGCTGGTTGCATTTACCCGGCTGCCGACTTACGGCGCCAATCGTGCCGGCGGCTGGCGCGTCGTGACCATCGCGCATTACGCAGATGTGATCGCTCCGGTGCGGGAGATGTTTTTCCAAACGGCGTGGATCGTGCTGCTCGCTTTGATCGTGAGCTCGATAGCGGCGCTGATCATCGCTCGCCGGACAGCGCGCCCCATCGTGAATCTCACCGGTGTCGTGCGCCGGATCGCGTTGGGCGAATCGTCGGCGCGCGCCGTTGTGGTCGGCGGCGACGAGTCGACCGAACTCGCTCGTGCCTTCAACGACATGGCGGACACCGTCGAAAGCAAAACCATCGCGCTCGAAGCCCAGATGGTGGAGCGCGCCAAGCAGGCCGAGGAATTGCGACGAACCAGCGTGCTCGAAGCGGAAATCGCCGAGCGGTCGCGCCAAGCCGAAGAGTTGCAACGGGCTCGGATCGCGGCCGAGTCAGCCAGCCGCGCCAAGAGCGAATTCCTGGCCAACATGAGTCACGAAATCCGCACCCCCATGAACGGCGTGCTGGGCTTCACCAACTTGCTGTTGGACACGCAGCTCGACAAAGAACAGCGCGAGCACGTGCAGATCATCCAGCACTCGGCAGAGTCGCTGCTGCACGTCATCAACGACATCCTGGACTTTTCCAAGGTCGAGGCCGGCAAGTTACAAGTCGAGAAGATTCCTTTCGACTGCGCCCGCGCGGCCGAAGAAGTCACCGATCTGCTGGCCCATCAAGCGCAGGCCAAAGGCTTGGAGATGGCGATTCGCGTGGCGGCGGATGTGCCGGCGCTGCTCGAAGGCGATCCGGGGCGAGTACGTCAGGTGCTGCTCAACCTGGTCGGTAACGCCATCAAGTTCACACGCAGCGGTCATGTGTTGATTGAAGTCGAACCCATCGTCACCGAGTTCGGTGTGCGCTTCGTTCGCTGCCAGGTTACCGATACCGGCGTAGGCATTCCGGTCGAGAAACAGCCGCTGTTGTTCCAGCAGTTCTCGCAAGCCGACTCGTCGACCACTCGCGAGTTTGGCGGCACCGGCCTCGGCTTGGTCATCGGTAAACGCCTGGTCGAGTTGATGGGCGGCCAGATCGGTTTCAAAAGCACGTTGGGCCGCGGCTCCACATTCTGGTTCACCTTGCCGGCACCGGTGTCTGAAACGCCAGTTGCGCTGTCCTCAAGCGACCAGGAAATGCTGTCACAACTGCGCGTGCTGATCGTCGACGACTACGAACTGAACCGCCGCTTGTTGAGCGAGCAGTTGCGTCTGTGGGGTGTCGAGCATGCGTGCGTCGATTCAGGTCACGTCGCACTCGGCACGCTGCAGTCGGCACACAATGGCGGACGCGCGTTCAACGTCGCCCTGCTCGACTTCGTGATGCCACAGATGGATGGGTTGGATCTGGCGATGCATATCAAGCGTCATCCGGATCTGAACGGCACAGGACTGGTCATGCTCACCTCGGCCAGTC
>NZ_JAEUPY010000533.1 GCF_016790065.1 Steroidobacter sp.
GCCACCGCGTCGAGCTGGCCCGCCAAGTACACATCGGCGATCTGCTTGGCCAGGGCGCTGGTCGCGATCACCGTGTTGCAGGTTAGGGCAACCGCCAAGCGCGGCGCGGGGAGGTAACCGACATACGCTCTATAACCTGCATCCGCACCGGAATGACCGATCAGCTGCAAGCCACGATAATTCGTCACATCCAACCCGGCGGCGTACTGAATCTTGCTGCCGTCATTCAACCTGCCCTGCTCGATCATCCGCCGCGCGAATCGCTCGCCGCCGACCTCGCCGGTTTGTAGATTCGCCGCCCACTTCAGCAGATCCTCCGACGTGCTCAACAGGCTGGTGGCACCGACGGTGTTGAAGTTGGTCACGCTGTTACGAAACCCATCGCCAGAGCGCTCATAGCCCACGGCGGCATTCGGCACGAGCTCAGTGAAGTCATCGCGGAAATGACTCGAACTCATCCGCAACGGCGTGAAGAAACGTTCGGTCGTAAACTCCCGCAACGATTTTCCGGCGGTCGCCCGGACGATCTGACCGAGCAGCGTGTACCCGGTATTGGAGTAGGAGTATCGCTCCCCCGGCGCGAAATTCAGATCGCGCTGGCGTGACACAACGCTCATCACGTCGTCATCGGTAATCAGATCTCGCGATTGTCGCCAGCCTGAGAAGCCGAGCAGCGCCCACTGGTCCCGCAACCCACTGGTGTGATGAATGAGATGGCGGATCGTGATCGACCTGCCGAAGTCCGGCAGCTGCGGCACATATTTCCGCGCTTCATCATCCAGCGACACCCTGCCTTGCTCCGCCAACAGCATCACCGCGGCGGCCGCGAACTGTTTGGAAACCGACGCGACATGAAAAATCGTATCGCGACCAATGGGCACGCCGTATTCCAGATTGGCCATACCGTAGCCACGGCTGTGGACGATCGTGTGATCTCTCGATACCGCCACGGAACAGCCTGGCGACCGAGTGTTGTCCCATGCGGAGAACAGCGCATCGACCTTCGCTGAGTTGCTGGAATCTGCTGCCGCCGCGGACGCGGCGATGGGAGTCAGTGCCAGAGCCACCAGCCCGGCTAGCGTCAAAGTACGCACGCTCACCATGCACCGTGCAGGGTCATGGTGAAGCTGCGAGGAGCGCCATAAACATTCAAGCTGATCGGGCTGGTCACTCTTTCGTAATATTCCTTGTCGAACAGGTTGTCGATGTTGATGGAGAGTTTGTAACGCTCGTTGATTCGATAGCCGGCCATCAAGGCCGCAGTTGCATAGCCCGCACCTCTGAGTCTCGGGAACGTCGAACTGATCTGTTCGGAGAACCGGCTGACGGCGCGCATTCCCGCGCCGATCTCCAAGCCGCTGATCAGGCTTTCGGGCAACCGATAGTGCACCCAGAAGTTGACGTTGTGTTTCGGCGTGATGCTGCTGAACTGCTGGCCGGCCTGCCCGGCTGCGCCCCGAATGTATTCGGTTTCGGTGAAGGTGTAGCCTGCGGTGAGATTCAACCCCGGAGCCAGCTGACCGCTCACCTCGGTTTCGAATCCTTGGCTGCGCACCTCACCGAGCGGAATCACGAAACTAGGATTGGTTGGATCGGTCAGCGCGCGATTCTCATCCTGCAGTCGGTAGACCGCCGCGTGCGTGTTGACGCGTCCGTCACGAAACTCCGCCTTGATGCCAGCCTCATACTGACCGCCGATACGCGGCTTGATCTGAGTACCCGTCACCGTGAGGCCATTCTGCGGCACAAAGATCTCTGCATAGCTGGCATACAGCGATAGCGCCTTGTTCAGGTCGAACACCACGCCGGCATAGGGAGTGAACTCATTGGTGGCGTCATAGTCGGACACGACGACGTTGGTGAGACGATTGGTAATTGTCGACTGCCACCAGCTCAACCGGGCGCCGCCGATCAGGGTCAATGCACTGGCAGGCTTGAAGCGCAACTGGCTGTAGACGCCGTAGGACTCGACCTCGGTGGTCCGCCAAAACGTTCGGTTGGCGTTCGGTCGCGGCACCAGGTTGGGATCGAACTCATGGATATTCATAGTCACCAGCGTCGGGTTGTCGCGCCGGCTGATGTGGCCCAGGGAAGTCCGATAATCCGCCCCGATCAGAAAGTTGTGAGTCTGCCCAAGAAACTGCAGCGGCGTGCTGAAGTAGACGTCCGCCGTGGTGTTCTGCGCGGGGCCGACATCGTGATATCGGGAACTGCTGAATGAACTCGTGTTGTTAGCGGACACACCGGCAGCAGTGGCCATGCTCACAAAAGAGAAGGGATTGTCGCGTTCTACGCGGCGTACCGCGGCTTTGAAGTTACCGCCGCTTGCCAGCCTGTGCTCCAGCTCCACGAAACCATCACGCGTGTCGCTTTCCAAGCGCGACCAATCCGTCACGAACGCAATGGCACGCGACACATCGAGAAGTCGGCCATCGCCGTAGGACGGCAATCCGTAAGACTGTGTCGCATCGATCTGCTGCCAGCTGCCGCCCACCGACAGCGTGGTTCGTTCCAGCAGATCGAACTCCAGCGTGCCATAGACCAATTGCTTGTTGCCATCGACGTTGTGCAGATAGGACTCCCAGTCCCCCAGCGCCGTCACCAGGCGACCGCGTACTCGTCCCGAAGCGGTCAACGCACCGGTCACATCGAGCTCGCCCTGATAGTTGTTCCAAGAACCGGCGCTCAACTGGGCCTGCAGCTGGAAGTCCGATAGCGCCCGCTTGCGCACCAAATTGATCGACATGCCCGGGCTGCCGGGGCCTTTGAACATGCCGGCCGCGCCTCGCTGCACTTCAATGCGTTCGATCATGGCCGGATCGGGTTGCGCGCTCAAACTGCTGACGCTGTCCACCGGCATGCCATCGAGCTGAATGATGTCGGCACTGAAGCCACGAGCGGAGAACGAGCTCATCAGACCGGTGGTGCCCACCGTCTGGGTGGTGACGCCAGTGACGAACTTCAGGGCATCGTCGATGGTCTGGAAGTTCTGATCTTCCAGGCGCTGCCGCGTCACCACCGAGATGGAATGCGGGATCTCACGCAGCCGCTGCGAAGTCTTGCCCACCACGTCCACTTGAGCCGTATACGCACCGGTCACGACCACCTCTTCCAGATCGGCCGTGGGCGAGACCTCCGAGGGTTTGCTGGGACGAATCGCCACGGTGTTGTCGTTGACGAATTCGTAAGTCAGCGAGGTGCCCGCCAGCAATTCCATCAACGCCGCTTCAGCCGTGTACTCGCCTGAGAGTCTGGCGGCTTGCAGCCCTTCGCCGGCCTTCGAATAGAACACCACCTGGAAGCCCGCCTGCTGCGCCAACTGCTTCAAGGCATCGTTCAGCGGCAGCGCCGGAATATCGACGGCCACCGGGCCGGACAGGCGATGCGCCTGTTGCGCCGTGGCCAGACCGCCCATGAGAATCAAGGCAGCCGCGAGGCCCGCCTGCCGAATGGTCTTCATTTATGTCCCCTATCGGCCCACTGTGAGCCATGACTGTTCTGGAGTCATAGACTGTGGTTCGAGCGCTGTTTACCGACGGCAAAACTGCCATCGGTAAATTGCCCGGCTCGCACAGTCTTAGGTAGATCGGATCAGGATCCGCAATGCTTTGAACGCTCGTAGCCCCGACAATCCGCATGCATCCTCCGAGTTCGCCGGGAACGCGTTCGAAGAGTATGGCCCCGAATTGCATCGCTTCCTTATGCGGCGCACCGGGTGCACCCAAACAGCGCACGATTTGGCGCAGGACGCCTATTTGCGCTTCGTGCTGGTCGCGCGCCGTGAACACATCCGGAACGCGCAGGCGTTCCTGTATCAGCTGGCCTCCAATCTCGTTTACGAATTCCGCATGCGCGAGCGGAATAGTCGCGTGGTGTTCGACTCCAATTTGCTGGAGACAGTCGATCATCTCAGTGCTCCGGCAACGGAGGCGGACCCGCTCGATCAACTGGCCTCGGCGGACCAACTGGAGCGCCTGTTGAGACCGCTGCCCAAGGCCTATCGCGCGGTGTTGCTGTTACGCAAACGCGATGGCCTGAGCCCGGCGGAAATCGCGCAACGGCTGGGATTCACTCGTAAGACCGTTTACGACTATCTCACTCGTGCGCTGGCGATGATCAGAGAGAATCGACAGGATCGGTAGCGATGGACGCCCCCACACTGGACAGTACTGAACGGGCCCGACGTCGCCTGCTCAACGAGCAGGCCGCGGCGTGGCTGCTAAGACTCGAGCACGAGCCTTCGGCGGAGACCGAAAGCGGCTTCCGTCGCTGGCTGGAGAGTTCGGCCGAACACATGCGAGCCTTTTTGGAGATCACGGCAATCGATCGCGACTTCGGTGCCATGGCCGCGCTGAAGGATGTCGACCTCGATGCCCTGGTCGAAGAAGTCCGCGAGGAAAATGGCTCGGAGGTCGTGCCTATGCAGGCTGCCTACGTAACACCTGCCAACCTCGTCCGGCCGCAATCCATACGCCGACGCACTGCTCTCGCCGCAGCGCTGGCGTGCATCGTAGTTGGCGCCTTCTCATTTATCGCTTTCAAATTCGGCTCGCCGCCGACCTACGAAACTGCGACCGGCGAGCAGCGCGCACTGAAGCTGGATGATGGCTCGTTGGTACATCTCAATACGAAGTCGCGAATCGCAGTCGCCTTCGATGAACAGATCCGAGAAGTGCGGTTGCTGGAAGGCGAAGCCATGTTCACTGCCGAACGTGATCGTCGGCGTCCGTTTCGTGTCGTCACACCCTCGGCGGTAATCGAAGTGGTCGGCACGCGCTTCAATGTTTATCGTCGCGATACCGAGACCACTGTTTCCGTCGTCGAGGGCCATGTCAAAGTCGCGGGTAACGGCAAGCAAATCTCCCTCACCGCGGGAGAGCAAGCGACGATCACACGCGACGGCCAAATCACTGAACTCGGCAATGGCGCAGTTGCCAAGGCCACGGCCTGGCAGCAGAGAAAACTAACCTTCGATCACGATCGGCTCGAGTTCGTGGTGGAACAGTTCAATCGATACAACAAGACCCAGCTGGTCATCGACGACCCGCAAATCCGCGCTCGCGAACTCGACGGGGTCTTCAACGCTGACCAACCTCAGGCACTGCTCGACTTCCTGTCGCTGGAAAAGGATCTACGCTTCGCGCGCGACGGGGACACGGTTCGAATCGAACTGAACTCCTCGACTGCGGACCGGTGACGGGGCAGCGTCGGGCCAAACCTCATCACGGTCGGCGACTACAGGTTTCGCGGGCGCAGCGCCAATGCGGGGGTCTAAGCAATTGAAAACGCCGGTCTAGCACGCAACGTTGATGGTCTCATCAACGAAAGAGCTCGTTAAAGGCGAGCTGAAGGTGAGGAAGGCGCATGAAAAAGAAACGTGATCTGTTTGCCGAACTCACAGAGGGTTTTGACGCGCTTGCCGAGCACCGCGCCGGCAAGCGCACATTGCGCACCCATACAGTGAAGGTCAAACCTGCTCCGAAAATCACCCCTCGCGAACTCGCCAAGGTACGCAAAGACATGAACCTGTCGCGTGGGCTGTTTGCTGGCTACTTACGCACCAACGTGCGAACGCTTGAGAATTGGGAACAAGGCCGCGCCAAACCCAACGCTCAAGCCGCATTGCTGATTCGCCTGGTGCAGCGATATCCG